>JBDRGC010000118.1:0-17822 GCA_043818215.1 Chloroflexota bacterium | reverse complement strand
GTAAATTGGTAAATTGGTTGATTAGTGGGTTGATTGGTTCATTTGTTGATTCGCTGACTCGCTGACTCGCTGACTCGCTGACTCGCTGACTCGCTGACTCGCCGACTCGCCGACTCGCTGACTCGCTGACTCGCTGACTCGCTGACTCGCTTACTTGCGCGTACCCTCCAGGCCGAGTCCTGCGTAGTAGCAGCCACCCCCGCCCTGAAAGTTGTTTTCCAGGCTCAGGCGGACGCGCACTATGCTGTCCTGGCTGACCCAGGTTTCGGGTTCTGGCAGGTTGTTGACCCCGGATTTGGCTTTTTCCAGGGTTTGCCAGGCCTCTGTTTCCCAATGGTAGAGTTCTACATTCGGAGCGTTCATCCAACCGCTGTCGGAATTGATCAAGAGCTGCAATTTGTCCAGATCGAGGCCTCTGAGTTCTGGGGGCAGGATGAATTCGAAGACAGCCTCGCCCCGGTCAAACCACAGGCTGGTGGTCAATCCGCCGCACAACCCGCCTGAAGCAGGCATTTCGGCCACCAGGCCAGGGATCATCCCCACCGGCACGTCAACCTTCTCAGCCTCCGAGAAATTGTAGGCAACCCGGGTCAGATAAAGGGTGTTGGCGGTTTCCTGGGGCAGATTCCCGTTGACGAGTACCTCGGGCGGGGCTTCGTCGATCCAGCCGAAGAGGGTCGCTTCAGGAGAGTAGGCCAGGTCTTTGGCAGAGAGGGTCGAACCCGGGCCAAAGCTGCCGCCATACATGGTGGCTTGATCGAGGATACCTTCCAGGATCATGCGCTTGAATTCGGCATCTCGTGAAGTGCGCCCCGTGGACGGATCGAATTGGGATTCGTAGATCCGCCAACTGATCCCGCTACCAAAAAACAGGTTTTGCTCGAAGTTGTCCATATCCAGGCTGACATCGGTTGATTCTCCCGGTTCCAGGTCGCCCAGGCGCTGGAAATTGCTTTGCAAGACGATCACGACATCCTGGATGGGGTAGCCAGTCTGGTTGGTGACCGTCCCAGTCAGCTTGCCATCCTGGATCGTCAGGTCGCCGCTCAAATCACCGATCTCCCAGGTACTCTCGGTCATGAAGCTCTGCATCGACCACTGGCTGACGGTCAACCCGCGCACGCCGCTGGGATTCCCCTGGATGTAGGTCACATCCTGGGTATCTGGGAGCGTGGCGGTCCAGGGATCGTAATAGTCCATTGTGACCGGGCTGAGCAGGTGGTTGCCCTTCACTTCGATCACGTAAGACAGGTTGGCTGGTGAGAACAGGCCGATATAGGTGTTCACCTGGGCCGGGCCATCAGGCTGCGCCTGCACGATAGCGATTTTGTTGATGATGATATCGTTGCCGCGTTTGGCATACCCCAGCCCAAAACTCATCCCCGAAAAAACCAGGGTGATGACCGGGATGGTGACCCAGGCAAGTTGGAGTTTCTTCCGCCAGCGCAGGATGGAATAATTGACCGGCCCGACCAGGATGATATAAACCGCCAGCAGAATCGCCAGCCAGCGCGCCGAGGGCAGATCCAGGCTGGGCAGGTTGTAGAGGGCGTTTTGGACCGAGTTGGAGGCCATTTGCCGCGGCGACATATCGGGCGGCATCCAGTCGGGGTAGGCGGCTCCCGGGGTGATCAGGGTCTCCCAAAAAGAGGTGGTGCCCGTCCAGGCGTCGAAGGGGGCGGTGCTTAAATCAAGTGCAATGAAAGTGACATACCCCTTACCAAAGGTCCACTCCTGGACGAGCGGGATCCCATCTTGGGCAGCCAGGGTGACACCATTCAACTGTTCGCCAGTAGCAGCCACAAACGGGCCGGGCACTCGGATGGGAGTCGAACCGGCCAGGTCTGTCAGGGCGCCGATCTCCTCCAGGTCAACCACACCAGATGGCTTCAGCGGCAGCAGTTCCCCAGGGAGTCCGGCAGCGGTTTGCATCGCGCCAGCCCCTCCGCCGATCACCAACCTCCCGCCGCGCTGCACCCAGGCGGTCAGGGCTGATTTCTGCCCCGGCGTCAGGCTGCTGGTGTCGATATCGTTCAGGATCAGGCAATCTAATGAATTTAACCCAGTAGATCGTTCCGGCAATTCCCCCGGCGTCAGGTCGATCAGCACCTGGCTGCGGTTGCTGGGCAGCCGGATTCCCTGGAGCAAGGCCAGTGCGCCCCGTTCGCGGGCTATGATTCCGATCAGGTAGTTGATGTTGGGTTGTGGCCGGACGGTGAGTTTCTCAGCCAGTACAACCTCACCCCCAACCACCAGTTCCACTTTCATCTCATGAGAGAAATTATTGGGCAGGGCGTACACCGGCATAATTTTGCGCGCTCCCGCAGGCAGTGAGACCGGCACGGCGTAGACATTATTGGCATAACTCCCGCTTACCCTGACTCGGATCTCGGCTTCCAGGTCTGGCCCGGCGTTATCCAGGGTCACCCAAATGGGCAGCCATTCGCCATATTTGAAATAGCCCTGGTAAGCAGGGATAGCTTCCATCGTGACCGCCGAAGCTCCCTCCGTTGCGGCAAAGGAGAGTACAGGAATTGTCAGGCAAAATGCCAAAACCCCAAAAATCAAAGTAGATATCTTCGAATGTCGTGGAGTCAAATTTGCCTCCTGGTACGCGTCCGGGAACCTGATCTTTCGGTGTATCTTCTCGATAATTCGGGGGAAGCTGGGGGGGTCGCAAGTATGCTGGGCACACTTGCGACCCCTCCGCCCTCATTATTCGCGATGATACCTTTCGATTTAGAGCGATGAGTAATTGCGTCTAAGGACGCTATCATAACCGGATTGGTTCCCGAAAACAAGTGTAGGAGACTCCTACTTGGGGATGATTTTAGCCGAACTTGCCGATTTCGTAAGCCCCCATGTTCGAGCGTGGTCAGTTTATGGCGGCGTGCATATCCTCGACTTCGCCCAGGTAGAGGTATACCTCGGGAACCGCGATGACTTCAGGGTTGCCATCTTTGGGGTAGAAGGTCATTTGCCCAGCGTTGACGCCTACAAAGGGAGCGTTGATGTGCGGCTGTCCCGCGGTGCCGATCACTTTCACGAAGGTGTAAAACGGCGTGCTGAAGGCCGAACTGATGTGCGACAGCGGTTCCTGGTGTATCCCATCTGGCCGAGGAAGGTTTCATCGACGCCGGAATCTCCCAGCCAACCTGCGCCCGACACCCATTCCGGCGGTCCGCCCATGATGAATTGGGCAAAACTCAGGGGGTAGACGCCCACGTCCTACAGACTGCCGCTGCCCCATTCCGGCACCAGGCGGACGTTCTTCCGCCTGCCGTGATTGCTCCGAATGCTACTCGACCCAGGCCAGACTTGGCAAATGCGCCACGAATGTTGATGCGATTCTCTGCTCCTAGCGTTGCTCAACCCAGGCCAATTTAGGCTGTTAGCGCCGCGCGGTCCCTATCGAAGGCAGGGCAGCTTGAGCCGGGGTTAGGCCGCGTGCTTCACATATCTTTACGTCCTTCTCACATCTTCAAAAAAGAGGGTATCCCTGCTTTCCACCGACTTAGCTGCATAGAGATACACCGCAGCTGACCAAGTTTGCCAATCCTGTCCTATTGGCTCTCCATCTTGGGCTCGCAACCATTCGTTAAATCCAAAATCCAACTTCGCATTATTGCTTAGACGAACCACTTCTGTCAGGGAAACAAGATGCTTTTCTGCAAGCTCGTATTCTCCAGTGGCAACGATGGCCGCGATGTAGAAACCACAAATGAATGGCCAGACACCTCCGTTGTGATACTCACCTGGAAGATTGAACTCTGAATATCGAGGATGCCAATCGTCATCTTCAGGATTGATAAACGGAAACAAGTTCGGTGGAAGATTCGCTGCCAACTGATTTTCTTTTCTTAATAACTCGCATTCTGCCTCAATCCAGGTAATAATGGCTTTTGAGCGAGATGGCGAGGCAATGCCCGATAGTATCGCCAAACTGTTACCCAGTAAATCAAACCGTTTGCTTTGGTGAACTTTGTATGCCCAAAGCGCATAATATGGCTTTCCCGGAACCGTAAACCCCACACCCTGCAGATCGGTTTCTCCTTTCCTTTGAAAATGCGCCTGGTTTAGAATAGCTCTCAGCTTTTTGGCTTTATCCTCCATGCCGTAAAGCCGCTGATAAATGTAGACCAGGGTATTTACATACAACCCATATCCATATACCCACTGCTCATCTCGCCAATCGCTGGTCGGCTGTTGCGCCACAACAATGGCATCACCAGGACTTTGATAGCTCATCCATAAAAGAGCCTTTTGGACTGCGCTTTCCAGGAAATTTCTCTCTCCTGTCACCTGACGATAAAGAGAAACACCTATCAGAAAAAGCGGGGTTGTGTCACTTGACCCTCGATCTTTTCTATTGTGAACCAATGATGGAATATGTCCTCGTGTAGATTGATTAGTGGCCAGGGCTTCAAGAACTTGTCGTTGGCTGTTTATCAGCTTCTCTTCACCACTTGGCAGCATTCCCAATGATGCGATCATCAAATCACGCGTGTACGGTTCAGGATACCCCCACCCGGCAGTTCTAGGAAGCCCCCGAAAGGGTCCTTGTATATTATTAAGCAAAACTCTCAGAGCGGCATCTTTTGCTTGTTCTATGCTTGATTTCTTCATGTCATGGATAAACATAGTATGCTCGTGTCTCATCCTACATGGCATTGTGTTACAGCGAGCTAACGATGGCATAACCTGCTCACCGGGTTTGTAAGACTCGATTATTCATTATAGCCAAAGTTTGCGATTTTCGCGCCGCTTACCGGAGCCGAAGGCGAGTCATGGTTAATGTGGGGTTGGGCTGCCTTCTCACTTGCGCTCATTTCTCGGAAATGCTACTTTGATCACCACGAAAATAATATGGGGATCTTCTGAAAATCTGATAACAACGTAGAACCAAACAATCACTTTACCAACGCTAATAATTCTACACCAGGCAATTCCAACAGCAGTTCCGTATCGAATTGAGGCGCGTTTGCCAAAAAGAGCTGGTTATTCTCAATAAAATAGATCGTTTTCCCGTCCTGGCTCCAAACCGGTGTGCCGGTAAAAAGCGGAGACAACTGAATCGGATTGTCATTGTTTTCCGTAATCCACAGGCCGGTTTTTCCGCTGTGATATGAGGCCCAGGCCCAATAATCTCCGCTTGGAGCAGGGTAGGGTTTTAACCCTTTGATCTCTGGCAGGATATTCAAACTGTAGACATTATCGTAGTAAATATTTTGCAAGCCATCATCACCATACACAGTGAAAAGATTACCTTGAGGAATGAAACCAATACTATATGCGATCACTTCTTCAAATTTCTTGCGACCAATTTCTCCAATGATCGGGCCGTCATCACCAAGAACCGGAACGCTTTCACCAAAGATCAACAAGCCAACACCCAGGGGTTCACCGCTGCCGCAATTATCGTAGTTATACGCAACCGAAAACATGCCGAATTTATTTTCGGGGTCGTAGGCAACGGCAGTGAAACCACTATCAACAATCACCTGCTGGTCAAAACTGGTTGCATCCACAATCCGGAGATTATATAATCCTCCACAAATGCGGCTAAAACTATTTATCAAAAAACTGCTGTTATCCATCCATGCCAAAAATTCTTCCCCGTCACTATCCAAAGATTCCAGGAGTTGCGCTTTTTGGCTATTGAAGTCATAAACCCACAAGCCCTCCATATCAAATCCCGCACCGGTACCAAAGGTGTTTACACTCATATATTGGAGAAGTTGCCCGTCTGGAGACCAATGCAAAGCAGAGGCATGTCCAGCTTCATCAGTCAGGCGAGTAATCGAATTATCAGTTCGATTAAAAAGATAGATATCAGCGCTGTCGCCATCCCGAGCTGCTACAAAAGCTAACCGGGTTCCATCCGGAGACCAAGCAAGGCTGTCTGTGAATTGCATAGCTCCAAATGCTTCAAAAGCCGGATCACCATGTGTGCTCTCCAAGCCTGGTTGGATAATTGGTCCGGTCAATTCCAATTGCAAAGTGGATATCTGATTTTCAACATCCAGCACAACCAACCTTGGGTTGATAGAGGCACCGCCAAAACCGGTAAAATAAGCGAAAAACTTCTTGTCCGGAGACAAACCATCATTAACTTCCCAGGAATCGTCCAACGGATCATAACTTAGCTGTACTGCTTCACGTGTTGTCTCATTGATTGCCCAGATACCTGAACGGGTAGTCATCAATAGTTGTTCTGAAGGAACAGGCTGAGAATCGTTAAGTTCTATCTCGGGCGTGGGTAAAACCGTATCTTCTGGCGTGGGTAACACCGTATCTTCTGGCGTGATTGTGTTTACAATAACCTCTGTAACGTTTGGCAAAATTTCAGAACCATTAGAGTAGCTGGTGTTTTGAGAACGGAAATACACAAAACCGCCGCCGATCACCAAAAGGCAGCAGCACATAACAACAAGAACAATCGCGATGATCCAAATCCAGACCTTCGAACTTTTTTTAGCTCCATACCGATCCATATCATTTTCCTCCGAAATACACGATAAAATATTCTTCTTTCTTCATGGTTTTTGTTATCTTTATTCCAAAATGTGGCTCGTCCTTACGGTTTTGATTCCAATAGATGAGTGTACTGAAAAAACTCTTTTACCGCGGAGAACGCGAAGAACGCAGAGAAAAACTTTAAACTAGGTTTAAGAATTCGTACTAAGATTTGAGCAAAGTTTAGAAATCTTAAACTAATTATTTAAAAATCTCAGCGATCTCTGCGTACTCTGCGGTGAGATAATCTTTTTTCAGTGGACTCATTGTATTACCGATAAACATTTGCCTCATGCGCGCAAATCTTATTACCGCAGAGTGCGCGGAGAACGCAGAGTTTTTGCTTTGTTTTTCTCGGCGAACTCCACCTGCACTCCCGGAAGGACGCCGGGATAGGTATGCGTTCCGGCGCAAGTGTGCGTTCTCCGCGATAAATTTATTTGGTTGTGGCGGGAGGCCGTGTTATGGTTTACCACCATCATCTGAGAAGGAAATTTGATGCAAATCTATCATAGATTCCAGGTGTCCTCCCATCATTCTTTCTCGCAATACGGTACAAATGAGATGCTCTAACACCAGATGGATATCCTCGACTTGCTCAATGCAGTCACTCGGGACGTGGATGTTCCAATCAACCAGGTTTCCTAGTAGACCGCTATCGAAACCAGTGAAACCCACCGTTTGGGCGCTCACTTGATTAGCAAGTTCAATCGCCCGGACAATGTTGGTCGAGTTACCACTGGTCGAGATGCCGATCACGATATCATCGGGCTGTACAAAGCTGGCCAATTGTTGGGTAAAGACATTCTCATAACCTTCATCATTAGCGTAAGCAGAGAATGAGGCCATATTATCCGTCAAAGCCATCACACGGAAATGGGGCATATCCTCGCTGCGGGTATTTTTCCCCAGGTCACAGGCAAAATGGGAAGCCGTCGAAGCGCTGCCTCCGTTTCCGATGATAAATACTTGCCTGCCTTGAATACGGGCATTGTGCAACAAGTCGATCACTTCTTCGATGATGTCTACGGGTAGTTGATCTAATGTATGGTGCAGGTTGGTGATATACCGGTAAATAGAATTCACGATCTCCTCCATTTTTATGTGAATTATTCGAGAAACTATTAACTGCCGCCCATGACTGGTTCAGCACACTTAAAATAACCAAGTGTTGCTTCTAAGCCTTCTCGCAAGCCAATCTCAGGTTTCCACCCCAATTGAGCAGCTGCTTTATCGGCTTTCAGGTAAATATGCCGGGTTTCCCCTAATTTGGCAGGGCCATGGACAGGATCGAGCCTATACCCGGTGATATCCTTCAAGTTGGCAAATATCTGGTTGACCGAGGTGCCGACCTCAGAACCCAGGTTGAAAATTCCATTTACATCCTTCGGTTTTTTGATTCCATTTGTGATGGCGATCAAATTGGCCCGGGCACAATCCCTCACATAGACATAATCGCGGGTCTGTTCTCCATCCCCGTTGATAATGACCTGCTCCCCCTTGAGCATCTGGCCCGTAAAGATCGCCACCACCCCGGCCTCACCATGAGGGTCCTGTCTGGGCCCATAGACATTGGGGTAGCGCAGCACGGTGTAATTCAAACCGTAATTCAGGTGATACATGAAAAGGTAATGCTCAACGGTGTGCTTGCTGGCCCCATAAGGGCAGATCGGATTGACTGGGTGGCCCTCGTCACAGGGCAGGTATTCCGGCTCACCGTAGACAGCCCCACCGGTGGAGATGTAGACAAAACGCTTGATGCTGAACTTACGGGCACACTCGATCAAATTCAATGAGCCGCGCACATTGACATCCGCATCGAAGAGCGGATCGACCACCGAACGGCGCACATCCATTTGGGCGGCATGGTGATTGACGAAATCTGGTCGCTCTCTCTCGAAAATATCCACCAACTGCGGGTCACGGATATCCAGCTTGTAGAACTTGGCAGCCGGGTTCAGGTTGGACTCGTGACCGGTGGAAAGGTCATCCACCACCACAACATCGTAACCGTTTTCAATATACAGATCGACAACATGAGAGGCGATAAATCCTGCGCCTCCGGTAACCAGCACTTTCATCTCTTCTCCTCGTATCTTGTAGTGGTCAAGGATAGCTTGAATACTGCCTTTGTTGAGTGTCACTGCGAGGCAGCATTACCGCCGACACTTGCACCGCACTGCGTTTGGTGCAGTGCAGGTGAGCAATCTCATCCTTGGCGAGAGGGAGATTGCTTCATTCCGCAAGCTCCATTCGCACATCGTCCCCTTTGGGGAATGACATCTGTTCAGAGGTATTCTTGACTGCCCCAGAATTACACAAATTCTACGAATTTCGTAAATACTCAAGCTATCCCAGTATCGCCCCCCGGCCCCCAATCCCTTCGATAAACTCAGGACAAGCCTGGGGGAGAAAGGCGCTGTCTTTAGGGTTCCCTTGCCCCAATGCCGGGTTACAAATGGATGTTTCCCCCTGATTGAGGGGTGGGAGAGCACGCAGTTATCAGACTGAGTAGTTACCAAATTTCTTGGTTTTCTTCGGGTCAACAGGTGCTTGCAATCTCCCTCTCGCCAAGGATGAGATTGCTCACCTGCACTGCACCAAACGCAGTGCGGTGCAAGTGTCGCCGGAAAAGCAGGCTCGCAATGACAACTGTTCAAGGCATTCTTGACGAATACAGAATTACACAAATTCTACAAATTTCATATTTTCTTCGTGTCAATTCGCGGCAGGATCAGTACGCCCCCTCACTCTTGATCACCGCCGGTATGGTGCGGAACAAAAGCTGGAAATCTACCCAGATGGTCCAGTTGCGGATATAGTTCATATCCAGGCGCACGCGCTCTTCGTAGTCCACATCCGAACGACCGCTGGTTTGCCAGAGGCCGGTGATGCCTGGCCGTACGGTGAGCAGGTTCATCCCCCAGCGACCATATTCTTCCATTTCTGGGGGACTGATCATGCGCGGCCCCACCAGCGACATTTCACCGCGGATAATATTGATCAACTGCGGGAATTCATCCAGGCTGAATTTCCGCAAGAAATGACCCACCCTGGTGATGCGGGGATCATCCACAATTTTGTGGTTTTGCGCCAATTCAAGTTTCTTTTCTGGATATCGATCCAGAATCTCTTCCCCGTTCTGGCGCATGGTGCGGAACTTGAAAGCATCGAATTCTTGCCCATTGATCCCCATCACCCGCCGCCGATAAATCAAAGGGCCGGGAGAATCCAGTTTCACAACCAGCGCAACCAAGAGGAAAAAAGGAGAAAGGATGATCAACCCAGGAATCGTGATGCCATAGTCCAACGCCAGCTTCATAACCCGATCCAAACCTGCCATGCGGACATGGTTCAACTGCATCAGGGGCACATAGCCAATTTCCTTGACTCTCAAGCCCGTGGAGATAATTTCGAATAAGCCAGAGGATAGCCGCAGGTTAATATGCTGGGAGAAGCCAAATCGTCTAAAAATCTTCAACATTTGCTCGCGAGAGAGGGCGCTGGTCGCCAGGATGATCTCCTCTACCTGGTATTCGACGATAATCTGCTCCAGGTCATCCAAACCGCCCAACACCTGGATATGTTTATGGATAGGTATGCCCTTTTCAACGTTGTCATCTACCACACCAACGATATGCAATCCAGTTGTAAGCCAGCTCCATAGCTGTTCGGCCAACAGCTTCCCTTCCTGGTTGGCACCAACCAGGATCGCCGGACTGAGAAAACACCCTTTTTTGCGCTGCCAATAAACTACCCGCCGCAATGAGAACCTTCCAGCACCCACCAGGAGGATGGCAGTCCCCCAGGCTAAAAGCAACCACCCTCGAGCAAGGATAAAAGTCGGTTCCAGAAATCCGGCTACGATCACCACCAACATCCCTGTTGTGATTGACCGAAAAACCAATGCGTATTCCTTGGTGCCCCCTAAAAGATTCTCTTTATAGTACAAGCCACTGATGGCAAACACCAGCAGCCAAACCAATGTAACACCCAAAGCCACCCATAAGTAAAAGACCGGTGCAGGGATAATTTCCAGTTGAAAGAATGGAAGCGGGGTGCCAAAACGTATCCGGTATGCCAGCCAAAATGCCAGACCAATAAGCAAGGCGTCGGTAAATAATAAACAGGCCCGGTACAGCCTCCACTGCACCTTGGTTGAAAAGGTGTTCTTCACCGGCAGCCCATATTTATGAGTGGGTGGTATATGAGTCTTGGCAATTGTGTCTGTGGATAACTTCATGATAGATTCCCTCCAATTGTTCGGCCAGATGGTGCCAGTTATGATGGGTTTCCGTGTACAAACGGCCTGAACGGCCGATTTGAGCACATTTTTCAGGATTGGATAACAAAGTCAATATTGCATCCGCAAATTCCCTGGGAGCATCGACAACCAATCCATCTACGCCATGTTCGATATCCAGTGCAGCCACAGCCTTTCGCCCTGCGACCACGGGTGTGGCACAGGCCATCGCCTCCAGGACTTTATTTTGGATACCCGCTCCGTAAGTAACTGGGGCGACCGCCAGGGTTGCACCATGCAGGTAAGGTCGGACATCTTCCACCGTACCCGAGATAAAAACTAAAGGATGCTGACCTAAGGCTTGAATATCTCGAGACGGGTCTTTTCCCACGATCCACAATTTCACATCTGGCTGGCTCGCCCACACCAGCGGCATAATATCCTGATAGAGATGCTTCACCATAGCGATATTGGCGTGATAGCTCATCTTGCCGGTGACCACCAGAGTGGCAGGTTCGCGGCGAACCAGGGGGTCTGGGGCAAAGTAATTCAGATTGACTCCATTGGGGAGGACAGAAATGAACGGTGGATGGTGGACGATGGACGAAGATTTGCTTTTTTGTGAGATGGGGGATAACTGCTCCAAAGCATCTTTGTCGATCTGGGAGGTGACCAGGACCCTGTCGAAATGGTGGATCAAATGGCCCTCGAATTTACGGGTGCGAGGCAGGTCTAATCGGGTGATCCGACGCCCGAAAAAATCCTGGCTTCCCTGGGCTGCCTGTTCGAAGAGATAGCTGATGCAATCGACGGAATCCCAGACGATGGGAATAGAAAAATGGGACGCGGACGAACGCAGATGAACACGGATATTTTTATTATTAAATTGGAGGCCATATTTTGCACCCCGCAAATGTTCAATATGGACGATATCCCACTGTCTACCACCCGCTGCCCACTGCTCACTGATTCGGTTCACCAGTTGCGGTTGCCAGCAATAGTTGGCCTGGAGCGGTAATTGGGTCGGCAACGCAGTCAACAGGTTGATGATTTTCTGAAATCTGGTAAGGGGAGCGGAGATCACCCGGATATCTTTATCCGCCAGGCTTTCCAGGAAAAGACGCTCGTCTTCGTTTTCCCACAGGGTCGCTACGGTGACTTGATGCCCACGGCTGGCCAAAGCACGGATCAGGTTATAGGGCCGCGTGCGGATCGGGGTGGGGGCGTAGGGGACGAGGTAGAGGATGTTCAAGTTGGTTGGGTGAGCGGCTGGATAGTTGCGCAGCAAGGTGGTAGAGTTAGAGGTTAGGAGTTAGGGAGTTAGGGAGTTAGGGAGTTAGGGGGTTAGGGGGTTAGGAAGTTAGGGGTTAGGGGTTAGGAGGTAGATGGTAAGGGGTGGCGGCGGTGATTTTGGAGGCGCACACTAAGATCGTCGATGGCCAACCCGGCGAAGATCAACAGCACAGCGTCAACGGGGAGACGGTAGCGGATCAGGGTCCAGGAGAGGAGGTGGATGGCGGTGTAAACTGTGACGAATAGGATCAGCAGGGGTTTTGGAGAAGTTAGGAGGTTAGAGTTAGGAGTTAGGAGGTTAGGGGTTAGGGGTGGCGGTTTACGTAGGGAGAGAAACAGGCCGTAGAGCATGAAAGGCCATAGGATGCCAAAGCTGAAGATGCGTGAGATATTGCTGATGGTGCTGGATTCGGGTGAAGGCCAGAATTTGATGTATTCCCGAACCCGGCTGATGGAAAGCAGGAGATAGCGTCCGGGGTCATCCATCACGAAACCCAGACCGCGTTTCAGCAAAGCTTGATCCAGGGCGGCTTCATCCAGGTGGCGGAGTTCTGCGGGGATCAAATCCTGGTAGGTGCCCAGTTCGGGAGGCAAAATACCATGGAAGTGGGTGCCGTAGACCGGGTGGTTTCCCCAGAAGAAGGCGTACCCGGCATTGGTGTTGAGCAGCACGAAGCGGTCGAAACGGGCGTAGTTGTAGAGGGTGAAGGGCAGGATCATGATGAAGAGAATGACAATTGGAATCGCGGTAGAAAATAATGGTAAACGTAGAGAATGCCAGAATGAATTTCTTTTTACTTCCCGAATGTCACTCCCCTGAAGGGGACTCCATGTGCGAGCGTTTTCTCGCGAAGCCGTCTCACCCTTTGCGCAGGAGATTGCTTCAGCGGTAAAGCTGCTTCGCAATGACATGGTGTATGGTTTCTTAGTAGGAGACCCGTTAGGGAGACGAAGCAATCTCAATCTATCCCAGAATAAGATTGCTTCACCCTTACCAGGGTTCGCACATCGTCCCCTTTGGGAAATGACATGTGCGTTTAGATTTTTGGTACGACACCAAACCCACCACATCCACAAAAACAAGAACGGCACAAAGAGCATAAATAGCTGGCGTAAGAGTACAGTTACACCAAGTGTCAAGCCCAACCCTATCACCAGCTTGTAAGACAAGATGTCATCTTGTCCTACTTCTGCCAACCGCATTGTCAGGTAGAGCGTTCCCAAAATGGCGGTGATGTAGAAGGGTTCGGTCATCAACGTACCAGCATAGTAGATGAAGTAGATATAGATAGCGGTCAAGAAAGCGGCGGCAAGCCCCACTTTCTCCCCTCTCCCTGCCCCCTGCGGGGATGCTTCGCGAAGAGAGGAGGGCATTATTCGTTTCCCAATCAAATAAGCCAGCCAGGGATGGAGACTGCCGACAATTAGGGCTTGAATTAGCCGCGCTGCCAATGGATGAGGCCCGAAGAGGGCATACACCGCTACCAGGTAAAAGGTATACAGGTACGACCAGTGAGCGGTCGGCTCTCCGGCGGGGGTGATGGGCCACCACTCCTGGTCGAAGCTGAAACCATGACCGTCGATCACCCGCAAAGCCAGGTTGTGATATGAGACCTGGTCATAGGTTCCGGGCAGGATTTCGACGGTATCGCCCAGGTAAAGGGCTGCACCAATCCGCAATAAAACGGATAGTACCAGGATGATGGGCAGCCAATATTTCCTATGGATAGATTTCATCCCAGGCCTGATAGATTGATTTCCAATTGTATTTTTCCATTACGGTCCGACGACCGGCTTTTGCCAATTTTTGGGCTAAAGTATCATTCTTCAAAACACGGATAATTGCATCCGCAAACGCGGCCGGGGCATCAGCGATCAGAATATCTTGTCCATCCCGGTAAGCAATCCCTTCGGCGCCAATCGTAGTGGAGACAACCGGCAACCCCCTTGCCCAGGCATCGATGATTTTGACCCGCATCCCGCCCCCGGCCCGTAAGGGCACGATAAAAAACCGGCTGTCCCACCAAAATGGGACAACATCGTCCACATATCCGGGTGCAGACACCCCCTCGACGCCAGCAATTTCAGAGGGCGGTGATTTTCCAACGACCAGCAATCGCGCTTCTGGCCTTTGTGCCCGCACTCGAGGCCAGATTTCCTCCACAAACCAGCGTATTCCCTCGGCATTCGGGGGCCAGTGCATCCCGCCCAGAAAGAGCAGGTTGGGTTGGGTGGTGAGGGGTTTTATGGGGACAACTTCTTCGGGGGAATAACAGATGGGGATGATCGAGTGGCGAGTGGCGAGTGGCGAGTGGCGAGTGGCGAATGACGGATGATGAGTGACTACCTTCCGATCCTCGTCTGTTACCCAGACAACGTGGTCGAATTGCTGGCAGATGCGGGATTCATAACGGGCCATCAGTCGTGTTTCGCGGTTCAAGATGAGCTTCTTGAGTGGATTGTGAGTATCTGCCGCCATGCGCTTAGGGATCAGATGCACGGCGTTGTGCTGATCAAGGACAAGCTTCGCTTGCTGACCGCTGACGGCTGACGGCTGACCACCCATGGCGTATGGCGCCATCCAGAGTTGATCGGCGTGAACAATGGCGAATGGCGAATGGCGAATGGCGTTTTTTATTGCAAATGCCATTTTAGGTACCCAATCGCGAGTGATCAGGAAGGGTGTACCGGTCAGTAAGCTGCGGAGCAAGGCCAATCCATCCCGCCAGAGAGAGCGGGGCATTGGCACGGTAATGACTCTTTCGCAGAACTGCTTCAGATGGGCAATCGCTTGTGGGGTGTCGCTAGACCGCACGAAGGAAACCAGGGTTACCGCGTGTTTTTGGGCCAGATGCCGCAGCACGTAATAGGCCCTGATTTTCGGCCCGGCGTCCAAGGGGTAGGGTAAGACTTGGGTCAGGAATAGGATTTTCAAGGATTGGGGGATACTAATTTTTTTTGCCACGAATTTGACGAATTGGTATCACAAACAGAATATATTTTTTATCCCCGCTAACATTTCAGGCAGTTCCCGCAACAACCCCCCATCCTCCCTTGCCCCCTGGCTCCTTTGCTCCCTAGCACCCCAATTCCCCATCTCTTTTCTACCTCATGTCCATAAACTCATCAACGCTGACACCAACCTCCCAGATTATTGCTCTCACCAACCCCCAATAGCCGGCGCCAGGTGCCCCTCCCGCCGCGGCGACCGCACCAGCCACACCAATGGACTAACCACCAGATAAGTATCTCTCATCTCTCGATAACCTTTTGCAGAAAGTCGCTTACCTTCACGATCTGTATGTCCTGGTAACTTCCCAAATCAAGAAGATGGTGATCTCCGCTTACAATGTAGTTTGCTCGACCTTCTAGCGCACATTCCACAAATCTGTTATCAGTGGAATCAGTTTTGACGACGTTGAGGCGCATCGTGGGCCGTACCACTTCGGATAACTCCCCGATTTCTCTGTACCACTCGTAGGCGTCTTCATCAGAATAGCCAAAATAATCGCGCAGCACACGCGTGATCTCGAATAGGATTTCAAGAGAAGTGACGTGAGTAAATGCTCTGGCAAGAGCGAGTTCAAGTAGTTGGCGCGGCTTGCCGTGTTTCCAGTTGATACCGGAAACCCATACATTGGTGTCATTCGTCGATCGCAGCACGCGCCTTGCTCCTTACAGTTTCTATCCCCTCATTGACGATTTGCATTACTTGCTCATCGGTAAACCCGCTACTATCAATACCTTGTCTGACACACCACTCGCGAAACTGTCGCTGTGACCGCGCATACAAGTGGACGCGTGATTCGGCGCGGTCGCTCTGCTGAAGCCGGAGATCTACCCGCTCGATTGCAGCCAGCGCATCTTGCAGTTCGCTACCCTGTATACCACTCTCGACCAACATACGAATATAGCTTTCTCGTAACCAGTCTGTCTTTTCCAGTTCTTTGAAACATGTCATTACTGTCCCAGCCGGTGATGTCAATTCCACATACCCATCGGGGCGGACACGTACGTAACCGTCGAAACGCTTGTTGTAGATCGAAACGACAGTGTTGGGGGTGACTTCTGTTAGTGCTCTACCATAGTTCGTATCCATTATCTTACCTTCTGTTTTCTATCTGGCGGAGTGACTGAATCCAAGTTGCAAGTTCAAGATGCCGCATGGGATCCACAGATACACCCCACCCCGCCAATTCCCAGAGAGCCTCTATTTTATGGGAGTGAAAAACTAATCATTATGAGCAAGTTTACCATAAACAGATTACATTCTTTTGAGTTCCCAAACTAACCTCCAATAATTCCCTGCCAGCGACCGCCAACGGGGAAACAGCCCCAACACCAACCGGGGTATTGTTGCCAACAACAAGATCACTTTATACACCCCGGCACTCACCCGTCCATGCCGCTTGCGGAAATAGAGTACCTTCATGGCCCCCCTACCCCCCAATTCTGGGGGGAATACGCTCCCCCAATTTTGGGGGCCGGGGGGCGTTCCCAGGGCAGCTTAAACTGTCACAATTTCTTCAGAGTATATGAACTGACTGCACTGAAAAAACTCTTTTACCGCGGAGAACGCGAAGAACGCAGAGAAAAACTTAAAACCAGGTTTAAGAATTCGTACTAGAGTTTGAGCAAAGTTTAGAAATCTCAAAATAATTATTAAAAAATCTCAGCGATCTTCGCGAAGCATACCCGAAGGGTGCTGCGTACTCTGCGGTGAGATAGCCTTTTTTCAGTGGACTCATGAACTTCATCATCCAGCAGGCCGACCTGGTCGAGGGCTGCGCGGCGCAGGAGCATGGCGGCCCCCATCTTGCTTCATCAATTATTCCAGGACAAAATATTTTCTTTTTCAATATGAAGTCGCCATACTTTAAGGCCGGCTCTCGAAACGCGGATCACTGTTCCCATTCGTCTGGCCTGCGTATTGAATTCACGATGTCGAAGCAGGCGACGCACAAAGGTGGCAACTTCATACCGTCCAACGGCTAAACACACCAGACAATAACGGGCATGGCATAGCTTACGCTCATGGAAGCCCAGGTCACGAGTGAAGAATGTTGGGTTGCGTTGTGTTGGCAACCAAGAGATAATTTTATCATCTTTCATCCCTTTTCTGCCAACATCATCGCCTATTTGACGAACATGGATACGTTGACTCTGTAAGATTTGACGTTGGTTTTCGAGGATGTTTTCATCCAGGACGTTCATGCAGCTACCGGCTCCAGCGTAAACTCGTTGATGTGTTTGAGGAAGGCTTGACCCGCCAACGATACTGCTTCAGTGATGGCCTCTCTGGAAAGATCTTGGTGCCATTCTTCGATAATGGTTTCCCAGGCCATCCCGCTGGCTACCTGTTCGAGCACATCAGAGACGAAGATTCGGGTTCCTCGAAAGGTGGGTTGACCATGGCAAATATTTTGGTCAGTGACAATGTAGCGGCCTACCAGTTTCTTTTTCATTCTCAGCATCCTCGCTTTCCAAATCAATACCGTATGCTGATAGTATGATTTGAGCTTGTTATTTCAGGTTAATTATATCATCTCTCTCCCGACCAACATACTCACCAACCTCCAATAATTCCCCGCCAGCGACCGATACCTTGGAAACAATCCCACCACCAACCGGGGCAGCACCACCAAAAACAGGATTACTCTAAAGCCCCTGCGCTCACCTGCCCATGCCGTTTGCGAAAATAGAGCACCTTCATGGCCCCCCTACCCCCCAATTCTGGGGGAATACGCTCCCTCAATTTTGGGGGCCGGGG
>JBDRGC010000117.1:0-7998 GCA_043818215.1 Chloroflexota bacterium | reverse complement strand
CTCCGCTACTCAGGATGCTGGACTTTTTCCCCGAAATATTGAGCAGATACCTATTCCCCAATCCCTAATCCCCAATCTCCAATCTCCAATCTCCAATCCCCAATCCCCAATCTCCAATCTCCCATCCCCAGAGGAAAACCCATGACTTTCGAAACAATTATTCCCGAAACCATCGGCCGCGTAGGGTTGATCCGGCTCAACCGGCCCAAGGCTCTCAATGCCCTCAACAGCACACTGCTCACCGAGTTGATGGACATGCTGGAAGTCTTCGACGCCGATGACAATATTGGAGCAATAGTCATCACCGGAAATGAGAAAGCCTTTGCTGCGGGCGCCGATATCAAGCAAATGGCTACCGCCTCGGCAGTGGAGATGCTCAGAAGCGAGTTTATCCCCGCCTTCGACCGCATTCGAGGTATAAAGAAGCCTATTATCGCGGCTGTCTCCGGCTGGTGCCTGGGAGGCGGCAGCGAGTTGGCTATGTCTTGCGATATGGTCATCGCTTCGGAGACGGCTAAATTTGGGCAGCCCGAAATTAACCTGGGTGTGATCCCCGGGGCGGGTGGAACCCAGCGCCTGACCAAAGCAGTTGGCAAGGCCATTGCCATGGAAATGGTGCTCAACAACCGTACTCTCAGCGCTGATGAAGCTCTGAATTATGGATTGGTTAATCGCGTCGTACCGGTAGAACGCTACCTGGACGAGGCCCTGAAACTGGCTGCCGATATTGCTGCCCGCGCTCCATTGGCTTTGCAATTAGGCAAAGAAGCCGTCAACCATGCCTTCGAGTCTTTTCTCTCTGATGGGTTGGCAGGCGAGCGTCGGGCATTCACTTTTCTCTTCGCTTCGGAGGATCAAAAAGAGGGCATGGCCGCCTTCATCGAGAAGCGCAAAGCGGAGTGGAAGGGGAGGTAGTCTGGTAGTCACGTAGTCTGGTAGTCGCGTAGTCTGGTAGTCGCGTAGTCACGTAGTCTGGTAGTCCAGCGGTCGGCGGTCTGTGGTCGGCGGTCAGCGGTCAACTACCCGACTACAAGACTACCAGACCAAGAGACCAACACATGCTCACATATAGAAATCTTGTCTGTGAATTGCGCAAATTGGACATGGGACATTCGCAGCCCGTGATCGCTCACACCTCTCTGTCCGCCTTTGGAGAAATTCCGGGAGGCGCGCAAACCCTGGTGGGCGCGTTGACGAGTGTTTACGATTCTGTCATTATGCCAACCTTCACTTACAAAACCATGCTCACCCCTAAAGTGGGGCCGCCCAATAACGGCATCACCTACGGCAGCAAGCAGAACGCGAACCGCATGGCCGAATTCTTCCGCCCCGATATGCCCGCCGACAAGTCGATGGGAGCGGTGGCAGAAACCTTGCGCCAACACCATCAAGCGCGCCGCTCTATACACCCGATTTACTCGTTTGCGGGAATCAACGCCGACCAGGCCATCGAAGCCCAAACCCTGGATGAGCCTCTGGCCCCCATTCGGGTGTTGACTGAGGCCGGGGGGTGGGTGCTGCTCCTGGGCGCGAATCACACCGTAAATACCAGCATCCATTACGCGGAAAAACTCTCGGGCCGCCGCCAATTTATCAGGTGGGCACTCACCTTGCAAGGGGTGAAAGAATGCCCCGGCTGGCCGGGGTGCTCCGGTGGATTCGAGCAAATATCACCCCGCTTAGAGGAATCTACCCGCAAGGTGCGAATCGGGCCGGCAGAGGTGCGCGCCATCCCCCTGCCCGATTTGGTGAGGGCGGTTCGAGAAGCAATTGCAGAAAACCATCTGGCCCTACTCTGCAAGCGGAAAGATTGCCAACGCTGCAATGCCATCCGCCGGGCAGTCGAGTAATCGATTCATATAAGGTTCTAACATCGTCGGTGAAGCTCTCAGAACCTGCCAATGATATAATCCCGCCAACTGATTTTTGATTTATATATGGTGCAACGCACCTGAGTCCTGTTGTTATAGAAAGAAGGATACGAGCATGATGCGATTTGATCGCTTTACCGAACGTGCCCAAGAAGCTGCCCAGCGCGCGGCTGAAATCATTCAACGCTACGAACACAACCAAATCGATTCCGAGCATATCTTGCTGGCATTGATCGAGCAGCCCCAGGGTGCGGTTCCTCAACTGCTCGAAGTGCTCAAGGTAGATGCTGCCGCGCTTTCCGAGCGGCTGGATTATGTGCTTCGTACCAGCCCCAAGGCCAATATCTTCGGTGGTGGTACGGGGCAAATTTTCATCACCCCGCGCGTAAAACGAGTTGTAGACATAGCCAACCAGGAGGCCAACCGCCTGAAAGACGAGTATATTTCTACGGAGCATCTCTTCATGGCGATTTTGAGCGAGCGTAATACTCCGGCTGCCCGCTTGCTGGAAGGCGCTGGTGTGACCAAAGAGCGCGTCTATGAGGCCGTGAAGCAGATCCGCGGCGGGCAGCGCGTTACCGATCCCAAAGCAGAGTCCCGCTATCGCGCCTTGGAAAAGTTCTCGCGGGATTTGACTCAAATGGCCCGTGAAGGCAAGCTGGACCCGGTGATTGGGCGTGACGCCGAAATTTTACGCGTCATCCAAATATTATCCCGGCGAACCAAGAATAATCCTGTACTGATTGGCGAAGCTGGTGTGGGAAAAACCGCCATTGCTGAAGGTCTGGCTCAGAAGATTGCTACCAACGATATTCCCGAGATTCTCTCCGGCAAGAAGGTGGTCTCTCTGGATTTGGGGGCTATGGTAGCGGGGTCGCGTTTCCGGGGCGATTTCGAAGAACGGTTGAAGACCACTATCGAGGATATCCAACGCGCCGAGGGCGAGATCATTTTGTTTATCGATGAGCTGCATACTGTCGTGGGAGCTGGCGCCGCCGGGGGGGCATTGGATGCATCCAATATGTTGAAGCCTGCCCTGGCCCGCGGTGAATTGCAATGTGTTGGGGCCACCACTCTCAACGATTATCACAAATACATAGAAAAAGATTCCGCCCTGGAGCGCCGCTTTGCCCCGGTGTACATCGAAGAACCCAGCGTGGAAGATACGATCAAAATGCTGCAAGGGCTGCGAGACCGTTACGAGGCCCACCACAAGGTCAGTTTCTCAGCAGAAGCGCTGGTGGCGGCAGCCCGGTTCTCCGACCGCTACGTTTCCGACCGCCATCTGCCCGACAAAGCCATCGACTTGATGGATGAGGCCGCCGCCAAGTTGCGTGTGGCTTTGTACTCGCTGCCTCCCGATTTGAAATCCATGAAAAGTGAGATCGAACGTCTGACAGCCGAGGAAGAACAGGCCGGCTCAGAACGCGATTACGAGCGCGCCGCTGAGAAAAAGGCCGAGCGCATAAGGCTGGAGGAAGAATTCAAAATCAAGCGCGATCAATGGGAAGCAGAACACGAACTCGATGAAATTGTGGACGAACATGATGTTGCTGAGGTTGTTGCCCAATGGACTGGCATCCCTGTAAGCCAGATGCTGGAAACCGAGTCTGAGAAATTGCTCAATATGGAAGACCGTCTACACGAGCGCATCATTGGCCAGCACGAAGCCATCGTTGCCATTTCCGATGCCATTCGCCGGGCACGCTCTGGCTTGAAAGATCCCCGCCGTCCCATCGGCTCATTCATCCTCATTGGGCCATCGGGCGTTGGCAAGACCGAGTTAGCCAAGGCTTTGGCTGAGTTCATGTTCGATAACGAAGAAGCCCTGGTGCGCATCGATATGAGCGAATACCGCGAGCAGCACACCGTTTCGCGGCTCTTTGGCGCCCCTCCGGGATACGTTGGCTACGAAGAGGGCGGTCAACTCACCGAGGCAGTGCGCCGCCGCCCTTACCGGGTGATACTCTTCGACGAAATCGAAAAGGCACACCCCGAGGTGTGGAATGCTTTGCTGCAAATCCTCGACGATGGCCGGCTGACCGACGGTCAGGGGCGCGTCGTAGATTTCCGAAACACTATCTTGATCATGACCAGCAACCTGGGTACACAATATGTGCTCAGTTCTGGCAGTCTGGGCTTCCTGCAAACCGCGGGCGACGCCAAAGAACGTGAGGCTCAAGAAAAGATCGAAAAAGAACTCAAGAAAACCTTCCGCCCCGAATTCCTCAACCGGATCGATGAAATCATTACTTTCTCACAGCTCTCGCGGGAACAAATGGCCCAGATCGTGAGGCTGCAAATGGCCGAAGTTCAAGAGCGGTTGAGCGATCACGGTCTGACTGTCGATCTGAGTGACGCAGCCTGCGAGTGGCTGGCCAATGTGGGCTACGACCCGGCCTTTGGCGCCCGCCCGTTGAAGCGTGCCCTGCAGAAGCATCTTGAAAGTCCCCTTTCCATCAAATTGCTCAGCGGCGAATTCTCCAGCGGTGACACGGTGGTAGTGGACGTAGAAGGGGAAGATGCCCAGGAGTTGGTGTTTCATTCTTCAGAAGAAAAGGAAATTTTGGCAGTTGTCGAAGAAGTTGAAGCGTGACGAAGTCCCCGAAGTGGAGCGGAGTGGGAGGCATGGTGTAAAAACTACTTCACGAATCACAAGCTCAAATGGGGGATGACTTATTGTTTGGGTATCCCTTTACCACCCAATCCACATCAACCAAACATCTCCCGAATTAAGAAATTCGGGAGATGTTTGGTTTCATCTCAAAAAACGTCACATTTTAGGTTAGGACAAATGTCTCCACAAATGGGAGGTTTGCCACTACCCTTTTGTTCCCCGTTTGGATAAAGTGGTGTGCATAGATTTCGCGGTAGCTCCCTATGATTGAAATATAGGTACACCCTCGATGTCATTAAGTTAAGCCATCGGCGGATTGCGAATCCGCCTGGAGCATGTAGGAAACCTTGTTTTGCTCCTGTCGGATCCGTCCCACAAGGGGATGCTGCGCAATGATCCGACAGACACCAACCCTTAACTTAATGACATTGGGTATAGATTTGCGGTATGACACGCTGAGTAAGCAGAGTCAAAAACGTGCAAACATGCAAACGTATAAACGCAGCCATGTTAGACAAACTATTCGACCAACTCCCCATCTTTTATGATCTCAGCCCAACACAGCGTAATTTGTTGGAGCCTCTGCTTTCCTTATGTGATTGCTCTGCAGACGATGTGATCTTCGAGCAAGGGGAAGATGTAGAGTACTTGTATATACTAATCGATGGTGAAGTTGCCATCCGCTTCAAGCCAGACGATGGAGAAGCTATCATTGTAGCGCGTATCAAAAAAGGCGGAGTATTCGGATGGTCGGCGGCATTTGGCCGCCACAAATACACTTCGGGGGCTGCTTGCGTCACTAAAACCAGATTGCTACGGATGCGCGGGAAAGATCTAAGAAAACTTCGGCAAAATCACCCAAAAACGGGTATACTTATCCTGGAACGTCTGGCTGCTGTGGTTGTCGAGAGAATGCAAAGCTCTCATGCTCAAAGTCAGGTGGTAGCTATGTTGGAAGATGCACTCAAAAATGGTATCAAACCGATAGGAGGATGATTTATGGCTGATGAAAATAACAAACAACCCCACTCGAAAGATGAGATGATGCGCAGCCTCGTAACCCAAATAAGCGCGTACATCGAACAGTATCATGGCGGTTCAGCTGAGTTGGTCTCTTTCGAGGGCGATGAACTCAAAATCCGCCTGGGGGGTGCCTGCGTCGGATGCCCACATTCTGCCGCCACGCTGCGCGGTTGGGTCGAGGGGACGGTGCATAAGTACTTCCCCGATGTAAAAGTAATTGGTGTCGATAGATAGGAGGCTTGATATTATGTTTGATTTCTGTGATCTGGTTTGGTTTGTCGGTGGGCTTTTCCAAATGCTCGGACTGCTGGTATTCGGTGTGGCAGCCGGTTGGTTCACGTTGTATGCTTTCCGTCAACCGGAGCGGCGCTGGCAGTTGCAGATTGCCGTATTCCTGGGATTTTTGCTCTTCACAGCGCTGACGCTGCGCTATGCTTCCACCGGAGGCGCGGGGGGATTCCTGTTCGCCGCTGGGGGAGCGTTGCTCTTTTGGGGCCTGCGAGGGGAGGGAGGGTCTGAAGTGGAGGTTGAACCCGAGGAGGAGTAGAGGAGGAGAGTGAACAGAGTACATCAATATGCAAAGCGGCCCGCCCCTGGGTTTTTTCCAGGATCGGGCCGCTTTCGTTGCTCTGGTGGAATTGACATATCGCCCACCCCGCCTGAGCAGGTACTCTCATTAACTATAATCCCATCGCGCAGCCATCCGCCCGCGGGTCACTGCCTCCCCACAACACCCCGTTTTCCTCATCTCGAATAATCACCTGCCCGCGGCCAAAAATGGATCGGGCGTATCCGCTGACCATTTCCACCGGATGCCCCATCTCCGCAAGTTGGGATACCACTACATCTGCAATCCCCTGCTCGATTTTTACGCCTCCGCCAGCGATTCCATCAGCAATGCACAAGCGCGGCCGGTCGAGAGCAGCCTGGGGGTCGAGATGATCGTCGATCAATGCGCTGGCAACCTGCAAATGCCCCTGCGGCTGCATAAATCCGCCCATCACACCAAAGCTGGCAAATAGGGATTGGGGATTAGAGATTGGTAAGCTGGCGGTGGGTAGATTGGTAATTGGTAAATTGGTGTTGGGCGGATTAGGGGTTGTGTTCTCGAATTTACCAGTTCTCAATTCCCAATTTACCGAATCCCGCGTTATCATCCCCGGAATAATCGTATGATACGGTCTCTTCCCTGGAGCCAGAGCGTTAGGATGAGCGGGATCGAGGCTGAAATTATGCCCCCGGTTTTGCAGGCTGAATCCCCACCCCTTGGGCACGATACCCGTCCCAAAGCCCATGTAATTGCTGTTGATGAACGAACAGGCATTGCCCTCCCCATCCACTACCGATAAGTACGCAGTATCCGAAGATACAGCCGGCGTGCCGCGTTTCTGATTCTTTGGAATTTTTCTCCTGAGAAGAACCATTCACTTCTTGAAATTTCTGCGCCAGGGTATGCAATACCATTGCTCTCTAACCAATCATTTCGAATTGTCAAATACCAGGGCCTGTCCTTTCCACAACTCCGTTTCAACTTCTTCTATCTTGAAATTTTTAGTCGTGTACTCACCAATTAGTTCTTCCCAAAAATGCTTTGATGGTTTGTTGTCTTCATGTTGAATAACTTCCCATTTTCCTGGGAATTTATCAAATACCTGGAATGCTACAGCCCTGCCAACTCCCTTTCTCCGATACTTTCGCATCACGAAAAACTCAGCGATTGACTTTGCTCCTATATCTTTTAGCACATAACAATAATCATTTATCAGTACAAATCCAGCTAGTTTTTCATCCACCTTAATAAAGAACGGATGTCTTGCTTCTTCGGTCCAATAATGGTCAAAATACTTGTATCCATAAAAGCCATGCTCATTGACATCCGCCTGATCGTATTCCGAGAAATCATACGCGTATAATTCGATAAGTTGACGCAGAACTGATTTATCGGTCTCTTTGACTTCGATTAGCTCGATTTCCAACTTTATCTCCTCCTCACATCAACACGATGGTCAGCCGAAAATGATACTGTAGAGGGCACAGCACTGCGCAACGAATTGCAAAGGATGGGGCGAATGGATTGTGTTCAATTCGCGGTATCCGCTTTTATTCGCTGTCATTTTTTTTACGGGGTTGAAAATGATGCTGTAGAGGGCACAGCACTGCGCAACGAATTTTGCACAAGCTGACCGGCGTTTTTGCTCCTGATGCCGCTTTAATTGTAACCAATTTTGGCAAATCGCGCCGTTCGCTTTGTGTGCCTACGGCGACTCGCGGGCGAGAGCACCGTCCGGTAAGTGCGGGGTTAGCTACCCTTTACCCGAAATTATGACCATCGCCTAAATATTCATATGAGTCCACTGAAAAAAGGTTATTTCACCGCAGAGCACGCGGAGATCGCTGAGATTATTGAAAATCAGTTTAAGATTTCGGAACTTTGCTCAGATTCTGGCATGAATTCCTAAACTTGGTTTTAGGTTTTTCTCTGCGTTC
>JBDRGC010000116.1:0-10673 GCA_043818215.1 Chloroflexota bacterium | reverse complement strand
TGAGGGTGATAAAATCCAGGGCTTCCGTTCGGGCGTTGAAGTTGGCGTCTTCGAAAAGGGTAGGGTTGTTTTGTAACTCTTTGAAATCGATTTGAATCTTTGCTATATCCATTGATTTGACAATCCTGCGGCGTTCATCTTTTTCGGGGACATCTATGGCAACCACATCCGGGCGGCACTGGTCGATATACCAATTCGAAACCCGAGAGAGATCAAGTCGAACCCGGAAAAATTCACATCCAGCGGACACGATTTCAGCCAGCACCTGCCCGTCCGGGGCCACGGCAATCGTCGGGCTGACCTGCTGCGGAGCGGTGTTATTGACACTGACCACGAATCGCTGCGTCTCCGCTGCCCGGCTGACCAGATGACTGCGCCACACTAGCTGGTAGCTGTCATCCCCGACGGCGTTGTTGAGATGCAGTATGACCTGCGCGCCCTGACGGGCCAGCCAACCCCACTGTTCGGGATAACGGATTTCTCGACAGATTTGTATGCCCACTGTCACCAGCCCTTCTGACGTAGCCAGCAGGAACACCGGCAAATCGACCCCTGGGGTCAAGACTCCCCGTTCGTGGGTTGCCAGATTGATTTTTCGGTATATGTGAGTCTCACCCTCGGGGGTGAATCCAAAAGCCGAATTGAACCACCGATTCCCTGCCAGGGT
This sequence comes from Chloroflexota bacterium, assembly GCA_043818215.1. Classification (GTDB taxonomy): domain Bacteria; phylum Chloroflexota; class Anaerolineae; order Anaerolineales; family UBA11858; genus JBDRGC01. Next base: position 10,006 of record JBDRGC010000116.1, on the reverse strand, counting down.
GCATGACCCCGCCCACAGGTGGATTCCCCGTTTGCGGGCCTCGCCACGGAGTCGTTCCAGGGCCGCTTGCAGTTCTTGCTGGTTGATCTCATCCAAAAAGGATAAGTCATGCGAATACCCCGAAACAGAGCCTTCCGGGAACACAACCATATCACCCGGCTGGGCATGATCGAGCATCCCAAGAATCGTTTCCAGGTTTTGCCGGATGGAGAGGGAAACGGGGAATTGGGCGGATAATACTGAAATCTGTGTGCTGTTCGTCAAGTTTTCACCTCACTGCTCATCGACTTCTACTCTACACTCTCGATCCTCTGTCCCCCCCCCATTTCCGCCACCGAAATTCCGGAGGGGATCATATCCAAAGCTATATTTTCAATGGTGATCGAAACAATGTCAGGCGGTAGTCACCGATTAGTTTAAATCCAATGGCAAGGTATGCTTTCTGGGCCGGGATATTGTAATTTCCCGTGAACAAGATAGCTTTTCCCACTCCTTGGGATTCCGCATCCAGTAACGAGGTTGCAACAACACAGCGCGCATATCTCCGCTCACGAAACTCCGGCGGGGTCCACACACCTCCCACCTGAACGGCCTCATCAATCACAGAATTAAAAGAGCTACACGCTACCAGCTTCCCCTCTTTCTCCAGTACCCAAGTGGTCTTTTCCCGAAGCGAACGCTCGATTGCTGCTCGATAGCGATCATGCAATTGGGGTGTGTCATTTTCTCCGAGGGCTTCAATGGAATACGCGACCCTCCATTCGATAACGATTTCGAGATCGTGATGTTCGATTCGCCGCCCGGTCACCTCACCACATCGAAGTGCTTCAGGCACAATCAGATCACCCAATGCTAAGTTGTACAACCCTTCCGACTCATCCATTTGGATGTTGGCATCTTCAATCGGCATTGATTTTATAACCGAGTTGACTTGATCGCCTGGGCCGATCACTCCTTTCACAGGTCGCTGAGAAGCATCGACAGCCACCCGCCATAATGATTCAGCGTGAATCGGGGCCTGAAAGATCAGGTTTTGATTCCAGGAATGCGCCACGACTCCGATGATTTGATCTCCGTCAAAGGCAGCCGCGTAGGTGCCCTGGTATCGACCACCCTCGTCGAGCAAGCCTGCCGTTCGGATATTGCTAATCAAAAACATGGAGGCGTCGACCCGAGGCAAAAGGAATCTTTCCAGCGTTGCTTCGTCACCTGGTTGTAGAATTTTTATCATTGGCTCATTCATAGTAGGATCTGGCTCCGCCTGTTTGCTAGAAGCCTTCAGCCAGTTTGGTTTCGACACTCTCGATTTTATCATGCATGGACTGCACCCTGTCAACGCGCGTCCCCAGGCGCAGGTTGGTCGCAATGCGCGGGGCGCCCATCTCGTGAAGCACTTCGTGGCAGCGCTTGATGGCCGCGAAGACCACCTCCCACTCGCCCTCGACGTTGGTTCCGTTGGCGTGCAGTTGGGGGTTCAAACCGGCATCGGCCAGAATCTGCTCACAGGCGGCCACGTACCTGGAGAGGGAGACCCCCACTCCGATGGGAATAATGGAAATATCGGCAATGACTTTCATTTCAACTCCTTGATTATTAGAGTTGTTCCCCAATAACGATGACGTTTTATTGTACACGGATTTCACGGATACCACGGATTTTTCCTTATATTATTTCGGCTTTACGCCGTACCGACATGGTATCCGTGACATCGTGCCCGAAGGGTAAATCCGTGTGAATCCGTGTACAAATTTCTTTACCTACATATTCAGGAACAAGTCTATTAGCTTGATGCGGAATCATCTCAACACCCAAAGGGCACTATAGTATTTCGGGGAGCAAGACTTCCGAATCCTGGTCAAGGGATGTTCGTTCCCAACGGCTTGACGAAGACTTCGGAAGTTTCCCCAACTTTTCGAGAAGATACTTGATGCGCCCCTAAATCTCATCTTATTGTACGCAAGGCCGCGCCAACACGGTAACGATACAGCGGTAGCGCTTCAAGCTGTGAATGTGGCGGAGGGACGTGAACATAGCAGAGGGCAGACAGCGGACGGCGGCCAGCGGTCGCTAATTGGCGGCCAGTGGTCAGCGGTCAGAAGTCAGCGGTCGGTGGTCTGTGGTCGGTGGTCGGCGGTCGGCGGTCGGTGGTCAGCGGTTGGCGGACGGATGGCGATCTCCCCTGCCTCGTGTGGATATTTGGCAGTGATGCCACTGTAAAACTCACGGATTATTTTCATATCTGCCTCGATATCGCCCGTGGTTTCCATCACCGGCCCAAAACCGCCTACCTTGCGGGCGTAATCCAGGTAGGCAAATACAATTGGCACCTGCGCCTCGTGAGCGATATAGTAAAAACCAGTCTTCCAATACCCGGTCTGGCTGCGGGTCCCCTCCGGGGAGAGACCCACGATAATCTGCTCGTGCCTCTGAATTGTTTGCGCAGTATGCTGTACCATATTCTGCCGCGTACTACGCTCGATGGGAATCCCGCCCAACCATTTGAAAACGCCTCCAACCGGCCAGCGGAAAATCTCTTTTTTACCAAACCAGTTTAGTCTGACACTCAATACATACATAACTGCCAATATGAATGGTAGATCCCAGTTGGAAGTGTGCGGTGCGAGAATGGCGACAAATTTGGGAATATTAGGCACGCTGCCTTCCACTTTCCAGCCTGTCACCTTTAGAAAGAACTTGCTCAGCATAGTTTGTGTTTTACTGATTTTTGGGGGGCCAGCCATAGTTTTACTCATAATTTTTTTGACTCATTTTGTATCTTCTCAATACCCATAGGGCACTATGCAAATGGGGGAACGCCCCCCGGCCCCCAATTCTGGGGGAGCACATTCCCCCCAAAGTTGGGAGGTTAGGGGGGTATACTTGGATGCTTCCACAAAATACTATAGTGCCCTTTGGGTATTGAGATGATACGACTCGTTTTGAATAAAACGAAACAATTCGATAAAAATACTAGCCGCTAACGATCTTTGCTGCCTCACGGGCGAATTCGCTCAAGCGGCGGCGGTTTTCCTCACCAAGCTGAGAGAACATGGTGTGGTACTTCCCGCTCTGAGCCAAAAGGAAAGTGGACACGCGCCGGTTGACGCGTTCCATCATCGAGAGGGCAACACTGACCCCGCCCAAAGCGCTCAACCCGATCTCGCCGGGCAGGCCGATGCGCCGCAGACGTCCGGCCAACCCGCTGGCCTCCGCAGAGTCTCGCAATGCGCCCAAAGCCAGCAACGTGGCAGTGATCATTTCTGTCAGGTAGATAAGCGACGAGCGTTGTTCGGGAATCCGGGCCAACAGATCGGTGAGCAAGCCATCATAACCGACCGCTTTACCCTCACGCAATTGCTGCAAAATGTGTTCCTTAGCTATATCCCAATCCTCGTCCTCGGGAGAGCCGCCGGCCAGATCGAAGAGCAAACGAGTGGCCTCTGCGGTCGGTCGAAAGAGCACGGTGGAACGTCCCGGCCCGCGTCCCTCGCCGGGAAGGTGATACTCAGACCGCACCAGCCCGCGATCTTCCAGCAGGCGCAGCATTTCGTAAGCTGTGACTTTGCCAATACCAAGATGTTCGGCCAGGGTGACGTAATGAACTGGCTCTTCCATCTCCCGGTCAAAATCCAGGAACTGGCTGAGGAACTCTTGCTGACGGCGGGTAAGGTTTTTTCTCATGATATTCTCCGAAACTTCCGAAAGAATCCTAACGCGGATATGGGGTGAGGTCAACACGCATTTTCAATCAATAAGCGTTCAGCCTTCTGGTAAAATAGAACGCGGACACTTGCACCTGCGGCAAGTACAGGTGTGACGCGGATACAGCGGATCACCGCGGATTCTTTAAAATAATCCGCGTAAATCCGCTTAATCCGCGTTATCCGCGTTCTATCGAAGCAACTTTCAGCAGCAGCCTGAACGATTACCATTTGGAGCAACCATGTCACAGAAACCAAAAAACTTGAAAGAACGCGCCTCGCTGAGGCTGTACACTCTGGGCGAGGAAATCGCTCATAGCATCACTCACGGAATCGGCGCCGGTTTGAGCATTGCCGGATTGGTCGTGCTGGTGATTCTGGCAGCCAGGCGCGGCGATGTTTACCAGATTGTCAGCTTCAGCATTTACGGGGCCTCGTTGATTATCTTGTATCTGGCCTCGACCCTGTATCACAGTTTTCAGCGCCCGCGCCTGAAATATGTCTTCAAGGTCATTGACCACGCTGCTATTTATCTGCTCATTGCGGGCACGTACACACCCTTTCTGCTGGTGGGCATCCGGGGAAGGTTAGGTTGGACTCTGCTGGTGATCATCTGGGGGCTGGCCGTATTGGGGGTCAGTTTCAAAGCCTTTTTCATCCAGCGCTTCGAAAGATTATCAGTGTTGGCCTATATTTTGATGGGCTGGTTAAGCGTGGCAATGATGAAAGAATTATGGGCCAATATCCCCGTGGGCGGAGTGATCTGGCTAGCAGCGGGCGGCGTGGCTTACACCGTGGGGGTGATTTTCTATGCCCTGAAGAAAGTTCCCTACATGCACGCTGTCTGGCATCTCTTTGTGCTGGGGGGCAGCCTTTGCCACTATTTCGCCATTCTTTTGTATCTGGTTCCAGCTCATTAATCCCTCACCCTCCACTCCCATCCCTCCCTGTCCCACTCCCCTGGCCCCCCCACACCTCCTTCCACGCGGAGTCCCCTACCCCTGTAATTGTAATTTTTCAATCCCCTTTTCTCGTTCCCACGCCGGAGCGTGGGAACGCCTCCCCCAACGCTCCGTGTTGAGGCAGTGCGTCCGATCAGGCGTGCCAACGCAGAGCCTTGGCAAGAGGGGGGTGAACGATTACCTGTAATGCTATGCCATGAACAATTATCTTCGATTAATAAATACTCGCACACAAGGTTTACGATATGATGTAACACCCTTATTTGCGGATTATCAAGCCTTCTCATTGTTGATAGATAGCTTCCTTTCCTACTTTGCCAGCACTGAATTCCACTGTGTAGCAGGAATTGATGCCCTGGGTTTTATTCTCGGAACAGCTATTGCTCTACGGGCTGAGAAAGGTTTCATTCCCATTCGCAAAGGGGGCAAGCTGCCAGGAAAATCAGAATCAGTTGATTTTGTTGATTATACAGGTTTACGAAAAACGCTTGAGTTAGGAACAAACGCTCTCATGCCAAATACCCGGGTTCTTATCGTTGACGAATGGGTAGAAACGGGGGCACAAATGCAAGCCGCCATCCAACTCGTTGAAAGGCAAGGGGGAATCGTCGCTGGAATAGCCGCAATCAATATAGATGATAACGATGTGACCCGCTCATTGCGCAAGAAATACAAGTGTTGCTCGCTATGGCGAGATGAGAGAGATAGCCATTGAGCTGTGCAAACCAGGAAGGTACGCATTAATATGTCACTGCTCGCTCGAACACCCGGTTTCACCAGCAATTCTACTTCGTTCAGGGTACTCAACCGGCGATCGCTGGCTTTAGCTGGACGCTTATAGGATGGTACGCCCTGCGGGGATGGTACCCCCTGCGGGGATGGTATAATTGCAGCCACGTAAAAATCGCCCGGGAATGGTATGTGAGGCGTGAAACGTGAAGCGTGAGAAAACTACTATTTGTCCTTGTGAGGTACGAAGCAATCTCCTCCTGCAGAGTGTGAGATTGCTTCGTGCCTCGCAATGACAGTTTATGGGATCACGCACCACGCCTCACTCACCACGCACCACGCACACCGTCCCGCGGAATTGTGATCCATACAACAGGTCATCCAATGTTCGAAGTCAAACAACAAAACATATCGAAAAAAATTCAAGTTTACTGTGCCAAAAATGATATTCCCTATTCTGGGGAACTAAAATGGATTCCTATTCCTTTCAGCGGGGAATGGGGCATTTCGACATCGTTTTTTCAATTGGCAGCCCAGGAAGCACGTTCGGGAAAAAGGGTGATCGTCCCTCAACGCGCCCAGGAAATCGCCGAAGGCGTGGTTGCATATTTAGGCACTTCCATCGGTTTTGATCGGGCTGAAGCGGTTAGAGGTTATCTCAACTTATATTTCTCGCCGGGCGAATTCAGCCGCCAGGTTGTAGGGACTGTGTTGGAGCAGGGCGCGGATTTTGGGCGCGGCGCAGCCACAGGCGAGCGGGTGATGGTCGAGTTTTCGCAGCCCAACACTCACAAGGCTTTTCACGTCGGTCATCTGCGGAGTGCAATTTTAGGCGATATTATTTGCCGGATTTTAGAGTTTGCCGGTTACGAAGTGGTGCGGGCGAATTTCTACGGCGATATCGGCCTGCATGTTATCAAGTGGTTGTGGAATTACATCCATTTCCATCCGGGAGAGAAGCCTGAACAGGACATCACCCGCTGGATGGGGGACCTGTACGCCGAGGCCAGCCGCCGCCTCGCAGAGAACCCCGACCTTGAAGCGCAGGTGCGGGAACTGTACGCCCGCTGGGACAACCGCGATCCCGAGGTGGTTGCCCTGTGGAAGGAAACCCGCCAGTGGTCGCTGGATGGCTTCGATGATCTGTACAAAACTCTCGATATTCGCTTTGACCGCTTGTATTCCAACAGCGAGGTGGAGCAGCCCGGCAAGAAATTGGTCGAGGAGTTGATCGCGCGGGGTATCGCCGAGGACGAAAGTCCCGAGGGGCCAGTCATCGTCCGCATCGACGATTTACTAGGCCTCGACAAGGAAAAGTACCGCGTGATGGTGGTTCTGCGGTCGGATGGTACGGCGCTCTACCAGACGGAAGACTTGGCCCTGGCAGTGCTCAAGTTCGAAGAGTACGATTTGACCCGTTCCATTTACGTGGTTGACGTGCGCCAGTCGATGCACTTTCAGCAAGTGTGGAAGATTTTAGAGATAGCCGGCTATGATATTGCCAAACAATGTCACCATCTGGCTTACGAAATCGTCAACCTGCCGGGTAACGTGGTCATGGCCTCCCGCGATGGGACAGTGGTGCTTCTGGAAGATTTGATTCGTGAAGCCGATGCCCGGGCTTTGGCAGTGGTCGAGGAGAAGAACCCCGACTTGACCGCCGAGCAGAAACAATCTGTAGCCCGTGCTGTCGGTTTGGGCGCGCTCAAATATCCTATGCTGGCCCGCGATAGCACCAAAACCGTGACCTTCGATTGGGAGACTGCCCTGGATTTCAACGGGCAGGCTGCTCCATACATCCAATATGCCCACGTGCGGGCCAATAGTATTTTGAGACGTGCAAACCTGCCAGCCTTCGAATCTGCAAACGTTGGCACGCCAAACTATAATCTTGACCCTGCCGAAGTACAATTGATCGATCTAATATCTCGCACCCCTGACGTGGTTCAGCGGGCTGCTGCCGAGTACAAGACTTTGCATATCACCAATCAGGCCTACGAACTGGCGCGGGCTTTCAATCATTTCTACCGGCAATGCCCGGTGATACAGGCCGAACCGGATGTGCGCACTTTCCGCTTGCACCTGGTCGCCGCGGCCAGGCAGTCGATTGCAAATATGCTCAACTTGCTGGGCATCGAAGCGCCGGAAGTGATGTGAGAGGACAGGGATCAGTAAACCAGGGATCAGGAAGCAGTCCCTGATCTACTGGTCTACCGGTCTACTGATCCCTGACCTACTGATCTACTGATTTACTGACCTACTGATCTACTGATTTACTGATCTACTGATTTACTGATCTACTGATTTACTGATCTACTGGCCCCCAATCCCCCCCAAATCAAGGAGATAAGCAAAACATGACCCCCATCCGTACCATCATCATGGGCGCCGCAGGGCGCGACTTTCATAACTTCAACGTTTTCTTCCGTGACAACGCTGATTATAAAGTTGTGGCCTTCACGGCGACCCAAATCCCCAATATCGAAGGTCGAGTTTACCCCCCGGAGTTATCTGGAGAACTCTACCCTGGGGGGATTCCCATCTACACCGAGAGCGATCTGGTCAAATTGATTCAAGAAAAGAACGTTGACCAGGTCGTTTTCGCATACAGTGATGTGACTCACGAATATGTGATGCACAAAGCATCCGAGGTTCTGGCCGCAGGCGCTGACTTTCATTTGATGGGCACCGAGAATACTCAAATCAAGTCCACGAAGCCGGTCGTTTCGGTGTGTGCGGTGCGCACAGGTTGCGGCAAGAGTCAGACCACCCGCCGGGTTTCCGATGTCCTGCGTGACATGGGCTACAAAGTGGCCGCAATTCGCCACCCCATGCCCTATGGTGATCTCACCAAGCAGATCGTGCAGCGATATGCCAATCTCAGCGACCTCGATAAATATGAATGCACCATCGAAGAGCGCGAGGAATACGAGCCTCATATTGTCAACGGTGTGATCATCTATGCCGGTGTGGACTATGAAGTTATTTTGCGGCAGGCTGAAAAGGAAGCCGATATTATTCTTTGGGATGGCGGCAACAACGACTTGTCGTTCTACGTCTCAGATTTCAATATTGTGGTTGCTGACCCTCTCCGCCCCGGGCACGAGATTTCCTATCACCCCGGAGAGACAGTGGCCCGCACCGCCGACGTATTTGTGATCAACAAGGTGGACATTGCTGCCCCGGACGACATTATCACGGTGCGCGACAATCTGAGCGCCATCAACCCCGAGGCCGTATTTATCGAGGGAGCTTCTCCTCTATTTGTGGATGACCCCGCGGCCATTCGAGGGAAGCGTGTTCTCGTGGTGGAGGACGGCCCCACGTTGACTCACGGTGGGATGGCCTACGGCGCCGGCTGGGTAGCTGCCCGCCGCTTCGGCGCGGGCGAAATTGTCGACCCCCGCCCCTTCGCAGTTGGCTCCATCAAGGCTACTTACGAAAAGTACCCCACTACTGGCAACGTGCTGCCGGCCATGGGCTACGGTGATGAGCAGATTCATGAGTTGGAGCAAACCATCAACAACGCCGATGTCGATCTGGTCATCATCGGCACACCCATCGACTTGGGACACGTCCTCAAGATCAACAAGCCCTCTCAGCGCGTGCGCTACGAGCTGCAAGAAATCGGTCAGCCCACGTTGGAGGAGCTGTTGAAAGAAAAGTTTGGAAAATAGAATCTCCTGCGTGTACAAAAATTACGGCCCCCTGCTTTATCAGGGGGCCGTTTGTTGTAATTAGGAACGGGGATTAAATAACTTACCCATTTCCAAATTTGGACATAGCGCCGGTTGAGTAAGCTCGGAGGGACGGAGAGCCATATCGAAACCAAGCGGGACGCGAAAATTAGCTCATTTGCCGTAATCCTCTGGGTTTCGACACTTGTACCTACGTCAAGTGCAGGTGCGCAGTACCTGCATAGGTCGGCTCCGGCACGAAAAACGTGTGCCTGCGCTACTCAACCGGCACTCGCGTTAGGATACGAACGCTCAAGTTATCTAATTCTCGTTCCTTGGTACGGGGTTGGATCGAACCCTATCCATTCGATGGAGGGCCAATTTCTGAATCTTTGGGCCATAACTTGCAGGGCTTGTTCGTTATTGTCTATCAGGGTGAACCGACGCCCTAATTCTAGACAACTTGCACCAGTTGTCCCACTGCCTGCAAAGAAATCCAAAACAAGATCGCCTTTGTTGGAAGATGCACTTATTATTCTATTTAGGATACCTATTGGTTTTTGGGTAGGGTAGCCTGTTTTCTCTTTACCCATGGTTGCTACAATCGTATGCCACCAGGTGTCGGTAGGGAGCTTGCCGCGTTTAGCCTTTTCTGCCCCAACAAGGCCAGGTGCCATGTAAGGAATGCGATCAATATCTTCAACATTGAATGTGTAGTTCTTTGAATTTTTCACAAACACGAGGATATTGTCATGTTTTGCGGGCCATTTGCTTTTGGATTTTCCTCCATAATCATAAGCCCAAATAATTTCGTTCAGGAAATAATTTCGTCCAAAAATTTGATCAAGAAGGATTTTGCAGTAGTGTACTTCTCTATAATCGATGTGAAAATAAAGTGTTCCGTGGGGTGAGAGAATACGATATGCCTCTTGTATCC
>JBDRGC010000115.1:0-3994 GCA_043818215.1 Chloroflexota bacterium | reverse complement strand
GCACGCCGAAGTTGAGTTCCCGCTGCGCCAGGTCGGGATTGCGCAGGGCGATATTGCGCGCCAGCATCTCCCGCCAGGATTCGATTTCTTTGAGGAAAGCGGCGTCTACATCGGCTGTGCCCCGCTTGCGTTGGCTGGATTGGGCGTACTTGTCGAAAGCCCCCTCGAGCACAGCCTGGCGCGAGAATATGGCCGCGATCTCCTCCCACCGTTCGGCATACTCAGTGTAGGTCAGATAGAGCACACGCCCCGTGGAGGCTTTATCTGTCTTGACCGGTTTGGTGCGGCAATCGTAAACCGCGAACTCTTCGAAATCGGTCAGGATGCTGAGCGGCAGCTTGGCCGACCAGGCGTAGCGGCGCAGTTGAAAGGCGGGGCTGATATCATCTTTGAGATTGACGGAGGGCTTTTTGGCTTCGATGAAGAACTTGCGCGCGCCCCCGATGCGGAAGGCGTAATCCGGGGCTTTGGTTGCGCCGCCGACTCTGATGGCGTCCTCGTGAATGACGTCTTTGTAGGCCTCAGCGTACCCCTGCTTATTATGCACGTCCCAGCCCAGCGCATCGAAAAGTGGATCGATGAACTCGATACGAATCTGGGTTTCGTTATATCGCCCAGACCTGTAAGCCTCGATATTGCGGTCAAATCGTTCGACCAATTCCAGGATGTCTTTCGGAGCACTCATAACGCGGCCTCCTGCCGTAACCAAACTTGATAGCCGTCATTCCCCAAAGGGGACGCAGAAAACAACACCGGGCGATCCACCCTGTTTACATTGTCTACCCTGTTTACCTTATCTGCCCTGTTTACCTTGTCTACCTTGTTTACCTTATCTGCCCTGTTTACCTTGTCTACCTTGTTCTACCCTGTCTACCCCAACCCTGACTCCCCTGCTTCGGCCAGGGCCGCCTGATGCAGATTTCGCTCCTTCTGCCCTCTCACGTCTAGCGTATGTGACGATTGAGTTCCTGCACTAGATGATGAACGGCAGTACAAGGGTTGTCGTATGTCGGGTTGGGATGGGGCTTGTAGGATGCCAGTAATCTCTCGGCGTTTCGAATTGCATCCGGTTGACGATTTAACAGGCGGGCATACAGGGTAAGGTCATTCTTGCGGTAAGGCTCGACCAATCTCTTGGACAAAACATCCTGATACTGCTGGCGCGAAATGGCGTTATCCATATAGTCGAAATGCAATACGTACCAGAGTTCAAAGGCTTCGTTGGAGTAAGCCACACAAAAACCGGCGTGTTTAGCTTGTTCAATGGCCCCGTTAAAATTCTCTGGCGAAAAATCATCCCGATCGAATACAACCCAAACAGAAGTATAGGCTTGTTGATTTCGTTTGGCTTTGTCTTTCAACGTTTTGGCATACTCTACCAGACCGGTTGTGCTGCGTCCAGTTCCAATGACTTTCACATCAGCGCTGACCCGAAAACTCTTAAAGTAATTGGGTTCGGTTTGTTCGCCTTCGCACACAATCAAAAAGTACGGGTGCAACTCGCGCGTTCTGGTTGGTGCGCGTCCCACCTTTTTACCTTTATCAGGCAATTTACGCCCGCTCGGTTTCGGTGTTCTCGCCATATTGCAATTCCTGTTCCAAGAAGGCACGCAAGCCGCTGATGTATGGGATTGCGCCATATCTGCCGAGCAAGTAATTTTTTTCGAAAGAAGCGTCGTTACGCTCTTTCATCTCGGCCAATGAATACAGTTCGGTTGCACCATAGCGGTTCTTTTCAGTGAACCAGATTTGGTCGCGGCGCAGCAGGTATTCGCCAAGCAATCCAGCATCGTGGGTGGCGAAAATCAATTGGGCGTTGTGCGGGTTGGTCTGCGGTGAATTGAACATGCGCACGAGTTCGCGAGTCAGCTTAGGGTGCAAACGCGCTTCGAGTTCGTCAATCATCAGGATATTGCCATTTTCAAGGGCATCCAGCAATGGCCCTAAGAGGTAGAAGAACTTTTGAGTCCCTTCGGATTCTTCGCCTAGCTCAAAAGGTGCTTGTCCGATCTGTAGTTTGCCTTCGAAAAGTGGGTGAAGGGTTTCAATGCGCGCGAGTGAAAGTTCGTCCTCCGGCTTCCCTACTTCTTTGGCAATTTGCCTCAGTATATTGCGCACTCCTTCCGGTACATCTGCATTATCAAAAGGTAATTTTGTGATCGACAAATCTGTAATGCCGACATCTGCCAGACGCATCAGCCCGCGCACGCGCTGGCGAAAAGTTTCATCCGTCTCAAAGCGGTGCAAAGTATAACCGCCGTAGGTATCGTCGTCTAAGCCAGAAATTCCTCTGAATTTCGTTCGGAACCACTCTAGCAGAGCGATGGCGGTTGGGCTGTTGAATTGCGCCAGCACCGAGAGGAACAGGGCATTTTCGCGCGTGCGTGCTTCCAAACCAGGGGCTTCTTTTTTTAGAAGTTCCGAAAGGTTGAAATCATTTCCTGCGCGCACAAACAGGCGGGCTTCTCTCTTGAGAGTGCGATATAGCCACTCGGCATGCACACGCTTTTCGTCTAGTTCGAAACCGTAGCGGTAGCGTGTGCCATTCAGCCAAAAGACAATTTGAAACGAGGCCGGCTCCTTGTGAGCGGCTGCATTGAGAGCAAAACGTTGCACATCAATTGGCTCACCTACTTGGAATTTGGTCGCTGAGTCCAGCACAAAATGGCGCATGAACATCATCGCTCGGACCAGGTTGCTTTTACCGCTGGCATTGGCACCATAAACGGATGCACTGCGTAGAAGCGAGAGTTTGCCAACTTGAAAAATATTTTGTTCGTCTATGGACTCATGGTCGCGTAACCGAGTGGCCTGCATACTAAGCGTCATCGGCGCATAAAACGAGCGATAATTACCAATAGTAAATTCGATAAGCACAGCTTTCTCCTTGTACACCGCAAAGATATGAGAAAAGTTCTCATAAACAGCATATTAGGTGTGGATAATACGTCTTTTCTGTGCCCTTGTCAAGGTTGGCGAATCTACAATATTGCGGTCAAATCGTTCGACCAGTTCCAGGATGTCTTTCGGAGCACTCATAACGCGGCCTCCCGCCGTAACCAAACTTGATAGCCGTCATTCCCCAAAGGGGACGCAGAACACAACACCGGGCGATCCACCCTGTTTACATTGTCTACCCTGTTTACCTTATCTGCCCTGTTTACCTTGTCTACCTTGTCTACCTTGTCTACCTTGTTCTACCCTGTCTACCCCAACCCTGACTCCCCTGCTTCTGCCAGCGCGGCCTGATAACCCTTCCAGCCCGGGCACCATTTAGTGTGCCATTTCCATAGCCTGGCCATGAAAGATTTGGGTCTGGCCTCTGCTTTCTGCCGCAGCGGACAAGTCGCACAAGACATTTCTTCGGGCTTCTGCTTTTCGGGGTTCTTTTCACTCATTGTATTTTCTCCTTAATATATTTGGTGGTGGTTAGATGGTCAGTGATGACCAAATCACAAAATGCTCTAGCCTCCGTCCTTCGCGAAGCATCCCTGTGGGACGGCGGCGGGGACGCCGCTGGGAGCATTTTTGAAATAACCCGTCACTTACTTTTTTACCATTACCACGAGTCCACTGAAAAAAAGTTATCTCACCGCAGAGTACGCAGAGATCGCTGAGATTTTTAAATAACTAGTGTAAGATTTCTAATCTTTGCTAAAATTTTAGTACGAATTCTTAAACCTGGTTTTAAGTTTTTCTCTGCGTTCTTCGCGTTCTCCGCGGTAAAAGAGTTTTTTCAGTACACTCTTACCATATATTTTACTACGTCATAAAGTCACTGTGCATTCGTTTTTCCCCCTCCCGTCCCCCAATCCCCAATCCCCAATCCCCAATTCCCAATCCCCAATCCCCAATCCCCAATCCCCAATTCCCAATTCCCAATCCCCAATCCCCAATACCCAATCACCAAAACCCCAACCCCAAAACCCAATAAACAAAAGAAAAACCCCAAAACCCAAAACACCAAACACCAACACCAAAAAACACAAACAAA
>JBDRGC010000114.1:0-4677 GCA_043818215.1 Chloroflexota bacterium | reverse complement strand
CCCACAATCCACAGCATCCCAAACGCAATGCAGGTGCTGATGACTGGCATATAGCGAGCGAAGTAGCTGCCGACCTGTTCCACCGGCTGCCCGACGAAACTGGCGAAAACGACCACCGGAATGCCGAGCAGGGCGTAAGTGGTCAGGGCGTCATAGCCGATGGCTGGCAGGGCGATGGCGGTGAAAGACGAGTACCCCAGCGCCAGCATTATGGGCGGCAGGATCGACACAGGGACGGCGCCTAGAGAGGTCAGCAGGATGCCAAAGCCGATATTTATCAGCATGATTTGCACCACTTGATTCCCCGGTGCGACAGATTTGATAAGCGCCACCACCCGGGCGATGGCGCCGGTTTCCAGCATTATCGTGACCTGGAAAATCGAGGTGGCTACCACCAGTGCAATCGGGAGGGAGGCTACAATCCCGGAGAGGCTCGCCTGGAGAGTGATTGCCAGCGGGGTTTCGAAGTACAGCCAGGCAATCAGCACGGTAATTACCCAGCCGATGAGACCGGCCACATCCGCAGCTGTGCGGCGCAGGACGAGCAGCATAAAGATGAGAATAATGGGGAGAAGAGCTAACAGAATGGAAAGTACATTCATAGTGGAGAAAATAAATTATCCCACAATTAAGTCTGTGGAGGGTGGAGCGTGGAGGGTGGAGCGTGGAGGGTGGAGGGTGGAGGGTGGAGGGTGGAGGGTGGAGCGTGAAGCGCGAAGCGCGAGGCGTGAAACGTTAAACGTGAAACAACTCGCCACACCTGCACTTGCGCCGGATCGCAGCGCAGATGCAAGTGTCCGCCATTCGCCATCCGCCATTCGCCATCCGCCATTCGCCATTCGCTCCACCCTACACGAACTGCCTTATTCCTGAATATCCAACAATTCAACTTCGAAAATTAACGTTGCACCAGGCGGAATGATGCCCGCGCCTGCGTCACCGTAACCCAATTCGGCCGGGATGACCAGTTGTCGCTTGCCGCCCACCTTCATGGTCGCCAGGCCTTCGTCCCAACCCGGGATCACACTGCCCGTGCCTAGCGGGAAAGTGAAAGGTTGGCCGCGGTCCAGCGAGCTGTCGAATTGGGTGCTGTCTTCCAGCCAACCGGTGTAGTGAACGACAACGATTTGCCCTGTGGTTGGCATCGCGCCATCGCCGGCCTCGATATCGTAATACTTCAGGCCGCTTTCGGTGACGATATAATCGTCTACATCGACCTCGGTCATTTTAATCGGTTCGCGGATTTCCACCAACTCGATTTCCATGATAAGCGTGGCATTGGGTGGAATGATGCCGCCACCTTGTTCGCCCAGCGCCAGATCCGGCGGAATGACGAGCAGACGTTTGCCGCCCGGTTTCATGCCGCTCACGCCCTCTTCCCAGCCGGGGAAGACCATGTCACCGCGCCCCAACACAAAGGTGACCGGTTCGCGATTATCAGAAGAGCTGATGTATATATCTTCACTATCGCCCTTGACCCACATAGTGTAGTGGGTGGACACGGTGTTGTTATCTACAGCTTTGGGGCCATTACCAACACTAAGATCAGAATATTGCAAACCACTATCTGTGGTGACCAGATCGTCCGTAGAGACGCTCGTCGGGGTGGGTGGGGCTTCCACAGAAATCAACTCGATATCCAGAATGACTTGCGATCCGGGTGGGATCATTCCGTAACCCTCTTCGCCAAAGGCCAGTTCGGGGGGCAGAATTAGCTGTGCCTTGCCGCCTTCTTTCATCAGGCCAACGCCTTCTTCCCACCCCGGCAGCAATTGTTCCTGCCCAAAAATAACCGTGGCGGGTTCGCCTTGTTCATAACTGTTGCCGAATTCAGTACCATCCGGCAGCGAGCCTATAAAGTGCATGACGATGATATCCCCAGCTTGGGGTGCTGGGCCGTCACCGGCGACTATCTCTACGAATTGCAAGCCGCTATCAGTGATGAGAGCGCCTTCCACGAAGATAGTCGCCATTGGCTCTATCTCAGGGTACTCAGCAACAAAAACGTCGGAGGCATCGTCGACTGATTCTGCTTCGGTGGCCGTTTCTTCAGTAACGGTTTCTGGTTCACCAGTTGCAGCATCATCTGATGTCTGTTCCGATTTGCAGCCAGTAACGGCCAGGACGAGAATCATAAGTACTAAAAGCCATGTGTACCATTTTGTGTGTTTTTTCACTTAACAACTCCTTACATTATAGTTTTTCTCATTAGATGACTCTATTGAAAAAAGGCTATCTCACCGCGGAGAACGCGGAGATCGTTGAGATTTTCGAAAATCAGTTTAAAATGTCGGAACTTTGCTCAGATTTTGGCATGAATTCCTAAACTTGATTTTACGTTTTTCTCTGCGTTCTTCGCGTTCTCCGCGGTAAAAGAGTTTTTTCAGTGGAGTCATTAGATCTCTTGTAAAGTCTATTACCTTGCTCTAGGCGGTGTCCCCGCCGCTGGGGACAGCGGCTAGAGCACTTATGCAAGAGGTCCTATTGGTGATCTTGGATAATCACACCAGGCCAAAAAAGCGACAGCATTGTATCACGGGTTGGGCTTTGATTCCATACAAGGAGTCAGGTTAGTGTGCGCCCGATCAGCAGCGGTCCAACGGATTAGCGGATTTCTCCCCGCAGCCCCTCCGCTACTCCGCTACAATCCGCTGCCGGTTCTCTCCGCGGTCCAACCCAGCAGCGGTCCAACGGATTAGCGGATTTCTCCCCGCAGCCCCTCCGCTACTCCGCTACAGTCCGCTGCAGGTTCTCTCCACCCTCCACGAATCACGCCTCGAACCCCATTTTGTACAACTGCGAATAGTAGCCCTCGCGGGTCAGCAACTCCGCATGGGTGCCCTGCTCCACAATGCGGCCATCATCGATGACTACAATGCGGTCGGCGTTGACAATGGTGGAAAGCCGGTGTGCGATCACGAACGCGGTTCTCCCTTGCAAGAGGCGTGCCAGTGCATCCTGAATGACCAGCTCGGTTTGAGTATCCACGCTGGATGTAGCCTCGTCCAATATCAAAATGCGGGGATTTGCCAGCAGCGCCCGCGCAAACGAGATCAACTGCCGCTGCCCCACCGAGAGCAGCACGCCGCCCTCTTCTACGGAGGTGGCGTACCCTTTCCGCAGGCGGGTGATGAACTCGTGCGCGCCCACTGCCACTGCCGCGGCCTCGACCTCTGCATCCGTAGCATCCAGGCACCCAAAACGGATATTCTCCTCCACACTCCCGCCGAAGAGGAAGGGGTCTTGCAGCACAATGCCCATCTGCCGCCGCAGGCTGCTCTGTGTAACACTGCGCAAATCGACGCCATCCACCAGCACCTGCCCCTCAGTGGGATCGTGGAATCGGCTGAGCAGCTTGATGAGGGTGGACTTGCCCGCCCCTGTCTTGCCGACCAGGGCAATCGTCTCACCGGGGCTTACATGCAGGTTGATACCTGTCAAAACGGGAGTGTCATCATCTAAATAGTTGAAATCCACCCCGCGAAATTCCACCTCCCCGCGGATAGTGGGCAGGTCGCGGGCATCGGGGGCATCCTGCACCTCGGGGGCGGCATCCAGCAGCGCGAAAATGCGCTCACCGCTCGCCATGGTAGACTGCAACTGGTCGAAGCGCATACTCAAACTGCGGATGGGGTCAAAAAATCGCTCAGTATAGAGTATAAAAGCCACCAGCACGCCGGCGGTGATTTCCTCGTTCAGGACTGCCACTCCCCCCAGCCAGATAATCAGGGCTGTAGCCGCCGCACTTAGAAAATCCATTGTTGGAAAGAAAGCCGAGGACACGCGCGCGGCCTTGAGGTTGATCTCCAGGTTGTAACGGTTGACATCGTCCCGAAAGTGCGCGTAGTTGATCTCCTCCCGAGAGAAAGCCTGCACCACCCGCACCCCATTGATATTCTCTGCCAGGACCGAATTGACCCAGCCGACGGAAGCGCGCACCTGCCGGTAATATTTCCGCGCCCGTTTGCGGAAGGCGTTGGTCGCCAAAGCCATCAATGGAAGCACAGAAAATGTAAGCAGCGAAAGGCGCCAGTTCATGCTCAACATGGCAATAAAAATCCCCGCCAAAACGAACACATCCCGCAAGCTGCCGATAATCGACCAGGACATGAATTGGCGCAGTACAACCACATCGTTGATCACCCGCGAGATCACCCTGCCAACGCTGTAGCGGCTGAAGAAACTCAACGAAAGGCTTTGCAAATGATCGAACAAACGCGAGCGCAAATCATAGATAATCGACTGGCTGACGCGCGCCATCAAATTGACTCGCCAATAGATCATGCCCCACTGCAATACGGTGAGAACGAGATACAGCAATGCAACCCGTTGCAAAACGAGCACTGACCCGGCTGCAATGCCATCATCCAATGCAATTTTGATCAGATATGGGCCAATGATATTGACGCCCGTTCTAATCATCATCAGAGACACGGCCAGCAGAAGCTGCTTCCAATAAGGGAGCATAAACGCAAACAGCCGCCGCGCTACGAGAGGGTCGTAGGCTTTGTCGAGGGCCTCATCGAGGGCGGGGGGGCGGGGGGATGATTTCTTGCTCATAGGTGATTGGGGGTTAGGGATCAGTAGATCAGTAGATCAGGGATCAGTAGATCAGTAGATCAGTAGATCAGAAAATCAGTAGATCAGTAAATCAGTAGATCAGTAGATCAGTAGATC
>JBDRGC010000113.1:0-8008 GCA_043818215.1 Chloroflexota bacterium | reverse complement strand
AATGGCTAAAGAAAAATTTGTAAGAGACAAGCCACACTTGAATGTCGGCACCATGGGACATATCGACCATGGGAAGACCACACTG
This sequence comes from Chloroflexota bacterium, assembly GCA_043818215.1. Classification (GTDB taxonomy): domain Bacteria; phylum Chloroflexota; class Anaerolineae; order Anaerolineales; family UBA11858; genus JBDRGC01. The sequence goes on along the minus strand of JBDRGC010000113.1, from coordinate 7,923 downwards.
ACAGCTGCGATCACCAAATACTGTTCGTTTTTGGGTCATGGGGCGTTCCGGGCGTTCGATTCTATCGACAATGCGCCGGAGGAAAAAGAACGTGGCATCACGATCAATATTGCCCACGTGGAGTACGAGTCAGACAACCGCCACTATGCACACGTCGACATGCCTGGGCACCGTGACTACATCAAGAACATGATCACGGGAGCAGCGCAGATAGATGGAGCCATCCTGGTGGTAGCTGCGCCAGATGGAGCTATGCCGCAGACGCGCGAGCACGTATTGCTGGCCCGCCAGGTGGAAGTACCGAGTATCGTGGTGTATCTAAACAAAGTAGACCAGATGGACGATCCAGAGTTGCTGGAACTGGTCGAATTGGAACTGCGTGAGCTGCTGGACGACTACGGTTTCCCGGGAGACGAGACACCGATCGTGAAGGGGAGCGCGCTGGCGGCATTGGAGAGCGAGAGCACAGATCCAAATGCGCCGGAGTACGAGAGCATCAAAGAACTGCTGCGAGTGGTGGATGAATATATTCCCCAGCCGGTACGCGAGATAGACAAACCGTTCATGATGCCGGTGGAGGACGTATTCTCGATCAAGGGGCGCGGCACAGTTGTAACCGGACGCATCGACCGGGGCATGATTCATGTTGGAGACCATGTAGACATAGTGGGCTTGCAGGAAAAGACTCGCAGCACAGTTTGCACGGGCGTAGAGATGTTCCACAAGCTGCTGGATGATGGGCAGGCAGGAGACAATGTAGGATTGCTACTGCGAGGCATCAACCGGGACGATGTGGAGCGCGGCATGGTGATAGCCAAGCCGAAGAGCATCACCCCGCACACCAAATTCATGAGCGAGGTGTACGTATTGCGGAAAGACGAGGGCGGGCGGCACAAGCCGTTCTTCCCTGGGTATCGGCCGCAATTCTACATCCGGACGATGGACGTGACCGGGAATATCACCTTGCCGGAAGGCGTAGAGATGGTAATGCCAGGCGATAACGTGAACCTGGAAGTAGAGTTGATTATACCGGTGGCATTGGAGCAAGGCTCGAATTTCGCCATCCGCGAAGGCGGCCTAACCGTCGGCGCTGGCGTCATCACTGAGATTATCGAATAGAGAGAGGATAACGCTCATCTGAGCGTTGGATAACTATGTCTGGCAAAAAAGGTGTTCGCCCGGTAGTTACCATGGCTTGTACAGAGTGCAAGGAACGTAACTACACAACTGAGAAGAATCGCCGGAACGATCCGGGACGACTTGAATTGAAGAAATTCTGTTCGCGTTGCCGTAAGCACACCCAGCATCGCGAAACCAGGTAGTTGGATAGTCTGGTAGTCTGGTAGTCTGGTAGTCGCATAGTCAGGAAATTGACTGCCAGACTAAGGAATGAGAATTAAATAACTTGCGCGTTTGCACCCTAACGCGAGCGCCGGTTGAGCCTGTCCTGAGCCTGTCGAAGGGTAGCGGAGGCACACGCTTTTCGTGCCGGAGCGTATACCTATGCAGGTACTGCGCACCTGCACTGCGTGTGGCGCAAGTGTCGAAACCCAGCGGATTCTGGCTGATTAATCCCGTTTGGTTTCGATACGCCCCTTTAAAAGCATTCGGGGCTACTCAACCAGCACTACTCTCTAGTTTGGAAATGGACAAGTTATTTAATCGCCGTTCCTAAGTAACTACCAGACTAAAATAGGCGAGTAGCTCAATTGGCAGAGCAACGGTCTCCAAAACCGTAGGTTGCGGGTTCAATTCCTGCCTCGCCTGCTAAAAGCCTGACGCCGTCATCTCCCCCTCCGGGGTAAAAGAGGCGGCGTTTTCGCCGAAGGCATGCCCCCCGGCCCCCAACTCTGGGGAGGACATGCTCCCCCAAAGTTGGGGGCCGGGGGGCGTTCCCCTGATTTTAGAGTATTCAAAATGCAAGGAGATTTACGTGGCTAAGAAAAAGAAAATAACCCGTAAAAAAGTGAACGGCATTCAACGCTTTTATCGCGAAACAATGGGTGAATTGCGCAAGGTGACTTGGCCTACTCGCCAGGAAGCCATCAACTTGACTAAGGTTGTTCTCGTTGTTACTTTTGGAATGAGCGCTTTTCTCGGCATTATGGATGCTCTCTTTTCCCGTATGTTTGCAATAATCCTGGGGAGTTGAGAAAAGTTGGCTCTGAGGGATTTTTTGGAGTGAGGCCACACCCCTGCCTCCTTCCACGGCATGAAGTGTCCCAGAGACCCAGAAAGTTGCATTAAGTAGTTCTGAATTTGATTGTGGTTCGTCAAAGAAGTGAAAGACGACATGGACAAGTTTGACCCGGAAGTACAATTCATAAAAGCACCCATCGTGGACGAGAGTGCATCAGAAAATCCTGAGGCCGGACAACCTCAGGATGATGCAGCACTGGCTCCCGAATTTGATCAGGCCGAGAACGATGACCGTGCCTGGTATGTTGTGCATTGTTATTCCGGTTATGAGAATAAAGTACGCCACAATCTAGAACAACGCATCGAAACGATGGGAATGAAAGACCAGATATTTGATGTAGTGGTTCCAACAGAAGAGGAAATTGAAGTCAAGGAAGGGAAACGCCGGGTCGTCGAACGCAGAGTATTCCCGGGATACATTCTGGTTAATATGCTACTGGAGGAAGAATCCTGGTACATAGTGCGGAATACCCCTGGCGTGACTGGATTTGTGGGCATGGGCAACCAGCCTATCCCCCTGCGTCCCGAAGAAGTTGCCCTTATTATCAAACGGATGGAAGCGGACGCTCCACGCATTAGAGTTACTTTCCGAGTTGGTGAGCGGGTCCGCGTTGTGGATGGCCCCTTCAATGATTTCCGCGGCACAGTGGCTGAAATAGATGTGGAACGTGCCAAAGTTCGCGTAATGGTGAATTTTTTTGGCCGGGAGACCCCGGTTGAATTAGATTTTTTACAAGTAGAAAAGGCTTAGCAACCCCTCGTGGGAGGATGTAACCTCATCCGCTAAAACCACCAAGGAGAGAAAAATGGCAAAGAAACTAAAAGCAGTTGTTCGTCTGCAGATCGCAGCCGGTAGGGCGAATCCTGCGCCCCCCATTGGCCCTGCTCTAGCATCACATGGGATCAATCTGATGCAGTTTTGCAAGGAATACAACGCCCGTACCCAAAGTCGCATGGGCGATATTATTCCGGCAGAGATCAGCATCTTCACTGACGGCTCGTTCAAGTTCATCCTCAGAAGCTCCCCAGCCGCCGTTTTGTTGAAGAAGGCAGCTGGCGTCGAGAAAGGTTCCTCTGAGCCGAATCGTGAAAAGGTCGGCAAGGTCACACGCGACCAGGTTCGTGAGATCGCCGAAATCAAGATGAAAGATCTCAATGCCATCGACATCGAAGGCGCTATGCGTCAGATCGAAGGCACTGCCCGTAACATGGGCATCGTGGTTGTAGACTAAAACCCCGTGGGAGGACACCTGGATTGTCCGTTTGTACCACCAAGGAGTACGCAATGCCTAAACACGGAAAGAAATACCGAGAAGCTGTAGCCAAAATCGACAGGATGAAGTTGTACGCGCCTGATGACGCCCTTACATTAACCCAGGAAACATCCTGTACAAAATTCGATTCCACCGTTGAGTTACATATCCGCCTGGGCGTCGACCCTCGCCATGCAGACCAATTAGTGCGAGACGTGGTTGTCTTGCCCCATGGCTTGGGTAAGACCGTCAGAGTGCTGGTTTTCGCACAGGCTGAAGGCGCATCTCTAGCCCGCGAGGCTGGCGCCGACTATGTAGCCGATGACGATGAAATTATCAAGCAAATCCAGGACGGTTGGACTGACTTCGATATCGCGGTAGCCACCCCGGATATGATGGGCAAGGTCGGACGTTTGGGGCGGATTCTTGGCCCCCGAGGGCTTATGCCCAACCCCAAGGCCGGCACAGTGGTTTCTGACGAGGACCTGCCTCGCGTAATCAAAGAAGCTAAAGCCGGCCGGGTAGAATTCCGCGTCGACAAGACTGCCAATCTTCACATTCCCATTGGCAAGGTCTCTTTCGAGCTTGCCAAACTTTACGATAATATGGCCGTATTGATGGAAGCGATCAGGAAGGCTCGCCCGGCAGCTGCTAAAGGCATTTATATCCGGCGAGTCACGTTGAGCACCACCATGGGGCCTGGCATCAAGGTAGACCCTGCCCAGGCACAAGCAATGGAATTGCGAGATTAATATCATGAGTCCACTGAAAAAAGGTTATCTTACCGCAGAGTACGCAGAGATCGCTGAGATTTTTAAATAATTAGTATAAGATTTCTAATCTTTGCTCAAATTTTAGTACGAATTCTTAAACCTGGTTTTAAGTTTTTCTCTGCGTTCTTCGCGTTCTCCGCGGTAAAAGAGTTTTTTCAGTACACTCATATCATATTTTTGTAATAAACTTCGCCGTAGACAGCAGGCGCCCTCACCCTTCGATTTTGATACAGGAGAGGGTTTAATTCCCTGCTGAGGTGAGGACTTGAAAACAAGTAACTTGCACTTGTTGAAAAAAGTCTTTACCTGGCATGGCGAGGTAAAGACTTTTTTTGTTCTTTGGGATTTCCCGTAGTGAGATCCTGTAGACCCATTTTCTTGAAAGGAGGTAAAAATTGGCTATCTCGAAAGAAAGAAAACGTGAAATCGTTGCGCAGTACGGCGAATGGCTAGCGCGAAGCCAGGCATTCGTTCTCACTGAGTATATTGGCCTTACTGTGAAAGATATGGACGAACTCCGCGCTAAAGTTCGCGAGGCTGGCGGAGAATTCCATATTGTCAAAAATACGCTGGCTAAACGCGCCCTTGATGCGGCCAGTCTGGAAACAGCCGCTGAACACTTTGTGGGTACAACTGCGATCGGTTTCGCCTATGAAGACCCGCCCGCATTAGCTAAGGCTATAACAGATTTTGCCAAGGGATCGGACTTTCTCAAAATCAAAGCCGGTTACATGGACAATCGTCTGATGAGTGCTGCTGAAGTCAAGATGCTTGCAAATGTCCCGCCGTTGCCTGTTATGCGAGCTATATTGCTGAGCACCATCTTGGCTCCCGCCACACAGCTTGTCCGCACTCTGTCCGAGCCAGGGCGGCAGATTGCTGCAGTGCTCAAAGCCTTCTCGGAGAAGGATGCAGTCCCCGGGGCTGCGTAAATCGTGTCGCGTTTAGCGAAGTGTTACACCCTATGCATACGGAATACCTGTAATATCCAATTTCAAATCTAGCGAGCGTGCCAACGTGCCAACGCTGAACGTTCAACCGAAATAAAGGAGTACAAAAATGTCTGATCTGAACAAACTTATGGAAGAATTGGGTGAACTCTCAGTTCTCGAAGCTGCTGAACTGGTGAAAATGCTGGAAGAGAAGTGGGGCGTTTCCGCCGCCGCTCCCGTCGCTGTGGCCGCTTCTGCCCCTGGCGACGAAGCTGAACCCGAAGAAGAAAAGACCGAGTTCGATGTGGTCATCAAAGAGACTGGCCCCAAGAAGATCGATGTCATCAAGGCTATCCGCCAACTCACCAGCCTGGGCCTGAAAGACGCCAAGGAAATGGCCGAGACTGCTGGCGTCAAGATCATGGAAGGTGTTGGCAAAGAAGCCGCCAACGATGCTAAGTCCAAGCTCGAGGCTGCGGGCGCGGTTGTCGAACTAGCCTAGTTCAGTTGTTTGGGCAAAGTGTTTTTATCAAAACGCTGCGCATATACAAGGCCGCCGAAAGGCGGCCTTCTTTCTTTAAAGACATTCCTGGCTTCCTATTTAGTATTACCGCTAGACTTTGCCTTGCTCGCGCATATTTTGTTGGACACGGACGAACGCGGATATATGAAAAATCCGCGTTCACACCTGCACTCACCTGCACTTGCCGCAGGTGCAAGTGTGACGCAGGTACAAGTGTCCGCGCTCGTCCGCGTCCCATTGAATTTGGTTGCGGTTGGAGGCCGCGCTATGGAATGATCCCCAAATTCTTCGCTGCCTGCGAGCACAAACTTGCTCCCCCATACGCCAACCATTCATCCAGCCTGTCGCTTTGAGTTTCCCCTTTTTGTGCCTCCGAGTAGATTCCAACCCCCCAATAGACATATCTCACTGTCTCTCCAGGCCAAGCGGATTCGGGGCCTTTGGCCCCGCTGATCCCAGTATTGTAGCCTGCCAACCCGAGACGCACATCGCCGCCCCTGGCTTCCAGAGCGTTCTTCAGGTAGCTCAATCCCCTCATGGCATTGGTTCCGGATTTGTAGGGGTCTTCGCCGGCCGCGAAGTGATACGGCATCACTTGAAACAATCCCATTGCCCCGGCACCGGAAAGCGCATCTGGGTCGCCGCACGACTCGATCTGCATCACCGTGGCAACTAGGTTGGGGTCCAAGCCCCACTTCTGGCTCCAGGTTGCAATCTTCTCATACCAATATTGCACCCCAGGGCTAAAAAATGGCGCAATTTGCGCATCTCCCCATGATGCCTGCAATGGTGCAGAGGATGCTATTCCCATCTGGCTGAGACTGATTGCCAATACAACGCTGGCCGCGATTACCGCGAGTAACGGAGTATAGACACTAAAAAGACAACCCCCGGATTGAGTGCCGGAAGTTGTCTTTTTGGAATATGTCGCCGGGTCGAAGTGGGTCATAAGTATCAGGTGCGATGCACTTAGGCTTTGGAGCGATTTACGGGTTTCAAAGAGCGTTTCACCAACTCAAAAAGTGCGTCGCATCTTGAACTGCGCAAGTCCTAACCAACTAGAATCTGGATTGGCGGGACCTGTCCTCCCTATTGCTGCTGAAAGACACGGGGGAATAAGTCGGCTCCGAAGCAGCGTGGTCCGGTTCCGAAGTGTAGCGTGGTTCCGGCTTGGGAGCTGATCGGTAGGACGAGTCGCCCACCCCGCGACTCGCCGCGGGCGTGCGGGTTCCCAGCGGACGAATGCTTGGGGTGCGGCTCCGTGTATTAGTGCGTTGGGTAGATTGCCTTGAACGCCGCGCAGCTGGCCTGTGCTCAGCCTGACTGAACAGGCGGTCGCCAGCCATAGAGAGGGTGCCAATAATCAATACCCGGATGAGCCAGACCATGATTGCCACGAAGATGGGCACTACCTTTATCAAGGTTGCACGCGCCACTACAGCATTGCCGAGAGTCTGATGATTCAGCACGGCAATGGAGACGCCCCACCAGGTGAGAATGGCATTCATGACAGCAGCCAGCATCCAGGCCCCGAATAGATACCACACTTCAGCCGGTTCGTCGGCGCCCTGCTCAGGGGTGAATAGCCGCGCAATACCAGCGAAGTCGATGCCGCAGAAGGCAATCGAGAGGATGGTAGCCCAGCGCACACCGAGGAACTTGAGATTACCTAGAAGGTCGGTTAGGGCAAAGTCGGTGGTTGAGTAGTTGAAAAGTTCGAAAGATAACAGGGCAGTGATTATGAGCAGCCCAAATATCATTCCGCGTTGGATGCGCACGCGGCTAGTGAAAATTGACATAGAATTCAACATGATAAGCTTCCTCCAAGACTAAGAACAAGGGGCACTGGATAAGGCAGGTACCTGAACGAGTACTTGTCTATAATATAGAACAGATGTGCTAAAGTGTCAAGAGGCAATTGTTGAACCCCTCGTACCGTCTGTTTGAGAAAGTACGTGAAATCTACCTGCTAAAACAGGACAAACATCCATTTCTCCAGCGGTGAAACTCTGCTACAATACCAAAGTTTCAATCTCCAATCTCCAATCTCCAATCTCCAATCTCCAATCTCCACTCTCCACTCTCCACTCTCCACTCTCCAATCCCCAATCCCCAATCCCCAAACACCAATCCCCACTCCCCAATCCCCAATCTCCAATCGCCAATCTCCAATCTCCAATCTCCACTCTCCACTCTCCACTCTCCACCCTCCACCCTCCACTCATGAATTATCTCTGGTCCCC
>JBDRGC010000112.1:0-5321 GCA_043818215.1 Chloroflexota bacterium | reverse complement strand
TGATATCATGCCCTTTGGGTACAACAGCCTGAGTGTCTAGGAGCCGAATGATACCGAAAGGGTCATCAGCGCAGCAATCCCTTTGGGACGTTCGGTTCTGAAGTGGGGGCGGGGTCAGCGATGATCCCGCCTAGCATAACTTAATTTGCTGTCTATTAGCCAATGCATTACGGTAATTGAGTGAACCATTGTTTTGGTAGTTGGCATTATAAAGTTAAATTGCGATTGTCTCATCGTTGTATCAGCTTTGATCCTTTGACAAGAACGTAAGCAAATATAATCCCAAAAATCACATTTACAGCAGCGTAAATCCAGTATGAATTTTCTGGTTTTCCCTCTATTCCATGTAAAAAAATGTAGCAATGGTGCAGCTGTATTATTCATTGCATGAAAAAACATCACAACGATAAGTTTCTTGCCACTCGAATTATACAACCAAGAATACATGATCGATATACTCGTGGTCATCATCACGAAAGCCAAAAACGAGTATGCGCTATGCAAATCACCCGTCATAAACCATAAGGGCATTGGTCACAAGTTAAGGGTTTGCTGCTTCTGTCAAGAGATGAAGAGTGTCTTTTTTTCGTTGTCGTTTCACTAAACCAAACAGCTTTGCATGGGTGACGAGGAACGGGATCAATGATGTGTTTTCACCTCCTAACACTGCTTGAGCGAAGTAACCGAGGCTGCGGAAGACCATTTCGATGGAAATGTCAGCCAGCGGTCGCCAGAGTGCTTCAGCTAGCATATCACTCAAGTCGAGCAACACGCCATAGAGCATCCAGGTGGCCCAGACCTGCAATTCAATCCCGTTTTGGGCGCCACTCCAGAAATAGGAGAGTCCCAGCAGTTCTTTGACAATCGCATAGGCGTCTTCAATACGCCAACGCTGCCAATACAGGCCAACCACATACTCCCAGGGCAAACGTTCGGCATCTAGATCATTGGTCAAATAGCGATACCACTTGCCACGGTAAAGGACTTCAACCAGGCGGAGTTGCTGACGAGTTTTCCCTTGACCAACCCAGATCAGATAGTCATGTACCTGGGCCGTACATACGATGGTTTGGGAGAGGGTATACTTCATGTTGCGTTTGGCGCGGGTAATGAAAAAGACAGAAGCCTTGGTTAGGGCGACGAAGTAGGTGTAATTGATGAAACCTTTGTCGAACAACAACAGAGCACCCTTAGGCAAGGCCTTTAGAATATCTGGCCAGAAAGTCTGGTCATGGGCCTGCGCATCCGAGCCATACCACATCCGAACAGGCAGTCGTGAAGCCAGGTCCAATAACCCCATCATCTTACCAGCTAGCGGAGGAACATCCAGGTCGCGGAGCAAACCCATCTTCCGCAGCAGGACATCTAAGGTTGAGCCATCTGCAATCAAGACCCGACTGTAACACTCAACTGCCCAGGCCACTTCAGTGGGCAGTGGTCTGACGGGCGCCAGCGCTGCTGGAGTACCGTCAATAAGGCATTCAACGTGCCCAGAAACAAACTGGACGGCAATACTGCCAAACGTAACGAAATTGCTTGTTGGCTAACATGCACCACCTCGGCCCACAATACTGCCCCCATCGACAGCAAACGTGCCATCTCAGAAGTACCGCTGCCCACTTGCTGCCAGATCATGGCGATCACGATCACGGTCATCACACTCAGGGTCAGGTTACGCTCTCGCATCCCCAATTTCTTATATTCGTCCTGTTGCGTTTTGGCAACCGGTTCAATGAGTCCCCGCAGGTTCTCTTCCACTTCCGGTGCAGGTGGAATAGTCACAATACGTTTGCTGCGGTTTCTCCCAACTGCCCGTGTATGACGAATGCTACTCTTTATTTTTGTGACATACGCTAATCATGTCACAAAACATCAAAAAAGATACCCTTGACAGAAATTTAAAATCCTTAACTTGTGACCAATGCCCTAACTCTTAACCCCTAACATGGATATCCTCGACCTCCTCGCCGGTCTCGCCGCCGCCGCTATCTGGGGCGGCATGTACGTGGTCAGCAAAGTGTTGCTGGACATTATACCCCCCTTTGCGCTGCTGTCTTTGCGCTTGCTGATGGGGGCCTTGACCCTGCTGCCCTTCGTCCTCCGCCGCGGCGGAATCGGGTTCACCCGGCGTCAGATGGTGCAGGTGCTGGGAGTAGGGCTGGTCGGTTACGGGGTCTCGCTGGGATTTCAGTTTTTGGGCACAAAACTCTCCACTGCGGCCAACGGCGCGCTGGTGACCTCGGCGACCCCGGCCTTCGTGCTGCTATTCGCGGCCTGGATTTTGGGGGAGAGAATCAACCGCCGGCGGTTATTGGCCCTGGGATTGGCGACTTTGGGGGTCATCATCGTCCTCGACCCGCGCAACGCCCGCCTCTCCCCCGATTTGTTTTGGGGCAATCTGAGTCTAATTGGTGCCGCGCTGACCTGGGCGCTTTACTCGGTGCTGATCCGCAAAGTGACGCGCGGTGGAACGTTCTCGACAGGTGGCGGCCTGGATGTGTTATCTGTGAGTCTGATCTGTTTTCTAGGCGGGCTGCCCCTCACAATCCCCGCCGCGGCCTGGGAATTGGGCGCATCCGGGATGGGTGCGATCACTCCGTGGGTTGTGGCGGGCATCATCTATTTGGGGGTCATCTCCACCGGGTTGGCAATGTATCTGTGGAACACTGCCTTCGCCCGCTTGGAGGCTGGTGTCGCCTCATTGACGTTTTTTGCCCAGCCGGTGGTCGGCGCAGGCTTGGGAGCGATATTCCTCGGAGAGCAATTGACCCCACTCTTTTTGCTTGGCGGGGGATTGATTGGGTTGGGGCTGGTGCTGGCGGCGAGGCAGACGGGAGACGGAGGACTGAGGACGGACGACCGCTGACCGACGACTGCTGACCGCCGAACACCGACGGAAGACTGCAATTCGCCATTCGCTATTCGCCACTCGCGGTCGGTCGTCTGCGGTCTGCGGTCGTCGTTGACCGCCCGCATGTTACAGAACTGCAACAGCGACCTGACTCCCGTCGTTGAGTAGCAAGCCTGACAGCGATACATCCTCGACCAGGGCGTTCCCTTTATGGCGCGGTGGACACAAGAGCAGGAGTTGATCGTTAAAGGGAGATTTGAGTACATCAAGGAAAGATTGATTTGAATATCATTCACAAATTTCTAGTCATGACCGCATAGTTTACATCATTTACCATGAGTCCACTGAAAAAAGGGGATTTGACCGCAGAGCATGCGGAGATCGCTGAGATTATTGAAAATCAGTTTAATTTGACAATGTCACATTTTCGTATAGTAAAAAGCGGAGCCGCTGATTGAGTAGCGGAGCGTATCGAAATCAAGGCGGAGCGGCATTCGCAGAAACCGTTCTTGGTTTCGATACGGCGAAAAGATGCCTACTCAACCAGCGAACTAGCTTGTTTTGATAGAACAAATGTTTAATGTGCCATTGTCAAACTAAGATTTCGGAACTTTGCTCAGATTCTGGTATGAATTCCTAAACTTGGTTTTAGGTTTTTCTCTGCGTTCTCTGCGTTCTCCGCGGTAATAGAGTTTTTTCAGTGCAGTCTTACCATTACAAGCCTATGGACTTTTCCGACAAACTGCTATAGATGTTAAGATAATGTTTTTGACTCCGCTTACCCAGATGTCATTGCGAACCGACGCTTTTCGGTGAAGCAATCTCCTTCTTGCCAAGGATGAGATTGCTTCAGCGGTAAAGCTGCTTCGCAATGACAGGCTGAGTCAAAACCATTTTCTGAAATTCTATAGAGCAAAAGAATGGTTAGGGAGTGAAAATGTGAATGTTGTTGATGAATTAATTATTGGGGAAGTGAATGTATGGATTGAATTACCGTTTTAGTAACTTCTTATATTCATCCATCAACCCATACTTCCTCCCTCGCCTCGAAGGATCAGCAATCTCAAGCCAACTTTGATTCACCCAACCCGTCAACAAATCCCTGGCCTGACGGTTAGAAATACCAAGTAAGTTTGCCACATCCGAAGACTGGATGAAATCTTGCTTCGAGAATAATCCCAATACTCGCCGGGCGCGGTGATCTAACGGGCGGAGCAGATCAACTGAGCCGTCGTCTATTGTTCCGCTGACCTGACTTTTTACTTCATCGGCTACTTGCTCGAAAACAACCGCCATTCCCTTCAAGAAATAATCCAACCAAGTAGTGATATCGGCTTCATTGCGCCCAAAATAATAGTTGTGGTGTGGAGCGACAACCAAAGCATCATAATAACCGTTCAAGTCTTCCGCATAGAATTCTTCTAACGAATAGAATTTTCCCAGGTCATACCCGCCTTGATGTAAGACCCAGGTTGCCAATGTGCGGGCTGTGCGCCCATTGCCATCAAAGAATGGGTGAATGGTGACAAACTGGTAATGAACAACACCGGCGATGACTGGAACTGGTAAATCTGGTGCGGATCGGTGAAGCCAACTGATCAGGTCGATCATCAGCCCTGGCACATCGTGAGCTTCAGGCGGCATGTAGACGATTTCCCCGCTGGCCTCCCGGATGATGTTTTGCCCGTCACGGTAGGGGGTAGGTTTGGCTCTTTTGCCAGCAAATAGCAAAGCGTGTAACTTTCTGATGTGAGCCTCGGAAATTTTCTGATCGCCTTCCACCCATTTCTCGACTTGTTGAAGAGCCAGATAATAGCGTTCCACTTCCCGAACATCCCGCTCGCGCCCTGGAAACAATTTCCCTTGCTGAATGACCTGCTCGGTTTCCTTGAGCGTCAAACGATTGCCTTCGATGCGAGTAGAGTAATGCGTAGAGTGAATATGCGCTCGTATCCGCAATTGCTCTGCAATCACCGGAGGCAAGATAGTTAGTCGGACTAATTCCCGAACTCGCTCTATGGATTGTAAGTAACGAACAATGGCGGGAGTGAATGAAAATTTATATGGCATACGATTATTATAACATTTCCGCCGATAAACCGCCGATGAATTTCCGCCAAACCGCCGATAAAAGCCTCACCGGGATTAATTTCCAAGAATGGGGGATAAGAGATTATTCTTTGCGCTTCGACTTCGACCTTTGTGATTTGCCGTAAAAGTTGCGAATCTTATTTTGATCCCCTGGACAGCTGACCGCGGACCGCTATCCGCAACCCGCCCCCCGCCCACCGCTATCCGCCCCCCGCACCCGCCACTCGCCACCCGCCACTCGCCACCCGCCACTCGCCATTCGCCATCGGTTGACATGACTTTTAACTGTTGACAGCAATTTACCCCGTGTGGTATAAAACCGTTCACTGTTAAAATCTTTTTATCTACTAACTATTGTAAGGAGGAAGCAAACCGTGGC
>JBDRGC010000111.1:0-2840 GCA_043818215.1 Chloroflexota bacterium | reverse complement strand
GCTGGGAATACCGCTGCTGTTAAGCGCATGGTACGCTCTGTACGGTGATTTCAGGAGAATGTCATGACTACCTACATCATTGGCTCCATGAACTGGGCGGCTTGTGAATCGTGCGTGCATTTTCAACAGGAAAGGAAATGTGACCCGCGCCTTGAAGCCATGCCAGAGGAAAATATATTGGCGTTTGATACTGGTGGAAATCAAATACTCTGCACTAGATACGAGGAGAAGGCACCATGGCTCCCTACACCCGCATTATGAAACTGACCCTGCTTCTTCTCCTCATCCCCGCACTGGCGTGGGGGCTGGTGGGGGTGGAATGTAGAGAGTTGTTCGACGGCAACGATGAGCCAGCATACTATTGGCAAGTTCATGGTACTGTGTATGTTTTCACAGAGACCGAAACGGAGGCAGAGGCTCTACAACCTGAGCTAGAACGGGCGGGATATTATGATTGTATGGTTAATGGCATTAGGGCACAGAATAATCTTCCTTCCCGATGGGTGGTGCAGTGCCGTTGGTGCCAAGGAGAGGAGCTGGAATGAGCTACTGGGAATACCGAGTGGTAAAGCGGACAATGAAGGCCGGAGAACACGCGCCGGGCGTGCCGGCTGAAGATTCGGCATGGTATGCCATCCACGGGTACTATATGCCCATCGCCACCAAGCTGAGTGACAGGAAAGGCTCCATCACGACTGATGCGGTTGCGCCGCAGGGAGAGACCCAAGACGAGCTTCGCAAAGACCTGGAGCACATGCTGGCAGCGCTGGATAAGCCGGAGCTGAGCTGGGGGGACTTCTAATGGAAATGGAATATCGAGTAGTTGTCCGGCACCTCTCCAAAATTGAAGAGGACGTTTGGAGCGTCCACGAGTACTACCCAGCCGTAGACGAAATCAGTGAAACCCCGGTAGTCGTGACCAGTACTGGCGCCGGGGAGCTGCGAGAAACTATATTACGAATACAGGATGCTATGAGTAGGCCGCCATTGTTATGGGAGGACTTTTGATGAGCTACTGCAGATGGTCAAGCGATAATTTTAAGTCGGATATTTACTGTTATGCAGATGTTTCTGGTGGTTGGACAATTCATGTTGCCTCCAAGCATCTCGAAAAAGAACTTCCGCCCTTGCTTGATTTTGGCTCCGTTACCAAAGAAGAATGGGCTGATGCATTACGAAAAACTGCTGACGTACCGATTGGCTTAGAACATGATGGTGAAACCTTCAGGTGCTATAGTATAAAAGACACCATAGATAAACTCGTACACTTGCATCAAGCAGGCTATCATGTACCAAAACATGCGCTGGAGAGGTTAAGGGAAGAACTTGGAGAATAGACAGCAAAATTGCGCCCATTGTAACTACTGGACCGGCTTGCTGGCTCTCGGGCAGTGTATGTGGCCGGGGCCAGAAAGGTACGGTGAGGATACATGGAATACAGATGAATGTAATAACAAATGGCCAGGAAGGACGAGAGGAGGTAAAACGACATGAAGCTGCCGGAAGATAGATACGAAAGAACCATAAAGGAAATGCTACCCCGTACTTCGGGGTGGACTGTCCCTTGGGCTATGTACGCTGACGAGGATGGAGAGTTGTGGATAAATGGGAACTATACCGTCTTTTCCGACCGTGGGGGAACTGTCAATATGTTAGTGGGACGGACATCGTCCGGAGTGGTTGTAAGCATCGTAGAATGTGATGCCAAATGGAGTCGAGGGAAGCCATATTTTGCCGGAGACTTTACTCCTCTACGGGTTGAGGATCTTATAAAATAAATAGCCACCAAATGGCCACCGAGGGACATCGGAATTCAAACTTGTGTTCCCCTGCGCCAATTCAATCTCTGAACTGGGAGGACTTCTAACAATGAGCAGAATGACCTGTGGGTGCTGTAAATGGTGGAGCGGCCTGCTGGCTCTCGGGCAGTGTATGTGGCCGGGATCGGATGAGTCCTGTAAGGACACATGGAGTACAGATAAATGTAATAACTGGGCCAGTCCACTCAGGCCACCAAAGGAGTAAAAATGACTAGCTATTCCGAATATGACCGCGGCTATGAAAACGGCGTACAAGACACACTCGATGAAAATCCGCCCCTTAAATGGACGACCGAGCCGCCGACGGAGGCGGGTTATTATTGGGTGGACGATGACATCGGGGTGGACATACTATATGTTGGTAACCAGCGCGCTGGAGAGTGGTGCGCTTATGGGTTTCCACAAGCCCACAAAAAGACAGGTCTACCGCTAACGCGATTCACTCGCTGGGCAGGCCCGATCAGGCTGCCGCCAGGAGATGAAAAATGAGTACGGTCGAGCAGTGGATGACCAAAAAACTGGAAGAATGTAAAAACGATCCTGAGTATCTGCGGGCGTACATTAAGATACTAGAAGAGGAATTAGAATTACGCCGATCAAAGAATGAACAGGAAAACCTGGAGGCATAAACATGTTGATAGGAGCACTAGATAGATATGCGGAGCGGGTTCATTATGCGGAACAGGTGGATAAGGAACAGCGCCGATCACAATTCTCCTGTCCAAATTGTAATGACGATGTTGCCAGGGCACCGTTCCTGGTCGATGTGATATCGATATTCAAGGACCCTATGAGAGGGGGCTATGAACGAGTGTGTAAACCGTGTTTTGATAAAAAAGTTTTGGAATATCCAAGCGCTGGAATTTATTCCGGTTTTCCGAGGCCATGGCTTGACCTACATTTCGTGTTATCCACAACGAAAATTGAAGGGTACAAGGAGCATAGAACAGCAGGAGGTGAGAGATGAGACTGTATGTGCTGATGGAAGTTTGCAAAACCGACAACTGCGACGTGGACGGG
>JBDRGC010000110.1:0-2155 GCA_043818215.1 Chloroflexota bacterium | reverse complement strand
CTTTTGCTCATCAGTCTGCTTATCGCAGATGGCAAAAGTCCGCTTGCCAAGGTCACGATAAAGTTTGGCCAAATCGGGGATATTCGTCTCCCCACCGGCGTTGATCGTGCAGATACCCAGCGCTTCCAAGGAGGAATATGTGTTAGGCTTCAACTCCGCCAGACGACGGCACACAACTGGAAATGACGTTGCTTCCGTCGCCCCTTCGGCGACCATGATGCGGCGGGCTAGCAGACCTTCACAGAAGCGGGTACGAAACTCCTGCCGATAGCGCTTTGGCTTCACGCTATCAGGCAGGGTGATCGCGGACCGACGAAGCGTGTCATGCGCGTCCCGAGAGAGGACAACAGTCTCCTCCAATGTGAACTCCTCAAGCACGTAGGGCGAGTTCGAGGTGAAGATGGCCTGCGAAGCGAGCGTGCGGATTTCGTGCACGATCTGCTTTTGCGCGTAAGGTGGAATGGCCGTTTCCGGCTCCTCCATTGCGAAGATGACGTTTTGTTTGTCTTCGGCGATCTGAGACAGCATCGCCAGTACGAGCATGTTGATGGTCCCAGTGCCCTGGCGATAGAAAGGCGCTGCGTGGCTGCCTTCGCCTGTGGCGATAAAAGCGGTAATTACCTTTCGCAAATGCTCGCGGGTCAAGCTCGACACCTTGAGATGGGGTTTGATCCCCCATTCTTTCGGTACGTATTTTTGGAGCGCCACGTCGATGCTTTCCAGTACGCCAGAAATGCCCAATTCCGGGTTACTCGCAACCGAGTACGAAGCCAATTTGCTTATCGTGTCCTCCCACATCTTTGGCCTGACCTCTTTCAGGCGCAGAATGATGTCGAGCAGGCTACCCCGCTCCAGGCTAAGCGCGCGTGAGCCCGTGCGCAGGGAGCGAAGATATAGAAAGCCGCAAATCTGCTTGTCCTTCTTGGAGAACTTAACAGGGTTGTCACCTTCGGAGAGACTGCGGGTGAAGTAGGTCTTCCCCTCGAAGTCATCTTCTTCCGGGTCGTACCAGCCAATGAAGCTCACCCGTAGCGCTTCACAGATTGAGGCAGCGTCAACGCCGGCCGGATTGGGCTGGTCATAGAAGGTGTCGGTCGCCGTATCCCAGAACTCGGTGTAATCGCCGAACCTACCCTTCTGCTCTTCGCTCAAATCCGCAATGGTAACCTCGATCTCAATCTGCGGTGCTTCAGCGGTAAAATCACCATCGGCCTGGACATCTGTATCATTAGCTACTGCATCAACGGCACCTTCCGCTTCAACCCCTTTTTCAGCTCTATCATTCGTAGCCACCTCGTCAGCAGATGCGTCAGCGATGTATTTGCCCTGATAGAAGTCATGCTCGTCAATCGGGGGCACTCGGTTGAGACGATCCGGCCCGAGCGCCAGGTTAATGGCTTCAAGTATTGTGCTTTTTCCGGTGTTATTGTCGCCGATTAAGACAGAGTGCTTTGAGAGGATAATGCTCGCATTCTGAATAGCACGGAAGTTCGTTATTACCAGACGTGATATCTGCATCCATACTCCTTATGTGGTTTTCTATCAGTTATTTTCACTATCAACCACCGGCGGTGTCGATCTTAAAGCTAACGCCCGGGTTGACAGGTGCGCGGGCGCTTTTTCCGTGCATCCTGGTCAAACCCGATGTTAAACATTGGTTCAATACAATTTATGGTGTATTTACACTTAGATCATTTATAGTATGTTCCAGTCCTGCTAATGCTGAAAGTGCAGTACCTCTATTGCAAACTATGTTTTTTCGCACAGAAACTCCTGGATGGATTAGATTTCTAAAGTCACGTGCTATCCTTATCTGGGTTGCAGTTTCCTCTCTAATCAATCTGAGGTCGGCAGCGACTTCTGTTAATGGATGGAGTGACCATTTATCAAGATTATTTCCGGGAGATGTATTAAGTGTACCATTTGAAACAAGGGTGTTTATTGATGTCGATATTTTGGACGGATCGGCATCTTGCACCGAATGCAGCACGTAAAGCAAAACGGCCTCAATTGTTGCTCCAGCAAGTACTGTCGCGGCTTTCCATTCACCATTTTGAAATGCTTGATTAGATGAGCTAATATCAATTCGAAGACTATCTCTCAACTCTTGAATAGATATGAAGGTTAGATCAGATGTCGATTTTGATACACCTTC
>JBDRGC010000109.1:0-2984 GCA_043818215.1 Chloroflexota bacterium | reverse complement strand
CTATACACAACAATGGCTTTCGCTGGTACTCGCGGTTACCAGCATGTTTGCGGAACGTATACCGCACAAACGCTGGTACTGCGCAGGTGTGTAGACCAGCTTCGATTTTGTCCTAGATCCAGCTATCTTTTTGGGGGGGAGTGAACGATTACTAATACAGTATCCTGCCGCAAATAACATTATTATCCTTTTTATCTCTTTTTTATATCCACTCGCGTTTTAAATCCGAAACACCATTTGCTCTAACCAACCGCCTATAATCGCGCCGATTTCCTCTCAGGCCAGCCGAGTCACCTTCGAATGGGATTATCAGCCGCCACACTGATGATTAGATCATTTTGTCCAAAAACAAAGTCCTGGCTGGATCAAACCCTTCTTTGGCCAATAAGTCATCTATACCGTCCAACAATTCATCTAATTGATAAAGTAGTACACCATCACCGGTACCCGCCGATTGCAGGATGCCTTCCACCTGTCGTTGTATATCCTTTGGCACTTTCGAACACTGCTCCAACACAAATTTCAATACTTTCTTCTCTCCTGGGTTCATAACCGCATTAAGCGCAAACAGGACATCGAAATAACTGGCTAATAAAGCGGTCAGGCGATGATTAATACTGATCAAATCCCGACGATCAATCGCCTTTATTATCTGAACATAATATGAAGGAATTACAGCTCGCAAGACCGGATGATTCTTGGCAATAATCGCCCGCTTCAACTGTTCAGGATAGGGTTGATTGCATTTTTCCTGCAACTTTGCAAACCAACCCTGGCGGTCAAAAAGTATCTGTGAGTTCAAAACACTATGCCAAAAACACGTCGAATACCCCATACTGGCTTGATGAGAAACGAGTATCCGCTCTAATTGATCTTCTATCCATAATTGATCCCAATAGATAATATCTACTTCGATACCTGTTTCCAAATCAAACCACTCATCTCCGATATCCCAAAAGGTAAGATCGAGATCAGCTTTGCTCGCCCCCAATTCTTCTACTATTGCCTGACGAGTGCTCAAGGGAATTATGCCATTTGAGTAGATGTACAGATCAACATCTGAATGTTTATCCAACGAACCACTGGCATGGGAACCGCCGAGCGCAATAGCTTCCACACATGTTATGATTTTGAACTGCTCAGCAATCTTATTTGCCAAGATAAAATACACAGAACTCTTGCTATTCACAAACTTCCTCTCAAATATGAATTGTGTTCTTTTTTTAGCTAGAAAAAGAAAAATGCTCTTTGGAACACTCGTTGACGGGGTGAGGCGCCAGGGGTATCTCAGAGATCCAAAATCCTCACACTTTATACAATAAATCGATATACCGTTTCAGCATATCAGCCACCACCCCCCTCAAAGGGAGGGAACTCGCCATGCCATAAACGGGAGCCATGCCCCCCTCTTTATCAGGATTTTGCTGCACGTACGCGACCGCGGCTCTCAAATCATCTATGAACCTTTCTGCAACACCGGGTTGAGTGTGTCTCAGGGTTACGCAAATATGCACCGCGGCGGGTTTGTGAAGACCGTTCAGACTCCAATGCTGCCTGGTCATATAATCCATGACTTTGAAAATATCCAATGTGTCTGAAGAAAAAGCGATCACAAATAGCGGATTCCCCAGCACGTACAGTTCAGGAATGGATTCGACCCCTATTCTAATCGCTGACGCCGTTTCCATGATTTTCTTGGCTGCCTGCATATAACCCTCTTGCCCCATTGCCAACATGGCTGCCCAACAGGCCGCGCTCAGAGCACCCGGACGACTGCCAGCCAATGTGGGAGAAAAGTACAATCCGCCCGGCCATTCCGTGGCGGTGTAATATTGACAGTGGCGCAGTTCCTGGCCGCGATACAGCACCACCGAAGTCCCTTTCGCCGCGTAGCCGTATTTGTGGGTGTCCGCTGACATGGAGGTGACGCCGGGCAGCCTGAAATCGAAGGGAGGCACATCGTATCCCAGCCGCTCCGCCCACGGGAGCACAAATCCGCCCAGACAGGCGTCTGTGTGGAATCCGATCCCGCGCGCCAGCGCCAACTCGGAGAGTTCTTCGATGGGATCAATCGTGCCATGCGGAAACGAGGGCGCCGACCCCACAATCACGATGGTGTTGCGGGTAATCGCTTTTCGCGTCGCAGCTACGTCGGCACGGAAGTTGGCATCCACAGGGACGCGAATCATCTTGATCCTAAAATACTGCGCTGCTTTGTCGAAGGCCGCGTGAACTGTGGTCGGGACGATCATCTCAGGGTGTTTGATTCCCTTTTTGTCCCTGGCCCAGTCCCGGTAGGTTTTCATCGCCAGCAAGATGCTCTCGGTACCCCCCGACGAAACAGCGCCAAATATCCCATTTTCTGGATCGTCGCCGCCAACAGCCCCTGCCCCCAACATGCTGGCCGTCATGGCTACAATTTCAGCCTCGAATTTCGATGTGCTGGGCCATAAATCGGAATGGAGAGGATTGCTCTGCGAGTTGATGGCATACACCCGGTTGAGGAAATCTATATGAGTCTGGTCGCCGTGGTAGACTGCCCCGGAAACAAAGCCATTTTCCCATCTCGAGGCTTCGATGTCGTGCAGGGATTCCATTTCTGCGAGAATAGCTTCTTTATCACGGCCGGCCGCAGGAATTTCAGAGAAAGTGGAGAAATTCCCCCGGTAGGGTTTGAGGGAATCCTCTAAGTCCCCCATAATGCCATCGTATTCATTTTGGATCTGCTCCTGGACGAAAGGGACAGCCTTGAGTCGCCGTTCCAGGGCTGCCATGATACGCGGGGGCAGCCAACTAAGTTTGCTGACAAATTCTAAAGGGTCCATGGCTATACTCAAAACGTAGTTGCTCAAAATCTTGGTGGTCAAGCAGCGATAGAACTGCATTATTATGCAGGGGGGAATGAAATGGTAAATGGTGATTGGTGAATGGTAAATGAGGTGCATACAGCATTTACAATTTATAATTCACCATTTACCATTTAC
>JBDRGC010000108.1:0-10805 GCA_043818215.1 Chloroflexota bacterium | reverse complement strand
CCGCTCCCCCGCTCCCCCGCGTCCCTAACCACCTAACCCCTAACCCCTGATTCACTGAGTTTAATAAAATTATGACCACCACAACCCGTCGACTCATTCCAATTTATACTACTCCCGGCGATCTGGGAGCCTATCTTGTATACCCTTATATTTATAACTCACAGGGGGAATGGATTGGATGGATCACCCCGGAAAAAGAGGTTTATTCAGTGTTGGGGCATTACGTTGGCTGGTTGAGCAAAGATCCGCGTATTTTGCGCCGCCGCTCTTACGATTTCTCGAAACCCCACCGCACTCCACCTGCCCCTCGAGCGCGCATCCGCGTACCCGCTTCGACGCCGCTGCCCCCCATGATGTCGGAGCTAACTTATTCCACAATCGACGTATTGGACGAGGAACCGGAGCGGTTGGGTACCGCTGACTTTTCTGAGCTGCGCGAAGATATGGATTGATTTCAGCATACATACTGAAGGATTTGAGTTTCATTGAAAGCGATGGCTAGAAAGGAATTGGAAAGATACCTGGGTCGAAAGGAGAGAAATAAATGAAAAATAAAAATTTGCAAGATCGAATCGCCTTGGACCCCAATATTATGGTTGGCAAGCCGATTATTCGCGGAACGCGAATCCCAGTGGCGATTGTTTTAAAGATGTTAGGACAGGGCATTCCAATCGAAGAGATTTTGCATGAGTATCCCAGATTGGAAGCAGCGGATATTGAGGCCGCCATAGCGTATGCGGCGAGCGTGGTGGAACACGAAGACGTGTTCCCTATACCGATGCAGAGAGAGTTAGCGCTGGCATGAAATTCCTGGCATAATTGCAATCCGAGTGTACCGCTTCTCTCAGGCGTTCTCGGGGACAGGTGTGCAATATTGATTGCTCTAGGCGACTGGCTGGCACATCAGAGTCACCGTGAACGCTTTTTTACATAACATTATATAACGTGTTCCTTGTATTATTGAGTGTTTGTTATTCTCTGTGGATATATGTAGGATAAGATCGAATGTGATCCATCGACAACGGAACATATGTTCAATCCCGCACACTCGCCACTCGCCACTCGCACACTCGCCCCCCGCACACTCCCATGACCACACTCCCCCATACCCCTCCCCCAGAAATCCCCTCACAAGAAGAAGGACGGCCATCCGTTCGTTCTCTGCGAGACCCGAAGATATCGGAACAAGGGGTATGGTCGCCGTTTGCCCGGACTGCGCTCGAGGGTAAGCGTGGTAATCTGCCAATATTCGCTCTGGCGAAAGTACCGCTTGGAGCCAATACGGCTCGCCGCATGGGTAATTTTCATTAAAATGACCATCACGCTATGAAGCACTATATGCGCCACGCATACCGACAAATAATGACAAATCATCAGATAGACGATCTTAACAAATGGAAGTCGGCATGGAGTTGGGCAATCTCCATAACCTTGACACTCCGTCTTGGGCTTGGTCTAATTATGGCTTTGGCGTGGTTAACTATCAAACCGCATCTTATACCAACAATACTAAACATTCCATCTCCTTATGGTAAACTGGTTGTTCCTACAACGAGTCCTGGCGATGCTCTTCTCACTGTTTGGCTTCGCTGGGATGCAGTGCATCACTTAAACTTGGCACTTCGCGGTTATTTCGACCTTTCAGTCGGCGACTCGGTCTTTTATCCCTTGTATGCACTTCTAACACGCATGATAACTCATGTGGTGGGTGGAAACTATATCGTCGGCGGTTTGGTGGTTTCGACATTAGCCACTGTCACTTCGTTTGCTCTTCTGTTTCGTTTGGCGGAAGTTACCTATGGTAGTAATACTGCACAGTGGTCGGTTTTGGCATTAGCATCATATCCAACAGCCTTTTTCCTGCTAGCGCCTTTTACCGAATCGCTATTTCTAGCCCTAACATTAGGTTCTTTTCTCGCTGCTTACTACCAACGATGGAAACTTGCAGGAGTGCTTGGTTTTTTTGCTAGTTTAACACGCGGCCCAGGCATGTTAATGTCACTAGCATTAATGCCGATTGTTTGGCGACAATGGAAAAGAGATCGGTTTAAACTTATTGGAAAACGGTCATTCACAGTATTGCTAGGATTAACCATGCCGGTAATGGGTGGACTGACATTTCTTGTTTGGCGTAAAAGTGTTGGATTTCCTCCCATTTCCACAGTTCTACAACAGTATTCAGGACTTATTTTAACAAATCCGTTGTCTGGTTTTGTCGCGGCTATCACCCAATGGCTTAGATATCGTGATTTCTTAACCACCCTTGAAGTCGCAACAGTATTTATGTTCATTTTTCTCACAGGGTTAATGATAAAAAATCCGTTATGGCGAAAACCCGAATGGTTGATTTATACACTGGCAAACCTAGCTCTATTCCTTAGCAAGCAAAGTTTTACCGCTTCTTCTTTACAGTCAATATCACGGTATGTCCTTATACTTTTTCCAGTTTATATTGCTCTGGGCAACTGGCTGGCACACCAGAGTCACCGAGTACGCTTTTCTTACCTGACCTTAAGTAGCGTGTTCCTTGTATTATTGAGTATTTGTTATTCTTTGTGGATATTCGTAGGGTAATATCAAATTTGACCCATCGACATCGAAACTCATGCCCAATACCGCCACCCGCCCCCGCTATCCCGCCACCCACCACTCGCACACTCCCATGACCGACCAATCCGAAACCTCCTCTCAAGAAACCTCCCCTCAAGATGAAGGACGACCATCCGTTCGTTCTCTGAGAGAATTGATCGACCGCGTCTCCGGGCGCAGCATCGAAGCAACCCAACCTCAAGAAGACGCCGGGCTGGCGGATGTGGTGCCCTTCCCCTTTCTGGCAATGGTGGGCCAGCCTGAAATGAAACTGGCACTGCTACTATCGATGATCAACCCCATCATGGGCGGGGTACTGCTGATCGGGCCGCGCGGCACTGGCAAGACCACCGTGGTCCGCAGCCTGACAGACCTGCTGCCGGATGTGCCGCGCAGCCTGTGTTTCTACGGCTGTCTGCCCGAAGAAGTCGAGACCGGGGGCATGGATGCCGTTTGCCCGGACTGTGCCCGAAAATTTGCCGAGGGACAGCCCCTGGCGGTGATGGACCGCGCCCGGCTGGTAGAACTGCCCCTCAACGCCCGCATCGACGATGTGGTCGGCGGCCTCGATGAGCGGGCCGCTGCCCATGACCGTTTACGTCTGCGCCGGGGAATTCTGGCTCAAGCCGACCGCAATCTGCTGTACGTGGACGAAGCGAATTTGCTCACCGATGATGTGGTAGATGCAATTTTGGATGCCGCCGCCCAAGGATTTTACGTGGTGCGGCGCGGCCCGGTTTCGGCCACCTATCGTTCCCGGTTTGTGTTGATCGGCTCGATGAACCCTGAAGAAGGGCGGCTGCGGCCTCAGATCATGGATCGCTTTGGCCTGCGGGTGATCGTCCGCGGGCTGGCCGACTCCGAAGAGAGGCTCGAAGCCTACAAACGGGTTCACGCTTATCAGAGCAATCCCCGCCAAACAGCAGCCCAGTTCGCGGACGAAACTGCCACCGCCCAGGCCGAAATTCAGGCGGCCCGCGATCTTTTGCCCCAGGTAGCGCTCCCCGACGAAGTCGCCCGCCTTGGGTTGTCGCTGGTGGAACAACTGCAAATCGATTCTCTGCGTGCAGAGATCACCCTCTTCGAGGCCGCCCGCGCCCATGCCATTGCGGATGGCCGCCTCGAGGTCAGTGCGCACGATCTGCACATCGTCGCTCCGATGGCCCTGCGTCTGCGCCGTTCAACCTTCATCACCGATTATATGGATAAGCAAAACACCGAAGAGCAAGAGCTGGCCGCAATCCTGGGGCAAGTCTTTCCACCGACTGCTGACCGACGACCGACGACCGCTGACTGCTGATGGCTTTCGGCTGACCGCAGTGAGTTGACGAGCAGCGACGGATGGCGGATCATCACGCAGCATCCCTTTGTAGGACGGATCTGCCAGGAGCGTATGAGAACCCAGTTTTTGCTCCTGGCGGATCCGTGATACGCCAGCCACAAACCCATAGCTTAATGACATTGGGTAGCCAGCGGTCGTCCGTCACCCGTCATCCGTCACCTGTCGCCCGTCATCACGGAGCATATCTTGAGCACCAGCAACCTGAGAATCATCGCCGGTACTGCCCGCGGGCGCAAATTGCGTTCCGTTCCCGGAGACATCACGCGCCCCATTACCGACCGGGTCAAGGAATCGCTCTTCGACATCATCGGCCCGGATATCCGGGATGCAACCCTGCTGGATTTGTTTGCCGGGTCGGGCAGCGTGGGCATCGAGGCTCTCAGCCGGGGAGCCGCGTTCGTGCGCTTTGTCGACCGCCACCGGATGGCAATCAAGACCCTACGCGCCAACCTCGAGCATACCGGTTTCACAAAGGGAGTGGAAGTCCTCCAAATGGATGCTTTCGCTTTGCTGGAGCGAGAGGCTGACCGGGAGTTCGATTATGTCTACATTGCACCGCCTCAATACAAAGGAATGTGGAAACGGGCGCTGCTCTCTATTGATGCGCATCCAGAGGGGCTGGTGGAGGATGCCTGGGTGATAGTACAAATTCATCCTGTCGAATTCGATCCCATAGAATTGAAAAACTTGGTAGAATTCGATCAGCGCCGCTATGGCAGTACATTGTTGATTTTTTATATTAGGAGTTTATGATGACCCCTCAAAAAAATGCCGCCCGTGAAATTCTTCAGAGTGCTTTCCCTGGTATTCCAGAGTGTGAG
The DNA here is from genome assembly GCA_043818215.1 of Chloroflexota bacterium. Lineage (GTDB taxonomy): Bacteria > Chloroflexota > Anaerolineae > Anaerolineales > UBA11858 > JBDRGC01. Next base: position 6,053 of record JBDRGC010000108.1, on the reverse strand, counting down.
GCAGAAAATATGGTTTCCATAGGTGAGGTGCAGTCACACCCGCCGGGTGTTGTGCTCTGCAAAGAAAATACCATCGAAGACGCGTTTTACATAATATTGAATGGCAGAGTCAAGGTCACGAAGGTAATCAACGATGATGAAACGCGGCTGCTCAAACACCTCGAACCGGGTGACTTTTTTGGGGAAATGGGCCTCATCCACAATGCCCCGCGCGCCGCAACGGTCACAACCATAATTCCAACCATAGTACTCAGCATTCACAAGAAAGCATTCGACAGCTTGTTACGGAATAGTTCATCTGTTTCTTTGGCAATGGTGAAAGAGGTCAGCCGGCGTTTGCGAGAGAACGACGATATGGCTATCGAAGACTTGCGTCTCAAGGCTGGCGAGTTGGCCGCAGCCTATCAGCGCCTGGCCCAGGAAGAATTCGCCCGCCGTGAATTTCTCACAACCATCGCCCACGAATTACGCACCCCCTTGACAGCTGCCAGCGGATTTCTAGAAATGGCCCGCAAAAGTTCACTCGAAGGAGAAACGCTGCATATAGCATTAGATACTGTAGCGCGCAATGTGCAGCAAATTATCTCACTGGTCAATGATATTTTGTTCTTGCAAGAGGTTGAGCTGGTTTTGCCAGAGATGCATCTCACTGATATGAGAGAAGTTGTCTTTTCTTCAGTGGAGGCGATAAAAAAGCAAGCCGAACGAGGCAATATTCGGTTACATTTGGATATTGCCCCTGACTTGTCACTGGTTCCGGGGCATTTCAAAAGCCTCGAACGCGCGGTTACGATGGTGCTGGACAACGCCATTAAATTCAGCCCCGCGGGCGGCGATGTGCGGATCACAATCGAAGGAGATGAGCAATACGTCAAAGTGAGCATTAGCGATCAGGGTGTCGGTATCCCCGAAAATGCACTGCCCTATATTTTCGACCGCTTCTTCCATGTCGAGGAGGTCGGTGATGAGTTGTTCGGTGGTTTGGGGTTAGGTCTGGCAATCACCAATCAGGTCATCAAGCAGCACGGCGGTATAATCGAAGTCGAAAGCGAAGGCCTGCCGGGCAAAGGTAGCAAGTTCACGATCTTCGTGAAAGTGGACAATGACGCTCTGGCTGCAGAAATAGATTAATTTGGCAGTACCGCAACACTAACCGCCGACCGCCGACCGACATCTCAGCCTGTCATTTCCAAAGGGACAAGTGTGCGAAGCAGTTTTACCGCTGACACTTGCACCGCACTGCGTTTGGTGCAGTGCAGGTGAGCAATCTCATCCTTGGCAAGAAGGAGATTGCTTCACCGAAAAGCGTCGGTTCGCAATACCAACGGGTATACCCTTGCGGTATGACATCTGGGTAAGCGGAGTCAAAAATATTATCGCAACATGCTTTAGCATGTTTTCAATAACAGTCCCCGAATTCATTCGGGGGGGGGTGATCTATCTCCAATTGCCCGATTTTGGCGGTCTGTTGTCGATGGTCTGCCGTCAGATAATATGCGCCTTTTGCGGTATTGCCTGATTTGAGTACCATCAAGCATTATAAAGAGGTAGGGGACTGCGAAATGTGCCGTATGCGGCGCATTTCGCAGTCCCCTACCTCTCATTTTTTGGAAAATATCCTCAGTACAACACACCGCTCCCCTGCCCCTCTGCCTCCTGCCTCCTGCCCCTCTGCCTCCTGCCTCCTGCCTCCTGCCCCTCTGCCTCCTGCCTCCTGCCTCCTGCCTCCTGCCCCTCTGCCTCCTGCCTCCTGCCCCTTCCTACCCAGCCAGCAATCTGCGGACGTCCTCAAGCTGTCCCGCGCTGCCCAGGTACACGTTCTTCTCGGCGATGAATTTGGCATAAGCTGCCATAAACGCTTTTCCGGGGGGACGCAGATCGAAGTTTTCAGGCTTTTCGAGAAAGAATTCGCGAAGTACGCGCGTCCAAACTAGACGGCCATCGGTGTCGATATTGATCTTGGTAACGCCCAGGGTAGCGGCTTCAGCGAATTGATTGGCATCCACACCTTTGGCGCCCAAGATTTTGCCACCAGCGGCGTTGATGCGAGCGACCTCTTCCTGAGGTACCGAACTGGAACCGTGCATTACCAGCGGGAAACCGGGGAGGCGATCCTGGATTTCTTTGAGGACGTCGAAACGCAGCCCTTGTGTGCCGGTGAATTTGAAAGCGCCGTGACTGGTGCCGATAGCGCAGGCCAGGGAGTCGACCCCGGTGCGGGCCACGAATTCTTTGGCCTGATCGGGATCGGTCAATTTGGCATCGGCATCATCGACTTTTACGTGCTCTTCGACGCCGCCCAATTGTCCCAACTCCGCCTCGACGACGACGCCCTTGGCGTGAGCAGCCTCGACAACGCGCCTGGTGATGGCTATGTTGGTTTCGAAATCTTCGTGGTTGGCATCGATCATAACCGAACTGTAGAAACCGCTATCGATGCAGTCATAGCAAGTCTCTTCGTCACCGTGGTCCAGATGAACTGCGAACACTGCCTCAGGGAAGATTTCGTCGGCGCTGCGGATCAATCCTTCGAGCATGGTTTTATGGGTATAAGACCGCGCTCCTTTGCTGATCTGAAGAATAAAGGGTGCCTGGCTATCCAGATTCCCTCGAAACAGTCCCATGGTTTGCTCGAGATTATTGATATTATAAGCCCCGATAGCGTACTTTCCATAAGCTGTTTCAAACAATTTTTTGGTTGTAACGATCATTTCGACTCCTTTTTATGTATGGGTTCGTATCTTGGTAGTGGTTATAAAGTAAGTGACGAGCTATTTCAAAGATGCTCCCGATGGCGTCCCCGCCGCCGCGGATAACGGCTAGAGACTTTCAGAAAAAGATTTAGACTCAGCCTGTCATTGCGAAGCAGCTTTACCGCTGAAGCAATCTCATCCTTGGCGAGAAGGAGATTGCTTCACCGAAAAGCGTCGGTTCGCAATACCAACGCGTATACCCTTGCGGTATGACATATGGGTAAGCGGAGTCAAAAACATTATCTTAACATCTATAGAGCCTTTGGTGATTTGGTTATCACTTACCATCTGACCACCACCTGTATCTTTTATCGAGACGATACTGTTAAGACGTACACAACGGTATTTTGTAATCGTAGACTATTATAATTCAAAACTCCCGTTTTCACCTCCGTTCACGCGAAATTCCCGGTAGTTCCAGAGACCCTTTGCAATTTGCATATTCTCAAGCTATAATGACAAGCAGATAATTTGTGTCATCTACTATAGACTTTCAGAAAAAGATTTAGACTCACCCTGTCATTGCGAAGCAGCTTTACCGCTGAAGCAATCTCATCCTTGGCGAGAAGGAGATTGCTTCACCGAAAAGCGTCGGTTCGCACATCGTCCCCTTTGGGGAATGACATCTGGGTAAGCGGAGTCAAAAACATTATCTTAACATCTATACCCTGCTACCGGATCCACAGAGCAATTCCCCACACCACGCAAAGGACCAAGATCGGTTCAACGATAGTTCCCTGCCACGGTTTTTCTTCCAAAAAGCTCCCGGCCAGACTGGGGAGCGCGTAGGCCGGGCCGAATAGTGCCAGCCCAAACGTAATGGGGCGCAATGGCAGGTAATTGAGAGCCGCAGCAATTTGACCGATGATTAGTGCAATGACGGCGGTTTGAACGAAGGCCCATTGCCCGCGCAGGCGTAGGTGAAGCGTGCGTAAGCAGGTCAGGCCAATTGCTATCGAGATTGCTGGCACCAGCAAAAATAATCGCACTTGCGCGGCCCGAATTGTGATCGTCAGCGTCAGGTACAGGGCAAAGGAGATCGCAGTGAGGCCAATGGTTGCTGGCACGTGGCGGATATCTTCAGTGTCAACGACAATATACTCCGCGATCAATACCAAAATCAATATCAGGCCCCCGATGCTGAAAACAATCCACCAGAGAACCCCAAAAGGTTGCTGATACAACATCGTTCCAATAGCCCAGGCAGTCAGGGCGGGGAGCAGCCAGTGCTGAAAGGTGTTTTTCCCTTCGAGAGCCGGATGCTCACGGACAAGCCAGTCGGCGCCCGTGGCGGTCAGCGCAGCGATCAAGATGGCAATGACCTCCCGCACATCGAGTTGGATGCTCAGGTATATCCCCGGAAGCTGCATGGATAGCTCTCGCGATGGCAGGCTGACGAATCCTGTCAGAATATATGCCAGCAAAATTGTAGCTGCCAGTATGCTTATTCGATCTAGATTGGGGAAATGTCGGGATTTGGGCATGACTTGCATTTTACCCTGTCTTCAGATGAAGTACCAGGGAGAATTAAACGATTTGACTTGATACCCGCACAGAGACGCGGTATAGTAACCGTTCATGAACATGGCAAAAATAGTAAGTGTTCAGCCCACTGGTGAAATAGAACGCGGATTACGCGGATCGGGCGGATTTACGCGGATTTTATTATTTTTTTAAAGAATCCGCGTAAATCCGTTTAATCCGCGTCATCCGCGTTCTATCGAACCCGCTTGCATCAAATGCCTGAACTATTACAAATTTCGTATCCCGGCTTTGTGCGGCGCAATGCTAATCTGATCCATAAATGTTTTTTTGCCCCCCAAAGTGCGTTATTTGAATTATGCAGGGTGAAATGGAATTGTAAATTGCAGATGATGTGAATACATCGCTGCAATCATTTACAATTTATAATTCACCATTTACCATTTACAATTTAGTTTTGTTTGTGCGTAACTCAAATGACGCCCAATTCTCACTTTTGGTGGGCGGCAAATCATTTATGTGCTCCACAAAGCAAGAATAAGGAATCTATGACCTCACACCATACTACACCCATTGAACAATCATCCTCAGATGGAAAATCTCAGGGCGCGCAAGTGCTTGCCATCGCGGGAGCGCATTTCATCCACGATACGTACACCGCTTTTGTGGCTCCCCTTCTCCCGTTGATCATCGAGAAATTGTCATTATCTCTCACCATGGCTGGATCGTTGACTGCTTTCATGCAGATCCCGGCAATCCTCAATCCTTTCATTGGCTATTTGGCCGATAAAGTCAGCCTGCGTTATCTTGTGATCTTTGCTCCCGCAGTCACAGCTACCCTGATATGCGGTTTAGGATTCGCTCCCGATTACCTCTCCCTGGCAGCCATCCTGTTCGTGACAGGGATCAGCGTAGCGGCCTTCCATGCGCCAGCTCCTGCTATGGTGGGGCGAATCTCAGGTAAGCGGATTGGGAGGGGTATGAGCTTCTACATGGCGGGCGGCGAACTTGGCCGTACACTTGGGCCATTGCTGGCGGTATGGGCGGTCTCTGTTTGGTCATTGGATGGTTTCTATCGCGTTGCAGTTTTGGGATGGGCCGCGTCTTTGATCCTGCTCTGGCGTCTAAAAGATACTCCTGGCCGGACGGAGAAGCCCAGCAGCCTGCGCAGCATTGTTCCCAAATTAAAAAGTCTTTATCTGCCTCTGACGATTATCATTTTCTTGCGCAGTTTCATGAGTGTCAGCCTGACCACCTACTTGCCGATATTTATGAATTCGGAAGGTTTTAGCATCTTTATCGCCGGGGCTGCATTATCCATCATGGAATTCGCCGGAGTGGGAGGCGCGCTTATCAGCGGTACGATCAGCGACCGATTGGGGCGTAAACCTGTGCTTGTCATTGTGACCGTTGTTTCGTCACTTTTTACCTGGGCCTTTCTAAATGTAGAAGGCTGGTTGATCGTCCCCGTATTATTGATTTTGGGCTTTACAGGTATCTCAGTTGGACCAGTGTTCCTGGCTTTGGTACAGGATCACGTTCCAAACAATCGGGCGGTTGGCAATGGTTTGTTCATATCCATGTCGTTTCTTATACGCTCGCTGGCGATGTTGCTCGTTGGGATGGCGGGCGACGCCATCGGGCTGAGAGCAGTATACTTTTGGAGTGCCATCATAGCTCTGTTATCGATCCCGGCGATTCTTGCGTTGCCACAAGATGGAAAAATCGTATCATCTCAATACCCCCCCGTCCCTCATTTTTGAGATGATATGAAAGACTGCACTGAAAAAACTCTCTTATCGCGGAGAACGCAGAGAA
>JBDRGC010000107.1:0-11963 GCA_043818215.1 Chloroflexota bacterium | reverse complement strand
CGCCTGTGCGCCGAACTCCAGCGCATCCACCGGCACGCGCTCGTCGGCGGCGTGCCAGACTGTGTCCAGTCCATTGTTGTGCCGGTGACACTGCCAGGGGTCAGGACATTGTCATAGCCATTGTGTCAGATCGTTGTGATTACTATGGTTGGAAACCTGGTTTTCCACGGCGTGCCAGACTTTGTCAAGTCCATTGTTGTGCCGATGACACTGCCAGGGGTCAGGACATTGTCATTGCTGTCAGATCGTTGTGATTGCAGGGGGTGGGACATGGTTAGGAACAGGGGGGGGCACCTGGTTTTCCACGTTGTGACAAACTTTGTTCTGGCCGGTGTGGGGTCGAGGAAACTCCCGTGGTCAGGACATGGGGGGGCACCTGGTTTTCCACGTTGTGCGTACTGTGTCCTGGCCGGTGTGGGGTCGAGGAAACTGCCGTGGTCAGGACATGGGGGGGGCACCTGGTTTTCCACGTTGTTCGTACTGTGTTACAGGTCGATGCAGGGACGTCTCTGGTATCCACGATTGAGCTGGGAGGCGGGCACGGCGGGTCACCCGCTTTTTGCATCGTCCATAACATCGTCCCCGGCTAAGAGCATGACAGTGGCATCGCCTTCAAAGGCGGATTTACGTAGAGTCGGCGATGGTAGTGCAATGTCCAATGATTAGTACATTAGCAGTGAAAAGTTTGCATACCATACCGGCACGGTGCAAAATACAAGAATATCAGGCCTGGGCTGGATAAGTCTGGGCAAGCTCAGTGATGACCACCATCTCACGTAGTTTCAAAGCCATCACGACAACCTGACGACCAAACTCGGTGAGATAATATTTGTAGGTTCTGCCAACCCTCTTGATCAAGCCATGCACACGCAAGCGTTTGAGCAAGCGAGTGATTTGTCCCGAGTTCATGTTTGTCATGAGTTGGTTCCTCTGTCGGAGCGACACGTCTGGGCACACGTCTCACCCGCGCCCAAGCGTCACAAACCATACTTGGCGAATTGCTGGCGGGTCATACCCTTGAGCGACTTTTCATCCATGCGCTGCGGCCAGATCCCCGTGGGGTACAGATGTCAGCATCTTGTAAGCAATGGCTGCATCATCGCAGTGATGATAAGTTTCTGGTTACAGATGTGCTATAATTTTCCCTGACAAACAAAAAACCGGGCCGTGTTCGCAGCACGCCCGGATCGGCACACGCAGCAGGGTGCGTGGCAACGGGATGATAACACAAACTGTGCCGCTCATGCAAACACCTGCATGGGCGGTTTTGTTTAGGTTCTAACATAGCGGCACACTTACTGAATGATGACCACCCCAGAAGCTCAAACCCGCAAAGAATTAATTGACCCACAGCTTGAACTAGCTGGTTGGGATGTAGGCGACGCTCTCCAAGTTGGGATTGAGATTCCCGTAGACGGATTCGATGCAAATGCCTGGCAGAAATTACAAGGTGAGTTGAAGAAAATCCGCGAGCAGGGTGGGACATATACAGCAGGCTTGCCCACAGGTATCAGCGATTATGTGCTTTACCAACCAAATGGGGAAATTATCGCAGTCGTAGAAGCAAAGAAAACCAGCATTGATCCACGTCTCGCCCAAGCGCAGACAGAGTTCTATGTTAGAGAAATTGAGAAAAGACAGAGTTTCCGTCCCTTTGGCTTTATGACCAACGGGGAGGAAATATACTTCTGGGATGTGGGTAATTCTCCAAAGCGTCAGGTGCATGGCTTCTTCTCGCCTAAAGACCTTGAGACTCTCAAGTACATTCGTGAAAACAAGACTCAGCTAACCGAAGCAACGGTGAACTTGGAGATTACAGACCGTGCCTATCAACTCGAAGCTATTCAGCGGGTTGCAGAGGCTTTTGAAAAAGGGCAACGTAAAACACTGGTCACAATGGCAACGGGAACGGGGAAAACACGCACCGCCATGTCTCTGGTCGATATTTTTCTAAAATCCAATCAGTCGCAGCGGATTTTATTTGTCGCAGACAGAGTTCCTTTAGTTAAGCAGGCTCTGGAAGAGGGCTTCAAAGAGCATCTTCCCGATGAACCTGCCACACGCATTTATACCCACAAAATTGAAAAGACCAGCCGCCTTTATGTTTCCACGCTGCAAACGTTGAATAATTGCTTTCGGGAGTTCACGCCCGCCTTTTTTGATCTGATTATCTTCGATGAAGTTCATCGCTCGATCTTCAATAAGTGGAATGATGTCTTGCAATACTTCGACGGGCGGATGATCGGTTTGACCGCTACCCCTGCCGACTTCATTGACCGCAACACCTTCACCGAGTTTGGCTGCCCTGACGGTATCCCGACCTTCTTGTATTCTTACGATGATGCAATTGATGACGAATACCTGGTTGGTTATGATCTTTTTAAGGCTCGCACCCGTTTCCAGCGGAAGGGCATCCTCGGCGTGGATTTGAGCGAGGAGGAGCGCAACACGCTCATCGACAAAGGGCTTGATCCCGATGAGATAGATTTTTCTGGCACGGAGTTGGAGCGCAAGGTCAGCAATCGGGGCACATTACGCGAGCAATGGGAAGAGTTCTGGGATGTCTGTCTGAAAGATGAATCTGGACAATTGCCGGGCAAGACCATTGTCTTCGCGATGACGCAGGCTCATGCCATTCGGCTCGAATCTGTTTTCGAGGAGATGTACCCCGAACATGTCGGGCTGACACAGGTCATCACCCACACATCGGATTATAAAGGGCGGGCAATCGAGAAATTCAAGAAAAAAGAGACGCCGCGTATTGCCATTTCTGTGGATATGCTTGAAACAGGCGTTAACATCCCTGAAGTAGTCAATTTGGTCTTTATGCGCCCCATCCAATCCCGCATCAAACTGGAGCAAATGATTGGACGCGGTACGCGCGTCCATGAAGCCTGCAAGATGACGCAGTTGCTTCCCAACGGACACAAAGATGGATTCCTAATCATTGATTTTTGGCAGAATGATTTCAACCTGTGTGATAAATGCTTCCGCGACGGCTAGCTAGATTTGCCGCCATCGTTGCGCGCTATGAGCGGCTACGGTCCCAGGCGAGGGAGGCGGAGCGTCACCCCGCAAAATCAGGCGGGGCAGGCGTCGAGGCGTTGTTTCAGAGTTTGTTGCATGAGAGTTTTGGAGGATAGTGATGGTAAAAGAAATAAACAAATCAAAAGACATCGATCCTGATTATGTCCGCATGTATTTCGACCATCAATATGACCGCATCAAGAAACATGAGGATCAGGCACTGAACATCTCGAACATCGTATTAACTATTAGCGCATTGATTATCACCTTCGGACTTAATAACAGACAATCTTTTGGCTCTATATTTATCTTGTTTCTGCCAGTGATCATAATTATCGCTAATTTGTTTGCGATTTTCTATATTCGAGATAGCGGGAATTGGATAAGATCACATCGGTTAAGGGCTAAACGCATCCTGGAGACCTATGTTCCAGAATTATTTGTGTTGGACAATGAAACCATTGCTCCACATAAACAACAAACTGTTGGCCGAAGGAGATTCCAAAGGCTCGTTCATATCTTGTTTATCGTGATAGCAGTGATACTACTGCTTCTTTTTACTTTGGAGTTATTTGGTGTCTCACTCATTTAACCCTTGCTTCACTCTCTTGAAAGTAGAGCAAGGACGTTTTTCCACCATCGTCACGCGCTATGAGCGGCTACGGTCGCAGGCGAGGGAGGCTGAACGTCAAGTGGAAGGGTTGTTTCAGAGTTTGTTGAGTCAGTCATTTTCAAATTAGTTGATAAAAGGGTGCTCCCATGACAGAATCTTCTACCAAATTGTTTGATGAACTTGAAAAACATTACCCTGATGTTATAGGGCAAATGGAAAGTGAATTCACATCTCACGAATTCATTGAGAAATTATCCCAAGCGCAACAAAAGCTTTACGTCCAATTACTTGGTGAATACGAAGATAAAGGACAACCTTTTCAAGCAGTTCATAGCGTAATTGCCAAGAGACTAAAAAGTAATTGTAAACACTTGGTTGAACATGTTGATACTAACACCAAGAGTGAAAATATTTTTGGGAACTATAATTCTGCGGCGGTTTGGCACAAGGTAAAATAGTGATTATGCAAGAATGCCTCGCCACCATTGTCGCGCGCTATGCGTGGCTACGGTCCCAGGCGAGGGAGGCTGAACGTCAAGGGGAAGGGTTGTTTCAGAGTTTGTTGGCAGAATCATTCGGGAGTGTATCGCACCATGTTTAACGGGATGCGTCTCCTCGATTGCACTGTTCCGTTTAAACGGATTGATGTGCAAGAACACTTCGCTGCCATCGTCGCGCTCTATGAACGGCTACGGGCTCAGGCGAGGGAGGCTAAACGTCAAGGGGAAGGGTTGTTTCAGAGTTTGTTGAGTGAGAGTTTTGCCGAGGGGTTGAGTGAGAGTTTTCATAACTAAACCGTCCTGCAGGTTTGAAACCTGCAGGACGATCTGATGCCCGAAAAACGTGCGAGTCTTAAAATCCCAGCTTGCGGGGCTGTACATCCTGTAAGCAATAAAGAACGGATTTAGCGAGTATAAATTGTCAAGCAATCACCAACTCGCATCCCAGGGCCTTGACCACTTTATTAACCGTGATAAAGCTGGGGTTTCCATCAGCTTTTAGCGTTCTATATAGATTTTGGCGGCTAACTCCCGCACTTTTGGCTAATTGGGTCATGCCTTTCTTTTTAGCAAGATGTCCGAGCGCATCAATAAAACCTTGTGCGCCATCTTCTTCAAGAAATGCAGTTAGATATTCTCTAACATCTTCCTCTGTCTCAACATGTTGTGCAAATTCGTAAGGTTTTGTTTTGAGTGTCATTATTTTCTACCTCAATAATTCTAATAATTTTTTCGCTTGAGTAATATCCTTGCTTTGTGAGGACTTGTCGCCTCCACAAAGTAGCAAAACGATTTTTTGCTTCCTGACTGTAAAATAAATACGATAACCGCTCCCAAAGAAAAATCTGAGTTCAAATAAATTGGTGCCAACTTGTTTAGCGTCTCCGAAATTGCCGTTAGAAATACGGTTGAAACGAACGTCAAAGCGATGTAAAACTCTTTTATCTCTTATTTGCTTCAACCATTTATCAAAATCTTGTGTGGTCTCTAATTCGTATTTCATGACATTATTGTAACGGTTAAGCGACAATTTTGCAAGTGAAATTTATTGAAATAAATCATCCCGCAGGTTTGAAGCCTGCGAGATACTCTGATGTCTGAAAAACGTGCGAGTCTCAAAATCCCAGCCTGCGAGACAATATTGAACACTTTCTACATTGACGTGCGTCGGAGTAGCACCGTGTTCAAATTTAACCCCTCCCAGAAATGGAAAGCGCTGTTTGGGTGGGCGTCAACCTACAAAGGTGAATTGTGAGCGCGTGATGGCAAACTTACAACCCAATAACCCCTTGCACGGAATTACACTCAAAATGATGCTGGATGACTTGGTCGAGCAATACGTCTGGGATGAACTGGGAAGGCGCATCCCCATTCAATGCTTTCGCAACAATCCCAGCATCAAATCCAGCCTGAAATTTCTGCGCCGAACACCTTGGGCAAGAAAAAAAGTTGAAGACTTGTATCTGACTACCCTGAAAAACGAAACGCGAAGGCGTTAACTGTAAGATCGCAGAGAAAAAGGAAGCATAAAATGGCAAACTTCAACTACGAAATCATCAAAACAATCGGCGTGCTCTCCACCTCCACTTCGGGGTGGACAAAGGAACTCAACCTGATCAGTTGGAACGAGCGAGCGCCCAAATACGATCTCCGTGATTGGTCACCCGATCACGAAAAAATGGGTAAAGGGGTGACATTATCAGATGAAGAGTTGTTGGCGTTGAAAGCACTGTTGAATAAAATCGAAAGCTAAGAGCGACGCACCTGTGAGGTGCATTGCTCTTTGGAAAAATGAATCTGAAGGTATCCCAGTGTCTCATTTACTGCGTTTGGGGGTGAAACAGGGTGGCTTTAGTTAGCGACGCTTGATTTCGTTTTATCGTGTATATCATACATAGTATTAATGTTGGATATCCCGGGTGTCTTGTTTTCTATGCTTTGGATACCCCGTATGTCTCATTTACTATGCTTTGGGCGTTTCCAAAGACCTAAAAGCGCGACACTAGCCGACCTCCCCCCCCTATCGTCTGGTAACATTCTCATATCTGTCAATATCTGCCAGCTCTATCCGTTCCAGAAAGGAGTTTTTATGCCCATTTCTTATGATGAGCGCCGCAAACGACGCGAGGAATTACGCATAAGTCTGCCGCCCGCCCTGCAACCCCATATCGCCTTACGCAACGTGGAAGCTGTGTCTTACCTTTCCCCCAAGGCGCAGGAAGTTCTGCTCGATGCCTTGACGAAAGGTCGTATCCGTATCTCTATCGCGCTCGACTATCTCAATGCTTCTCCAATTCTGGACGATGGACATAATACCGGGGAATCTTGTGCAGTGATGGAAGGAAGACCAATTCTTGATAAATCCACCGCAGATAGGCTTCATCCCCTGGATACAAGGGCCAGCCAATATCAGCCAGCCAATGCTCAAGAGTTGCCTGGCTTGGGAATCCAATTGCCAGCAAATCCAATATCTTCTTACGACTTTCTGCCGAAAGTGGCTTTTGTCCCTGGCGAGCCTTCGATATCAAACTTTTATCAATCCCCGATATCCGCGCAAACTCGCTCCAATTGTGCGCGTTGAGTTGACATAAAACGGACTCCCAGGCTTTATTGCGTTTGGTTTGTAAAGGTGTTGAAAATTGGTTCATTTTGTTGACACCGTCAACAGGTTTTCAACAATTTCGACTGTTATGATAGACATTCGAATCTGGTGACGACACTAAATTCTATCATACCAAAAAACTGAGATGCGAAATGAGCAACAATCCTGCTGAACGAGAAAAAATCCTAACCTTTATCCAAGCTTTGTCTACTGCCTTGCGACGAATATCCGGCAGAGTCGAAGAAGAACCATTGCCCTTTGAGATGTTTACACAAAGTTACTTTCAAGAAGGCCTCATCGGTGTGCCAGGGGGGAAAATCCAACGCTCGATTCTTGCAGCCAAACTCGTTGGTGTGATGAAGGGATATTTTTATCGAGTTGGGCGATCAATACCCGATCAGGGAACATTCGGCGTAATTGGGGATCGCGTGCCAGTTGTTTTAGCAAAGTGGTTTTTCCAATCCACGGTGGGCCTTGTAAGACCAACGGAGACCCCAACATCTGACAGCGACGGGCACCCCTCTGCACTTTTTGGATCAGATCTTTCCGGAGCACTTCCGCGGCGGCGGGTGGACAGCAAACTTCCTTATGGGGCTGCGGCACGGTCACGGGTTTACGCGCTGCCAACGCCGCCAGGAAGGATTCGCGCTCAAGCTCCAAAGCATAATCTTCACCCGCGGCCCGGGCGAACTGGGGGATGTCTTCCGTGGACAGTAAATTTCTGGGATGGTTGAGAAAGTGCAGGATGAGTTTGCGGAAATTGGGCAGGCTCAACGATTTATTGCCTCGCAGTTGGCCTCGAAACCAGGCATTTACCAGAGATGAGTCAACGTCTAGCGCGGTTGCTAAAAACTTTGCTGGACTAGTGTGGTTTTCATGGGTGTGTAAACTCAGAATGGACAAGGCGTGAAGAACTCGCCCAAACTCCAGGGGAGTTCTCGGATGATAGTTGATTTTCATGGTGTCTTTTCCTAAGATGGGGATTACGCTCTTGGCAAGGGGTGCGAAGTTGGATTCTCCCATAAATCTGGAAATTAGTTGCGGATATCACTCCTGATGTTGGAGCAAGTTCTCCATTTGCTGGAGCGTATTTCAAACTATCCTTGGAGTCACGCGATCGCATGCAATAAATAGCTTACCGGTAAACAAATCCCAAAATCAAAGGAGATTTGCTCAATGTTCGATGACCCGAAAAATAAACGTGATGTTCAAGAAAATGAACCCCAAGAAGATAAGGTGTCCGAGGCTGAGAAACGGCGACAGAAAGAAGCCTTCATTCGAAAGCTGGCTGAAATTCGCCGCAAACAAGGTGCAGGTTCGAAGTCCGCTGAGGACGATCCCGAAAACCAAGATACTTAAATTTACAAGCATCGATTACAATTAACTCAATAGCGTACCCCTCCTGTCTGGTTTTGGAATGACCAGACAGGGGGGATGATGTGTCAAGGATTTGTCAGCGAAGTGATGATGCCAAACGAAAACATCTCTCCCAACAACGAACGGGTGGTCTTGTATGCCCGGGTCTCGACCGGCGAACAGGCCTCCGAAGACCATTTTTCCATCCAAGCCCAAATCTATGAAATGCAGGAACTGGCTGCGGAGCATGGGTGGGAAGTGGTGGGCGAGTACGTGGATGAGATCACTGGTACGAGTGTCAAACGCCCTGAACTGGAAACCTTGCTGGCGATGGCTGAACGCAATGAGTTCGAAATACTTCTGGTGCATGAGCTATCACGGCTCTCGCGGGCCTCGGTTTACAAAACCCTGGAGATATTCGAATTGCTGGGACAGCATCAGATTGGGTTTGCTTCAGTCAAGGAAAGCGACTTCGACTTCACCGATCCTAACAGGCGTTTCTTCTTGATCTTGCTGGCTGCCATCAACCAATATTATGTTGACTTGCTACGCCTGCATACCAGCAAAGCCAAGCGTCAACGGGCGCGGGAAGGGTTGTACAACGCTTCGATTACACCATATGGCTATAAACACACGGGGGGACCTCAGGCTTGCCCCGTAGTCGTGGAGCGGGATGCTGAAGCCATCAAGCTGATTTTCGAACAGTATGCCAACGGGCATTTCAGTATGCGGGAAGTGGCCGATAAGGTCAATGACGCCGGGTATCGGACGCGGTCGACGAAGAAATCCCCGAAAGGTGGCCGGTTTGGCAAAGCTTACGTGGCTGAGATATTGCGCAACCGCTTTTACACCGGCAAAATCGTTTATGATGTCAAAGGTAAACACGGGGAACCAGAAAGCTATCCGGGTTTGCACGAAGCCATTATCTCCACAGAACTCTGGGATCGCTGCCAACGCATCCGGAAAATGCGCCAGTCCACGGCCCGGGTCAAGAAACCTTACCGGGTCTATTTGCTTTCCAACCTGGCCTACTGTGATGTCTGTCAGCACAAACTCCGCTCGCAGGGATCAAGCCGGGCCACCTACTATCGTGAAATGTCCGCAGATGGCGGCTACAATGACTGCCCAAACCGCAGCACTGGAGTCCAGACTGAGGGGATCGATGCCTTTGTCCATGCCATAATCCAGCAAATTAAGTTGCCCAAAGCCTGGTTGGATGAGATCGCGGAACGTTCCCAAGACGATACAGAACTGCAGGCCATCCGCCATCAACATGCCCGCTTAGAGGCCGAACGGAGGCGCTTGAAGCAGATGAAGATCCGCGGGGAATTCGATCAGGATGCCGAACTCTATTACGCCGAACTGAACCGCATTCGCCGGGAACTAGATCAATTACCTACCGATGAAGCCTTGGATACCTTTCGAAGCACAGTAGGCTCGCTGCAAGACCTGCCTGAAACCTGGGCCAAAACTGCACCGATCGACCAGCGGGACCTGCTGCGCACGATCCTGCAATCGGTGGCGGTCGATGTGCCCGGTAAACGGGTTGTTAGCGTCCAACCGAAGGCCATCTTCCGCCCGATTTTCGATGAGATCCCGATCTTACAAGAGCGTGAAAACGGTTTTTATGTCCCGGTATGGTCTCCAGAAACCGCGAGAGAATTATTCCCAGACATTCCACAACTTCCCCCGGTGACCGCGGTTTCAGAGCAACCGGCTGCCTGGCCATTTATGGACGGAAACCCTTTGCTGTCTCAGGGGAATGAACGCATTACTCCGGGTTTGAGGCAGGCGATGGGAATTTGCCGGGCGAAAGGGTTGGAACCGCAGATGCTGGTTCAATGTCTCTCCCCAGGCAGACCGCCGCTGCGCGACGATGTCCGCCAATGGTCTCCGGCGGTATCAGCCGTGTTGACCAAAGCGGAAGTCCTGGTGGGTGCAGAAGAAAGCCTGGATGTCCTGGCGACCCAGTTCTGGATTTGGGATAGCTTGATAGGCGATTCTCCCGAAGAACCAGAGGCCCTGATCGCTGCAGCCTGGGACTTGTTGAGAAACCAGGGAGTCTGGTACCTGCAAGAACTCTTACCGCTGAGTTCTCCTGCCCATTGGGTGTATCAATTCTTTCCAGAGGCCTGGGCCTATGCCCGGGAAGCTGCCTGGTGCCTCCAAACCCTGTACTTGCAATTGCAAGGCGCAGGGTTCACACCTGATATCAAACGTCATGTCTATTACCAGCCGGTCCAGTTAGGGCTGGCTGTGGACACGGCTCAGAAGCGCCCCGGCATTCTGAAGGTTTTATCGGAAAGGGCTTACCAGCGCGGTTTGGATCGCCTGGAGCAAGCCCTGGCTGAACATGGCGCAGAATATTGGTTAGGGTCAGAGATGGCGCTGGTGGAGATATGGGCGCAGAAAAGTATCGCGCAGGAGTCCTCGGATGAGTAGCGGCGAAGCACCCTTACGAGCTGTACTCTATGCCCGGGTTTCGACCGATCAACAAGCCGGGCGGGATCACTTCTCGATTGCAGCCCAGTTCAACGAGATGCGTGAATACGCCCAGCAGCGGCGATGGCAGATAACTGGGGAATTTGTGGATGAGGGGTTGTCGGGGGAGAAATGGGACCGTCCGGCTTTGGAAACGATATTGGAGATGGCCACGCAGGGGAGCTTCGATATCCTGCTGGTCCACGAACTCTCGCGGCTATCCCGTTCGGTCTACCACACCCTGGAGATCTTCGATGTCTTGGGTCAGCACAATCTGGGTTTTGCGTCTGTAAAGGACCCCGATTTCGATTTCGCTGATCCTGCCAAACGGCTCTTTCTGGTGATCCTGGCGGCCATCAATCAATATTACCTGGACATCCTGCGGATGCATATTCGCAAGTCCAAGCGTCAACGGGCGCGGGCGGGATTATATAACGCTGCGGTTGTGCCCTATGGATACCGACTCGCAGGCACGCCGAAAGACCCGCCGGTCATTGTCCCTGAAGAAGCCGAAGTGGTGAAACTAGCCTACGAGCAGTATGCCACCGGCAAGGTTTCCCACATGGAAATTGCTGAAATGTTGAATACTAAAGAGTATCGAACGCGCCCGGTTTCTGATGCGGTCAAGGGCCGACAATTCTCGAAAGACACGGTTTCGAGCATCTTGCGCAATCAGTTTTATATGGGCAAGGTGGTTTACAAGAGACGGTCACAGAGTGAGACCGAAGTGTTCGACGGGCAGCATGAACCGATTATCAGTGCTGATCTGTGGGAAGTTGTGCAGAAAGCGCATACCCAACGACGTTCAGGCTCCCGATCCATGCAAAAACCTTTCCGGGTTTACCTGCTGTCGTGGTTGGCCCGGTGCGATGTCTGTGGGCGCAAGCTGCGTTGCCAGGCTACGACCAAAGAATATACCTACTATCGCGAGGTGTCCCTGGAGCGTGGTTTTCAGGATTGTCCCCACACCCGCCTGAGCACCCGTACTGAACCGGTGGATCAGTATATCCATGCTCTTATCGCAGAAGTTGGTTTACCCAAAGAGTGGCTCGAAGAAGTCGTCGAACGCTTGACTGCGGATAGTGAATTGGATGGCTTGCAGAGAAAGCGCAAATCGCTGGAAAACCGCCGTCGCCGTCTCAAAGAGATGAAGATTACCGGGGATTTCGATGAAGATACGGACTTATATTACCGGGAGATGGCGCGGGTTCAACGCGAGCTGGCCCGCATTCCCAGTCAGACAGAAATTGAAGGGCTGAAGGATGCCACCGCTACCCTACAGGACTTGCCTGAAATTTGGGCAAAGGCTGAGGCCGAAGAACAGCGCGATTTGCTTCGTTCGATGGTCAAGGAAGTGGGGGTTGATGTCGCATTAGATCGAGTG
>JBDRGC010000106.1:0-2766 GCA_043818215.1 Chloroflexota bacterium | reverse complement strand
ATCATCGATATCCCAGGAATCTTCAAGATCCTGTTTGTTAGCAGCAACTACATAAGGGGTCGGAGCGTAAACCCGGAAAGTCTCCAGGATGCTGCGGGCCTCACGGAATGTCTCCGGCCGAGTGCTGTCTACCAACACAATGAATCCGAGCATACCTTCAGACAAAATCTCCCACATAAAGTCGAAACGCTTTTGCCCCGGTGTACCAAACAGGTATAGAACGAGTTCATCATCTACGGTGATACGGCCAAAGTCCATGGCAACCGTGGTTGTTTCTTTGATCCGCTCAGCTTCGGATGATATTCTTCGTTCCGTAGCAACGACGTCGATTTCGCTAACGGTTTGGATAAACTCGGTTTTCCCTGAATTGAAGGGGCCGGTAATCACCATTTTTACAGTTTGCATAATGCCATGCCCTCACGATATTTCTTTGTCGACTGAGGTCCTTCCACCCTTGCCTGCTGTCCCGGCACGAAGTGTCCCAAAGACCCAGTTATATTTTTACGGACCCTTATAAGGAACGAATACGTGTAATGATTCTATTAATTAGCGATTTCTGCTCTGGTGCGCTCTCTGTAAGTTTCGAAGAACGCCTACCTGCTATTGAAGGGGCTTTTTCGGGACGGGTTAATTCTACTAAGCCAGCTTGCAATAGTCCATAAACGATTCGCCGGATTTCCAGATCGTTCATTTTTGCAGTGTGCGCAATCTGCTTGATCGAGTTCTTAGGATTGATATAAGAGACCACCCGCCATTCTTCGACGTTTAGATTAACATTTCTCAGGTTCGCTCCAGGACGGTCTGTGAATTTTAACGCGATATCCAGGCTAGGGATTTCATCCTGGAGTTGTTCCCATTCTCGGAGTTGGCGGGAACCCTCGATAATGATGTTCTCCAACCCAATGCGGAGAGTGATCTTGTCGTCGGGAGGCAGGACACTATTCTCGAAGCGGAAGATCCCTTCTACCCACGTGAAGAGGAGTTGAAGAATGCCAATAAATTCGGCTTGCAAGCTGGCAAGAATATCTTGCTGCGATATGTAGTTGGCATTAATGAGAAGCAGCCCCAATTCTTTATCGCTCATATTTCCTGCCCGGGCCTTTATCATGCGGTATTGGGGCTGCGAAAGTTTTTTCGAACGGTAGAGAATGGAGGCTAAACTGCTGTCACTATTGCCGCTTTGGGAATAAGCCAGTTTGCCCTCTCGGAAGGATACCCAGGCAGTGTCATTGGGGCCTTCCACAACGAGTGTCCCCGTCTTACGAGCTAAGTAAACCAGATTTAGGAGTTGAGTAATTGTGAAATCGCGAAGGTTGCCCTTTAATGCCATTTGGGCCTCTAATAACTATGTGTCGGATTTTTACCAGAATATGAAAATTATACATCATAAGCAGACGATGCGTCAAATGATGCGGGGGAGCTGGGGAGCTGAGTATACCGCAAAAGTGTTGGAGACCAGATGCTAATTTGGGCCATCACTGCTCCAACGCCGTCCCCGGCGGGTTTGTTAGCCAGACGCGCCGGGGACGGTGCTGTGAGCGAGGCTGCCCGACAGTTTTGCAGTACCCCCCCTCTGCCCTCTATCCTCTGCCCTCTAACCTCTGCCCTCTGCCCTCTATTATCAGAGCAAATACGCACCGTTTTATAAAAGAATACTAAAAGCAGCTAATTTCCTCTTGCTTAATTTCGCAAGATAGTCTATCCTATGAGGGTTGAACACTATTTCCTCACATACAAAAAAAGGAGAAAAGAAAATGAAGAAGATCACCTGGATATTGGTTCTTTTATTAGCTGCCAGCCTGGTACTGGCAGCCTGTGGCGGTAGCGAGAAACCTGCTGAAGAGATCACCATTGCAGTCGAAAACGCCTACCTTCCTTTCAATTATATCGACCCGGATACAAGCGAACCCGCAGGTTGGGACTACGAGGTGTGGAACGAAATATGTGCCCGCATCAACTGTAAGCCTACCTATGTCGAAGCCGCCTGGGAAGGTATGATCCAAGCCGTGGCTGACGGTCAGTTCGACGCCGCCGCCGACGGTATCACCATCACCGACGATCGCGCCGAGATCGTAGCCTTTTCCATTGGCTATATCAACCTTGATCAACGCTTGCTGGTGCGCGTGGACGAAGACCGCATCGAGAGCATCGAGGATATCGTCGCCGATGAAAACCTGGTTCTAGGCACCCAAACCGGCACCACCAACTATGAAACGGCCCTCAAGTACCTGTCTGCAGACCGCATCAGAGCTTTCGAGCAGTTCCCCTTCGCTGTTCAGGCGCTGATCGCTGGCGACATCGACGCTGTCATCATCGACGAAGTTGCCGGGCAAGGTTATCTGGGCGAAAACGCCGAGTCTCTCAAACTGATCGGCCCATCCATGTCCAGCGACCAACTTGGTTTCATCTACCCCCTGGGCAGCAAATGGGTTGAACCTGTAGATGGCGCTTTGAAAGCCATGATGGAAGATGGTTTCTTAGAGAAAGTTAACGCTAAGTACTTTGGCTCTGACTTCGACATCACTTACGATGACCTCGAGTAGCCTTGAGTAGCCTTGAATATCATCAACTCTAGTCAACCGGTGTGTATGCCAAATCGCATGCACACCGGTTCTTCTATAGACTTTCAGAAAATGATTTTGACTCAGCCTGTCATTCCCAAAGGGACAAGTGTCCCACAGGGATAAGTATGCGAAGCAGCTTTACCGCTGACACTTGCACCGCACTGCGTTTGGTGCAGTGCAGGTGAGCAATCTCATCCTTGGC
>JBDRGC010000105.1:0-10989 GCA_043818215.1 Chloroflexota bacterium | reverse complement strand
GCTGATCTTCTTGGTGAACATGGGAGTCATATCCATGCCGCTGGCCATGCACTCGATCACGCGTGGGAAGGTGCCGTGGCCGGAGTGACCCTGGGCACCGACGATATTGGCCCGGCGGACCTGCAAGACCTCCCCGGTCACGGGCATCTTGGCCTCGGCACGGGCGGTCACAACGATTGTACTGTTGAGGGTTTTACCATCCCAAATGACCTTCTCGATCCCGGGGTAGACGATCTCGGGCAAGCCGGTGGCCTCCATGAAGAGATCAGCGCCCATACCCTTGGTGAGTTCTAAAACGCGGTCAGTAAAATCTTCTTCGAATGGATTGATGACGACATCGGCGCCCATCTTCAGGGCTAATTGGGCACGTTCGGGCTGAGGCTCAGAGATGATCACTATCGAAGCCCCGGCGCGTTTAAGGACTGCGCAGGCCGCGATCCCGATGGGGCCGCCACCCAGGATGACAACCCGATCACCAGGGCGGATTCCGCCGCCGCGCTCGATGACGGCGTTATAGGCCACGCTGGTAGGCTCCGTCAGACTTCCAGCCAGGAAAATGTCGTCGCCTCGATAAATGTCAGCCAGTGGCTCCAGGCTCCATAGGGTGCGGGCAGGCAAAACCATGTACTTCGCAAATGCACCGTTGATGTTGAATCCGATTTCGTCCAAACGCTCACAGTGGTTAGGATACCCATCAGCGCAAGGTTTGCAACTGGCGCACCACAACATCTCCTCGGTGGTGACTCGTTCACCGCCCTTGAAAGGTTTGTTGGTCTGCTTGTCGAATGCTTTTTTACCAGCCTCGACAACCACACCCGAGAGTTCGTGCCCCAGGATGCAGGGGAAACCGGTCAGCCCAGGGTAGTAGATATAGCCATCATCATCGGCCTGGGCCATGTGGACATCTGAACCGCAGATTCCGCAGGCCTTGACCTCCAGCAATACCTCCTCAGGCCCGGGGGTGGGGATATCATATTCCCTGATCTCGAGCCGAGGATTTCGATAAACCTGGCTGCCTAAATAAGTCTGGCGGCCATCGATATCTTTGGGACCCAGTTCGAACTCTGGTTTAGGATCCCAATCTGCAACCAAAGTTACGCCTTTCATTTTTGCGTTCATGTCAATCTCCTTGAATGGTGTTAGTTTGTGTTTGGTGAATCTGGTATACGGGTAGGCAAAGTAAACAGGGTAGACACGGTAAACCGGGTAGGCAGGGTAAACACGGTATACAGGGAACGCTTGACAGTTATAACTTGTATTCCGTGTATACCTTGTGTACCTTGTTTACCTTTCATACCTTGTCTACCTGCCTACCTTGTCTACCTGCCCACTACCCAAATGTATTCTGCCCGATACTTGGCAGGGCATACACTGTCTTCCAGCCCTCGCTCAACGGCTCGCGCAGGTAAGGCTCCATCTCGGCTTCGGTGCGCAGGGTTACTTCTTCCACCGGTGGTACAGTGCCAGCCGGGAAGACTTCCAGAATCTGGTCGTTGAGCAGAGTCAGGTACTTGAGGATGGCCGCCATTGGTCTCTTGGCCTTTTCGGCAGTACCGTGGGTGGCTTTGCCTACCACACCCTCGGGGGTGGCTGCAATTTCGATGGCGAAGTGCCCCTCGCCCTCTGACCAACGGCTGGGCCGGCTGAAGGGATCCACCGACTTGTCAAAGTGACCGTCCGGCAGATAGCTGATTCCCTCGGTGTCCACAGCGTAGTCCATATCGACCATTTCAGGATGCAGCAGCAATCCCAAAGATGTTTCCGATTCGTCGGCGTGGACGAAGTTGGTATCGAATTTGCCGCCTTTCTCCGTGGTGCGGAAGAACTCGCGCGTGGCCCGGTGCCAGTCGATCACCCGGAAGATGCCGGGCAGTTGGTAACGCTTTTGGAATTGCTGAATGACCGATTCGAGCATCCACAGGTGGCCGTGGTTGTTGATGAGGATCTGCTTGCGGAAGCCATCGTTCCACAGTCCCAGCATCACGTCGATCAGCAGTTCTCGGGCCACATTCTCGCGCACGATGACGGTGCCGGGCATTCCCAGGTGATGGTAGGGGTGGGCACCGTAGTTTAGCGGGGGTAATGCCAGGTTGCAAGGCGCACCGCTTTTGGCAGTGAAGCGGCGCACTCCTTCTATAATCTGGCTGACATACAGGGTATCGGAGGCGCTGGGGAGGTGGGCGCCGTGCAGCTCGGTGCAACCGATGGGGATAAAAACGATGTCGTTCTTCTTGCGATTTTCCTCCACCTGCCAGCGAACTGTGGTCTGGATGTAGGAACCGGGCTTGCCCCATTCGACCGGTGAGGGGATCCCGTATTCAGCCAAAATGGCATCGATCTCGGCGTCGCTGGAATCCCAAACTTCCTTCTTGAGCCGCCCGACGGTATTGTCCTCGAAGAACAGATCGGGTTCGTCGGTTGCCAGATATCCTTGGGGTATTTTTTTTTCAGACATAGCGTTACTCCTTTAAAGTTGATAAATTGATTTGGGTGTGTTTCAAACGATTTGAAAAGACCTGCCAGGTTTTAGCTGGTGGTTGGTAAAAGTGGGGAGCAAGGCATCCAGGAGACACGAGCGGTCAAAAAATCTCTCCTAAAACCTGGCAGGTCTGGTGCTCTCAAATGAAATGAAACACACCCAATTGATTTTGTACATGTTTGTAAATATTTTTGCACACGTGTGCAAAACGCTTATAAGAAATCGTGACGGGTCAGGTCACATAAGCACCAAAATCAGTTTTTATGTCTTATCGATCTCGCTTAGTTTGACTGGGCGGTTTTCTGCGAGAGATTTTTTCGCTGCGTATCCCATCACAACCGGAATACGCCCGTCAATGCCAGTCACTGGCGGGGTTCTGTCTTCCAGAATACATTGAACAAAGGCTTTCATCTCGACGATGTATGACTCGATATAACGTTCCACAAAGAAATTGAGGGGCAGGTCCCGGTGGATGCGCTGGGCATCGCTGATAAAGGTTGTGTTAGGGAAATTATTATCAGCGGTAACACATCCGCCACTCCCGAAAACCTCGACCCGCTGGTCGTAGCCATAGACCGCCTGGCGGCTGTTATCGATGGTACCGATCACGCCGTTCTCGAAGTGCAGGGTAATAATCGCGGTATCGATATCGCCTGCTGCACCAATCTTCGGGTCAACCATTACGCCCCCGGTCACATAGATCTCATCGACCTCGCGGCCGATCAGGAAACGGGCCATATCGAAGTCGTGAATACTCATATCTAAAAAGATGCCGCCAGAGACTTTAATGTATTCGATGGGAGGCGGCGATGGGTCGCGGCTAGTGATCCGAAGGATGTGGGGGTCGCCGATCTCCCCCGCGGCCACGATTTCGCGCACGCGCCGGAAGTTGGGGTCGAAGCGTCGGTTGAATCCGACTTGCAGCTTGACCCTGGCCTGCTCTACCGCTGCCAGGACGCGGTCGATCTTGCCCAGGTCATGATCGATGGGTTTCTCGCAGAAAATATGCTTCCCGACCGCGGCTGCCTCCTCGATCATCTGGGCATGGGTATCGGTGCTGGAACATATGACGACGGCTTCGATGGAAGTATCCTCCATGATACGCCGATGATCCTGATATGCGGCCGGGATCTGAAAGTCGGCTGCCACCTTCTTGGCCGCCTCTACAAAAATATCTGAGACGGCCACCAGATTGGCATTGGGGATGCGATATGCCAGATGTTCGGCATGTACGCGCCCGATGCGTCCGGCGCCGATGAGCCCTACGTTGATCTTTTTTGTCATAGCTGCCTCACTTGTTTAGTTGTAGACACCGTAATCTTGCCATGTTTTCCATACGGCAAGAATATTCTCAGGCGGAACATCGGCCTGGATGTCATGCACGGCGGCAAAGACGAAACCGCCGCCGGGGGCCAGTGCTTCTATGTTTCGCTTCACGTCCTCTCGGACTTCGTCAGGAGTACCCCAACATAAGACACTTTGTGTATCCACGCCTCCGCCCCAAAAGACTAAATCTTGACCAAATTCCCTTTTCAACTCGCGTAAATCCATATTTTTGGCGCTGATTTGCACTGGGTTAAGAATATCAATACCCGTATCGATGAGATCGCCAATCAGGGGACGAATTGCGCCACACGAGTGATAGAACACTTTAACCGGGGCTTGTTCCTTGATAAAGGAGAAGAGACGTTTATGACGCGGCTTGATCAGGTTGCGGTAAGTTTCTGGTGACATCAGAAGCGATTCCTGACCTGCTAGATCATCGGCTTCGATCACAACATCAACCATATCCCCAATTTCTCGCAAGGCTCGCTCCCAATAGGCACACTTGAACTCTACCAGCCGGTCGAGCATGCAGGCAACGTACTCATGGTTGATAGCCAGGTCTAAAAAATACTGCTCGTAGCCCCGCAACCAGGAATACACTTCGGAGATTCCGGCACACGGCCCCGCCAAAACGACAGCTTTGCCCTGCGCTACAGCAGCCTCTGCTTGAGATCGCAAGGTGTCAAAACGTCCGTCGTCCAATGGGTCGGGGAAGAGATAGGATTTAAAACCATCCAGCATATCGGTGTCAGCCAGTGGGTGATGGTACATATCGTAGTAGAACCCGCCATCATTGGGCATGTGCCAGCCGATGCCCCATTCATCGGTGTAGGCCTCGTATGCGCCTTCGTCCTGAAAGACATATTCAAACTCGGACGAAAGCCCTGGCATCACAGGTCTGACATCGACCTCTAATTGTGCAGCAAGGTCTTCATCCACCACAGCCAGTTGTTCAGCTACATGCCCAATACGTACTTGGGTCTTGGGCATATCCAAATACCTGCGCAAGTTCTTATAGGCAGTAATGTGGATGGTACTGAGACCCGTACCGCCCAGGTCAAAGGGTACCCGGTCTGGCTCCTGGTGGTTTAGTGTCCGTAACACCCTTTCACGCGAGTTCATATATCCTGTCTTTTTTCATTATTCTTCATCTATCATCTCAAAAAAGGGGGCGGGGGTATTGAATACCGTCCCTCTTCCCCCGGATTTTTGGATGATACTTCTTCATCTTCAAACAAACTCAATCGCTAAAATTGTTCAGGTGATGCGTCATTGGCCCGAATCATCCTGGGCGAGATGAGAGTCTCGGCGCCCTGCCCCTGGCACCCTCAACAGACCCGATTGTCAGGTAACCACGAGACACGAGACTGTGCTTATGTTCGTGAGCTTTCTCGCTACGCTGCCCAACAAATCACCAGGGGGACCCAGGCCCCGATGTCCGATTACGATGAGATTGGCACCGTTCTGCCCGGCGTAATCGACGATCGTAGTGGCCGGGTCTCCTACGAGAAAATCACTGGTTATATCTGAAAGGCCGGCTCCCTGAAATTTTTCCAGGGCGTCACCTAGGATGATCTCGGCAGAGTCCTCCAGAATTTCCCTGCGTGAGGCTGTCACCTCTCCTGCGGAGATCATTTCCAGCAATTCTTTGGGAAGCGAAAAATCACGAATCACGTGTAAGAGTAAAACAGAAGCCTGGTAACGATTCGCCAAGTCAATGGCAGAATCAATAGCGCGCTTCGAATGGGATGAGCCATCCAACGCGACAAGTATTTTCTTGAACATAATGATTTCTCCTAACCCGGACAAGCCGGAACCAAATTTTTACCACAAAGGGCACGAAGGAACACAAAATAAACCTTCGTGATCCTTTGTTTCCTTCGTGTATCTTGGTGTGCATTCCCCAGAAACCGGTATGGTATGCCTGCATAGGTATCCTTTGTGGTTAGGATATTCTTGTTTTTTTTATGCAAACTTTTCACTGCTAAGTACTAATTCAATCGCCGCCTGCCCATTCCTCGATGACACGAATCGCATCTTCAGTGATACGTACACCGTTGGGGATCTGCCGCTGGCCAAGTACGAGTACGATCGTCGCTTCAGCGTATTGTTCAGATGGCATATCTGCCGATGTGTTTACAGGTAGTACTTCAGGCCGCCATTGTGTGTTTGGCGGCAGGCCCAGTGCGTTGAGGAATGCGGGCCTGAGGGACTTGTGCTGGTTGCACTGGAATTCGATGTGGTGTGCCCACTCGTGGACCAGTGCGCTTTGCAGCATAGCCGAGGTTCCCGGAACCCGGACGGTGACCGTGGCGCTGGCCGGATCGTAGGCCGCCCGGCTGCCTAGGGTGCGCGTGGCATGCAAGCGGACATCGCCAAAGCAGCTGGTTCTGGCCTGGAACACTGTGAGAAACTCATCCCAGGTCTCTATCGCCAGCGTTTCGAAATCACCCGCCACGGACTCGTCGATGATGAGTTCCGGCGGCCCTGATGTCTGCGAGCAACTCGACAAGGCCGCGCTTGTGAGAACTGCAACAACAACTGTGACTACAAGACAGCAAAGCAGCCAATTTTGAGCCAAGGGCTTATGAAACCAGGTTTTTGGGCTTTGTAGTGGGACAACGTTTCGTTCCCTACAGCCAGGGTAGAAAAACCTGGCTTCTTCACTGCTCATCTCTAGCGTCACCCTTGGGCGCGACCTCTTTCTAGTTCATGGCTCAAGGCCTCCAACTCGTCGGCGCCAGACATACTTCTAATCATTTCGTCACGGCTCAACTCATCTTTGCTCCAGATACCTAGAGTCTTGCCGCGTTTGAGAATGATGAACCTGTCGCCAACAGTATAGGCGTGGTGTGGGTTGTGGGTGATGAAGATGACTCCCAGGCCTCGCTCTCTGGCTTGAGCGATGTAACGCAGCACCGTGCCAGCCTGTTTCACACCCAGGGCAGCCGTCGGCTCATCGAGAATCAAGGCCTTGGCTCCGAAATAGACCGCCCGGGCAATAGCCACCGATTGGCGCTCACCGCCGGACATGGTGCCCACGGACTGATCGGGATCGCGGATGTCAATCCCCATCTTGCCGAGTTCCTCACGCACGGTGTGTTTGGCAAAGTCAATGTCATAGCGCTTGAACGGTCCAAATTTCTTTTCCGGCTCTGAGCCGAGAAAAAAGTTGCGCCAGACAGGCATCAGGGGAATCAGGGATAGGTCCTGGTAAACTGTTGCAATCCCCATAGCGAGTGCCTCGCGAGGGGAAGAGAGCATCATCTTCTTGCCTCCGAAGAAGTAGTCACCCTCGGTTTGCTGATGTACACCGGCAAAGATTTTGATCAGGGTTGACTTTCCGGCGCCATTATCGCCTAGCAAGCAGGTGACCTCGCCGGCATATACTTTGGCCGACACGTTGCTGAGAGCGATCACACTGCCGAACATCTTGGAAATATTGCGGACTTCAAGGATAGGTTCAACCATTACGACACCTCCTCTTCAGTGTGGGCTTTGGCGGTGGCCGCGGTCGCGGCTTCGGCTTTCTTGCGAGTGAAGTTGTTCACGAGGACGGAGACGAGCAGCATGACGCCCAGAAAAGCATAGAACCAGTCGGTGTCCCACCCGGCAAAGACAATGCCCACGCGGACCATCCCGAAGATGATCGCGCCCACTGCTGCACCGAATGCAGACCCATACCCGCCAGTTAGCAGACAGCCGCCGATGACAGCGGCGATGATGTAAACGAACTCCTGGCCAATGCCCTGGCTTGCCACGGCAGAGCGCAGGCGTAAGTCGCTCATTATGCCTATCAGCCAGGCGGCCGCGGCGGTTGTCATGAACAGTACGATTTTCACGCGCTCCGCGGGCACACCCACGTTGCGAGCGGCCTCTGCGTCACCCCCGGTGGCGAAAATCCAACTGCCATACTTCGTCCGCAACAAAATCCAGCTTGCCAGGAGGGTGAGCAGAATCCACCAGATGATCGAGCTTCTGAACTCGGTGCCGAACAATGTGATTTCCGTATTGAAAAACGCGCGGGCAGCAAAAAAGCCCGGCGCATCGTCAATGCCACTGACCCGCACCTGGTTGATGACCAGGCGGGTCACGCCAACGTTCGCTCCCCTTAAGATGAAGAAAGTGCTGAGAGTCACGATGAAACTGGGTAGTCCCGTCTTGACCACCAGCAGGCCATTCAGGTAGCCAACAACCAGAGCAAAAATTAGTGCCACTAACATGGATAGCCAAATATTCAGGCCAAGCTGGGTGCTAAGCATCCCTGCAATCAACCCTGTCGTTCCAGTCATAACGCCGGCTGAAAGATCGAATTCGCCGGCGATCATGAGCAGGGCCACCGCAACTGCCATAATACCCAGAGTAGAGGATGGGTCCAGGATGCGAGCCATTCCGCCAACCGTGAGCCAGTTTTCCGTTGCGAAAAGCGCAAAAAACACCCATACAACGGCAGCACCAATGACGGCCCCAACTTCGGGCCGCCGGAAAAGGCCTCTAATGAAGCCGACTTCAGCAATCCGCTCGTCAGCACTTGCGGCGTCAATCGTCTTAGTTGTCATGGATAACCTCCTTTAATGGGGGGCGTGGGTGGATGTTGCGGGACGGGGACTACCTCGTCCCGCAACCATTTGTTCGAGTGTGCTGCTTTATCGCGTCCCGGCAGCGGAGAGGTCCTTCACGGTAGCAGCATTGCTGGCGTTAACAAAACCAGGCCCTGTGAGTACGGGCAAACCACCACCGACGACGTTCAGGTTGGTGTTGTACAGGTACAAGAAAACGACCGGCAGGTATCCCTGGAGGTACTGCTGCTGATCAATGGCAAACAGCATCTCACCTGCTTCGAGTGCTTCAAGGACATCTGGGCTGAGGTCGAAGGTCGCCAGTTTTACATCAACACCGGCAGCCTTGTACGCATCCAGGGCAGCGACAGCAATATTGGGGTTGAGCGTCAGGATCGCGTCAATGCTTAAGTCGGAGATAAGCTTGTCTTGAATACTTGCCAGGGTCCCTGCAACGTCCCTGACTCCTGTGGTGGCGACGTTGAAGCGTTCTACATCGCCGCCGAAAGTGTCGGTAAGACCATCACATCGTTCCTCGAGGCCGATATTGCCTTCCTCGTGGATAACGCAGAGCACCTTGGATGCTCCCGCAGCATTGAACTGCTCTCCAGCTCCCTGCCCAGCCACGAACTCTGTCTGGCCGATGTGGTTGAGGGCACCGATTTCCTTGTAAATGTCGAGCCCGGAGTTGATGGTGATCACCGGGATGCCGGCGTCAATTGCCTTTTTGAGCACATCCATCATTGCGTCGGGGTTGGCCAAAGAGACGATGATGCCGTCCACACCTTCGGTGATGTAGGTTTCAACCAGTTGGGCCTGCTCCGTGGGGTCGAGGCTTCCACCGGACTTAAGCTCTACGCCCATAGCCGCGGCCGCGTCTTTGGCGCCAGTTTCCACTACGCCCCAGAACGAAGACTCGGCGGGGTTTTCGTGGACAGCCATGCCGATGACCAGGCCGGCCTGTGTAACTTGAGGCTCCTCGACTTTCTCGACGACGACCTCATCGGCAGGTACCTCTGCCGTCTCTGTTGGGGTGCAAGCTGCAAACAAGACCAGGGCAACAAGCACCAATAACAACGAAAATAATTTGCGTGACATTTTTCTACTCCTTGATTGATAAGAATTCTTATAGTTGATACGAGCGACACATCCAGATACATATTTTATTTTGTGTTATCACCTCCTTTATATTCCTAGTTCGTGACTCATAAGGCAGACGACGAATCTGGTTAAACAACGCCCGAGGTCTCCCTGCCCCCCAATCCTGGGGGGAGCAACACGGTTCTCTCCAAAATTGGGCTGAGTAATCCGGGTTCCCCCCAAAGTTGGGGGATCAGGGGGGCTAGCTGAGTAGTTACTCTAGCTCACCTAATTCCACCGGTCGGCCTTCATCGAAAGAGATCGTCGCGGCGATCCCAATGGCAGTGGCCTTTCGTCCATCATAACCACTAACCGTGGGTTCCCTATCGTCTTCCAAACAAGCGACAAAGTCCTTGATCTCGGCGGCGTATGCTTCAGCAAATCGCTCCATGAAATAAGGCACAGTGTCATGGGTAATACCGGCGCGGGTTTTTACCCATAAGGGTGTTTGTTGTTCTTTGCCAATATAGAGGCTGCCCTCCGAACCCATCACCTCTGTGCGGACATCGTAGCCATAAACTGCATTACGGCTGAGATCCACTGCGCCAACAGCTCCATTCTCGAACTTCAGGCTGATGACAGCGTTGTCAATGTCGTTGACATCATTAAGTTCAGGGAAAACCAGGCAGCCCCCCTCACTGAAAACCCGTTTGACTTCACTGTCCATCAACCAACGGGCCAGGTCGAAATCATGGACACCCATATCCATGATCAACCCGCCGCTGTTCACACGATGAGCAAATTCCAGACTGGTTCGTTTGGGGTCGCGTCCAATGGATTTGAACATCACTGGGGTACCAATCACCCCTGCATCGATTTTCTGTTTGGCAGCTAAATACGCCGGATCGTAGCGCCGCATGAAGCCAACTTGCAGCTTGACCCCCGCAGCTTTTACCGCAGTCAGGGCAGTATCACAGCCTTGCAGAGTCAAAGCCAGTGGTTTCTCGGAAAAGATATGTTTGCCCGCATTGGCTGCGTCAACGACAACCTTTTCATGGGTCTTAGTCGGGGTAGCGATCACCACGGCATCAATATCTTTCTGGGAGAGGAGTTCAGCATAATCACCATAATGTCTCTTAGCGCCGTACCGGGAAGCGACGCGTTTCGCGGTCTCATGATTGACATCCGCTACAGCTACAAAATCGGCCTCTGCGATGCTATAGGCCAGATGATGAGCAAAGACTTCACCCATACGGCCAGAACCGATAAGTCCTATGCGGATGGTCATTGTGATCTCCTGAGGATCAATTGCAAGAATAATTTCGATGCCCGGTAATGCATATATGTGCCTTGTTGGTCAAAATAAATCATTTGGGTGTATTTCATTTGATTTGGAGTAAGATATTCCGCCGGTTGAGATAGGATGAGAAAGTCGATTTTCCAAAATGTGATATACCTTAGAGGTGTCCACAATCAACAATCGCACTCAAATAGGTGCAAAGGAGAACCGACCATGAACAAGGATAACACAAACTACGCAGGCAT
>JBDRGC010000104.1:0-8646 GCA_043818215.1 Chloroflexota bacterium | reverse complement strand
GGTTCCCTTATTGAACCAGGCAAAGAACTCGGCGTTCCCCGACGTAGTTTCAGCCTCAGCCTCGGCAATATCAAGCGCGTGCTGGTACGACCAGTTAGCGTTTGCATAGGGGCCAAGCAACTCGAAAACCTCCACTTCCCGCTCCGGAGGATAGATGACCATGAAGAGATAATTGAAGGATTGCCAGCCATCCAGGTAAGTTTCATAATCCACGCGCATATCCTTGCCGGGCTTCAGGTAAGCATCTTGCACGATGAACTCGCTCGCGGCATCTTCGTAGCCGGTGGTGAAGAGATAATGTCCCAACCAGGCAATTTTGCCAGTGTAATCAGCCTCATAGTAGCCTTTTTCGATTAGAACGGGGAAGCCGCCGGAGAGCAGCCGCCTGACCAGATTCATGTCCCCGCCGTGACGTGTCACCACGTTGAACGCGGTCTCCTCAATGACGAAATCGGCCATCTCGTAAGGCATCACGTTTTTGTCCAAGCGGCCTTGCTGGATGAAATCGATGGAGGGGTCTTGAATTCCCGGTTTGACCACGCGGGCGATATCATCACGGGAACCGGGCCAGCCCCAGAATTTGAGCGCCATGGTCAGGTTGGCCGGGCCGCAGTAATTCCAGCGGCTGTGCTGGTCAACGTAGACCACACCGTCGAGAATGACGCTTTCCGGTAGGGGCGTGGACGTGATGGTTGGTGTAGGGGATGGGAGGAATGTGGCGGTTGGCCCCGGAGACGTGGGAGTGGGGCTTGCTGGTGCGGGAGTGGGACTCAGCCTCGCAGTCGGCGTCAGTGCCAGCATGGTAGCCTCGACAATTGCATCGACTTGACCCTGCTGCCCCTGCGGGATGAATACTGCCTCCTCCGGCGGATTGAGAGCGTATTTGATCTGCGACCGCCAAGATGAAATTCGCCAGGCCAGCTGGTTATTGATGGGGGGGTAGTTATAGAGCAAAGCCAGGACGAAGACAGCCACTGGTATTGTCAGCAGGGCAATCGTTATTTTTCGGTTACGCATAGTGACGGGGATTATATCAGGAAAAGAAAAGGACTTGCCATTGCTCCGCAGGCTTCGCTCTCCGTGCCGGGGCGGTTCAGGATGGGCTTTGGAGGAAATGTGCCCCCCAAACTACCTCTGCCCATACACATTCTTTTTGTAGTCCTGCATAGCCTTGATGTCTTCATCAGATATCAAGTGTGGGGTGCCAATACTCTTCGCCAGAATGTAAATATGGGCTGCTTTCTCTACCACCTGACAAACCATCAGCGCGTTTTTCATATCCTCACCCACGCTCATCGTGCCGTGATTGGGCAGAAGGACTGCATTTCGTTTCCCTAGAGCCTTGACCGCATTTTGGGCCAGCTCTGGCGTTCCTGGCAAAGCATATTCAGAGCAGATAATCTTATCTCCAACAATCTGGGCAAAATCTTCACTGATCGCAGGCAGTTCCATATCATTCACTCCCAGCACCGTGGAATACAGCGGGTGCGTATGAATGACTGCATTAGCATCTGAGCGGGCATTGTAAACCGCAGCGTGCATCTCTTTTTCGATAGAAGGCATGCGGAAGCCATCGACAATATTCAACGAAGCATCTAGTACAACAATATCCTCGATCTGGATGCTTTGATATTCCATACCGCTGGGACTGATATAAATCAGACCTGTTTCGCTATCCCGCACACTGACATTGCCCCAGGTGCCCACGGTCAACCCCTCCCGAAGCATGGTCAGGCCGGCGTCCACAACGATTTGCTTATAGGTGTCGCTTATTCTTTTACTCATTTCTCGTCTCTTCCTATTTGCTTCGGCGACTGTAAGTCGCAGTAACAAAATGCACAAAGTCCACCTTCGTGGACTGGTTCTATTCTCAGCCTGCGAAGGCAGGCTTCGTGCTCCTGTTGCCGTGACTTACAGTCGCCGGATATGCGCGCTTCGGCGACTCAAGTCGCAGCAACGAAATGCACAAAGTCCACGCTTCGACAAACTCAGCACAGGCCTTCGTGGACTGGTTCTATTCTCAACCTGCGGAGGCAAGCTTTGTGCTCCTGTTGCCGTGACTTACAGTCGCCGGATACGCGCGCTCCGGCGACTCAAGTCGCAGTAACAAAATGCACAAAGTCCATGCTTCGACAAGCTCAGCTCAGGCCTTCGTGGACTGGGTCTATTCTCAGCCTGCGGAGGCAGGCTTCGTGCTCCTGTTGATGCGACTTACAGTCGCCGGAGACGTCGGCACAAACCGCCCATCGTCTTTCATATCGGGAAGCTGGTTGACATTCTTTTCGAGCCAGCCCTGACTTTCGATTTCACGGATATCGAACTCGCGGACGTAAGGCTTGATATCCAAGAGCGGCGTACCGTCGAGGATATCTACATCCTGGATAAGCAATGTCCGCCCATCGACGCCAACCAACCGCACGATGGACAGGCCAATTGGATTGGGCCGGGAGGGAGCACGCGTGGCGAAAACCCCGTGAAACTCATTGTCCATGAAAGGCTTGACTGTCAATTTGGTTTCTTTCACCCGGTGAAAGTGATACAACAGGATGACGTGGGAGAATCCATCCAGGTCGTTGATGCCCTCTACAAATTGG
Source organism: Chloroflexota bacterium (assembly GCA_043818215.1). GTDB lineage: Bacteria > Chloroflexota > Anaerolineae > Anaerolineales > UBA11858 > JBDRGC01. Next base: position 6,052 of record JBDRGC010000104.1, on the reverse strand, counting down.
GGAAAGATTTCTACCCGCCCTTCGACTCCCTGGGCCGCGGCGGGCTGGATGGGGGTTCTCTGGGGTTCTGCGAAGGGAGAATGAATGATGCCAATAGGTTGGTAGATGATAGATTTCATACTTGTACAACACCCGCTCTACACTCTCCGGCGACTTACAATCGCCGGGTACGCGACTTTTATGTACGCATCCCTGCAAGTGAACAGTCGCCGGATACGCGCACTTCGGCGACTCAAGTCGCTGAAACAAAATGCACAAAGTCCACCTTCGTGGACTGGTATCCAGCCTGCGTAGGCAGGCTTCGCGCTCCTGTTGCTGCGACTTACAGTCGCCGGGCGTCGCGAATTCACGCAACATTCCCCTAGGATGCAGATCGCCGAATACGCGCCTTGAAAAATTCGATCACCATTGGCAGCACGGAGATGGCAATAATTGCCACAATGACGAACTCGAAGTTTTCTTTGACGATGGGAATATTACCAAAGAAATGACCACCGAAAATGAAGATCGCCACCCACAATATACCGCCGACCACGTTGAAAGTGATGAAGTGTCCGTAAGTCATCGCACCGACACCAGCCACGAAGGGCGCAAAGGTGCGGATAATGGGGATGAAGCGCGCCAGGATGATGGTTTTGCCGCCGTGCTTCTCATAAAATTCGTGGGTGCGGTCCAGATATTCCTTTTTGAGAAAACGGATACTCCCGCTGAAGGCCCGCGGCCCGATATAATGCCCGATCCAGTAATTGACGGTATCTCCTAAAACGGCAGCGATACCCATAAGGATGAACAGCACCCAAACATCCAGATATCCCAAACCAGCGAATGTCCCTGCCGCAAAGAGCAGAGAATCCCCGGGTAGGAAGGGGGTCACTACCAAACCGGTTTCCATGAAAATGACAAAAAATAGGATGGCATAAGTCCATATCCCATATTGGGAGATGATCTCTCCCATATATGTATCTAAATGAAGGAACAGGTCAATCAGGTATGAAATGATTTCCATTGGTCAGATTTTCCTCGTCGGTAAAAATTACATCCGCAGCTCCGGGCTGCAAGCGCGCGGGTGGAGTGATAGCACGCCTAAGGGCAGCGTTACTTATCAATAACAGGGCAAAGCTGCCCCCAATCAGCACCATGAATCCCACAGGAGCCGCGCTTCCAATGTTTAGCACGATGTTTGGGAACGAGACTCCGGCAGATACGAATTCGGGCACGATACTCATAATCACCAGCCCGTTCCATAGGGCGTGGATGGATACGGCCACAAGATATGTCACCCCCAGGCGGATATAGCGGCCCTCACGCCATGCCAGGGCCAGCGCCCAGCCGGTCAGCCCGGCGGTGAATATGTGGATCAAGCTGGTGCCCATACGCGCCAACACGATGGCGCTCCATTCTTCGCTTGAGCCTGCCGCGAGAGCAAAGTTCTCGAACAGGGCGTAACCTGCTCCGCTGATAAGCCCGGCCGCGAACCCTTGGACTGCGGTCGGGTTGCGCCCCACCAGCAGCCACACGCCGATGGGTTTGAACAATTCTTCGATCAGGGGAACGAAAATCGCCCCGAAGACCAGCCCGAGGTAGATCGTGCCGGGCTGCAACAGATATGGTTCCAGGAGTTCTAAGATGGCGTCCGCCGATTCTGGCGAGGTGGGCAGTTGTTCGGATAGAGCCATGATTTTCTCGACCAGAATAGTATCGCGGGAGAGGTAAATGAATCCCAATATGGCGACGATTGCCAGGGCCGCGGCCTCGACTACCAGGCTGAGAGCCGGCCCCAGCACCAATCCGCTCCCGAAGATGCCCCAGGCGCGTTGGGGAGAGCCGGGGGACAGGCCGCGCAATCCCAGGAGAAGCAGCCCCAAAATCGGCAGCCCCGCGGCAATCACATGCAAAGGAGGCAGGGCTATCCAGGCCAGGTTGGAATATCCGGCTACCCAATGTCCCAACGCCACCACGGGAGGCAGTAGCAGAAGGAGCAATAACCCGGGGCGGCGGACTTGGAATTTGATTGGGTTGGGGCGGCCTAAAATTCGCAGCAAGGCGTATCCTGCCGATGGGATCAGCAAAATACCCCCACTGGCGGCTCCTGCGGCCATTAGTAGCAGAGGCAACGGGTCAGCGGTTTCCACGCCGGAGATGGATGCGCTGTAGAATGAACTCACCACCAGCATGAACAGCGCGGCCGCAAAACCCCACAATGTCAAGGCCGCGATCAGGCTTAACCCAAGCTGCCACACAGAAGGCCAGTGGATGGGTCGTTGGTGATTAGAGACATCGTGCCCTTTGGGTATTGGAGGTTGGAGATTGGATTGTTGCATTGGTCAATAGCGAAGTAATATAGGATGTGGCAATAATTAAGTGTTCCGGTTCCGTGAAAACGTGAAACGTGATGCGTGAACTCACTCATCAATCATCACGCACCACGCTTCACGCTTCACGAATCACCGCTCTTCGATTGTGATACTAATGATCACATCCCCCGGCGGGAGACCTGCACCTTGAGACGGGTCACGCGGTGATAGAGCTTCCGCTACATCCATCCCCTCGATCACCTCGCCGAAGATGGTATAGCTGCCGTTCAGTTGTTCTTCCGGGCCGTAGGTTATGAAGAACTGGCTGCCGTTGGTATCGGGGCCGGCATTGGCCATCGCCACCAGACCCTCGCGGTCGAAGATCAGATCGGGACTTGTCTCGGTTTTGAAGGCATACCCGGGGCCGCCTATTCCTGTGCCGGTGGGATCGCCAGCCTGGGCCATGAACCCGGGCAGCACGCGGTGGAAGGTGACGTCATCGAACCAGCCGTTTTCTACCAGGAAGACGAAACTATTCACCGCTAACGGCGCCACATCGGGGAAGAGTTCCAGCACAATATCGCCTTTTTCGGTTTGGATAGTGGCGATATATTGCTTGAGGGGATCAATGGTCATGGGAGGGCAGATGGTGAACTGCTTTTCTTTCAACTTGATCAATTCGATGAGAGTTGCTATGTTGGCAACATCCATTGGCCCGTTGTAAGGGATACCGTTGACGAAAAAGAACGGCGTACCACCGATGCCGGCCTCTTGTCCATATTCCCAGGCGTTTCGAGCCAGGGATGCGAGTTCATCGCTGGTAAGATCGGCTTCGAATTGGTCGGTGTCCAATTCTAAACCGGCAGCATTTTCGAGCAGCCATTCCTGGAATTGTTCCACGGAGAGATCGGCCCATTCGGAGAAGTTCGCATATAGAAAATTGTACATCTCCCAGAATTTGCCTTGCAGTCCGGCAGCCTCGGCGGCCTGGGTGGAAAGCAGGGCTTTATCGTGGATGCTGACCAGTGGGAAGTGGCGGTAGACGAAGCGTAAATCGTCGGGGAATGCAGTTTCGAGTTGCGCCAACACGGGCGCAATTTGGGCACAGTATGGTCACTGGAAGTCGGCGTATTCGATGATGGTTAACGCAGCGGTGTCGGAACCGTGAACCCAGTCATCTTCGGTTATGGTGAAGAGATTCGCATATTCGGCCGGAGGGTCTGGCAATGCACTGACCATCGTACATTCACTAACAGGGCCGGATGCGGGAGGCGCAGTCTCTGTCGCTGCTTCAACCTCGACCTGTGGGACTTCGGTGGGCAGAATGGCAGCCGTATTTGTGGGGGCCAGAGCAGCCTCCTCAGTAACGATAGCCTCCTCCACCGGAGTCTGTTGGCCCCCGCCGCAGGCTGTTAGCAGCAGAGGAATTAATACCAATAAAACTAATATTTTTTTGTACATAAAGTTTCTCCTATTTGAATAAGACATATGCAGTTCAAGGTGCGACGCACTTTAGAAGTGCGTCGCACCTTGAACTGCGAAGTCCTGTTGAATAGATTTCGCCAATTCTACCAGAAAAGTATCATTTTTCTTCCGCGACGGCGGTTTGCAATTGCTCGAAAGTCCACATCCACGACATCCGGTTTAGAAAGGCCGCCAGGGAGGGACTCTGGGCGCGCAGTTCCCGCACGGCAGCCCCCACCGGGTCCTCGCCAGCGGCTCCACCGGGGACATCGGCATAGGCTCCGTGGAAGGCAAAGTAAGCCTGGTTTAGCTTACGGATACGGTAGCCGTTCTCCCAAAAGACCAGGCGGCGGGCCTCCATATAGGCTTCGGCTTCTTCGATCTGGCCTGCGGTCAGCAATTCGTCGGCGGTGACGCGGGTTGCGTGCATTGCGTCCCGGAAGTCGAAGGGGGGCGGTTCAGTCTCCGTGTTGAGCGCGGTCGAAGCGGGCGGCGCAAGTGCAGCGGGGTCGGCAGGCGGAGGCGGGACGAATTGCGGATAGAATCGCGCGATGATTGCCGAGCCGATCTCTTTGCCGGAGATATTAGCGGCGGTCTCGTTCATGGTGCGCAGTTCCGGGCTGACGTAGTAACTGGCTCCCAGGGGGCGCAGGGTCAGAATATTATGCGTCCACTCGTGAGAGACGACTTCGGCCAGCCAGTTGATATTGCTGGTTTGCATCACCATAGTGGGATACAGCCCCACTCCGCCGATATTGACGATCAGCGAGGAGACATCCAGCGACTGATCTATCTGCTCTTCGAGAGCCGCACGCTGGTCGACAGTGATATTGGGATGCAATGAGACATCGGCGTCCTGGCGGATGACCTCCCGCGGGGAGACGATCAGGGCCAGCGGCAGCGGGGTGACGTGATACAGCACCGGGGGGATGGGCTGCCCCCCGAAGGTCAACCCCAGGTCCGCGACCACGGCGCCGAGCTGGCTTTGGATGATAGATTCTGCCAGGGGGGCCTGTTGCTCCCGTTGAGCGTAGAGTCCTGCCAGGTCCCGGCGCAGCAGCAACGAGGCAGCTTCGGGATCGATGAGATTGGGATCGGCGTAGTAATCGTCGAGAAAACCTTCCGCCCGTTGAATGCGGACGACCAAATCCAGGTAATCCAACACGATTTGGGGTTGATTCTCCTCCGCAACGTAATCTGCAGCACCCAGCCCGATCTGCTCTAACTTGACCCATAGGGCATCCAACACCCAGGCGGCATAGTCAAACTCGATTTGGCGGGTGAAGGCGCGCACCTGCTCAACTTTATCTCCCGGTTCGAGGACACTGCGCTGAAGCAGCAAAACCGCCGCCAACAGAATGGCAGTCAGATGCGCGCTGCGTTTTATAGTATCCCATGAACGAGACATAGCCGCGGCCTCCCGCTGCAATCGAACTTCGCGGTTGTCATTGCGAGCGGAGCATGCGGAGCGAAACAATCTCCTCCTTAGCGAGAAGGAGATTGCTTCACCGAGAAGCGTCGGCTCGCAATGACACGATATAAATATATTTCCTGATTGAACAGCGCCAATAGCGATGTGGAGATACTCGCAATGACAGTTTCCGGCAAACATTGGGTGGCAATCCTACACGAGGGGGGATTGTACCACCGGGAGGTTAATGGTGGGAGTGCAAGATGTGAGGATAAGCGGAAGAGTTTTTTACCCGTGCTTGACAATCATGCACCCCGCGAGTAAAATTTGGGCTGCGTTGAACAAAGACGCGCCAAGCCGAGATAGCTCAGTTGGTAGAGCACGCGACTGAAAATTGCGGTGTCGCCAGTTCGATTCTGGCTCTCGGCACTCTCGGTCTAACCGAATACGCGGGCGTAGTTAAGTGGTATAACGTCTCCTTGCCAAGGAGAAGGCCATGGGTTCGAATCCCATCGCCCGCTCAGAAAATTGCGGATTGTGGAATGATGATTGCGGATCGAATACTTGCATTCGTCAATCCGCAGTCCGCAATTTGCAATAAGACTGGCGACGTGGCCAAGTGGTAAGGCAGAGGTCTGCAAAACCTTCATCATGGGTTCGAATCCCATCGTCGCCTCAAGTGCAAGTAAGATTTTAAAAATGGAGTACCAGTCATCTGATGACTGGCACTCCTTTTTTGATTTTGGGGAGTATCATCTCAACCCATAGGGCACTATAGTATTTTAGGGAGTAACTACTCAGCCATCGTAGGAATAGAACGCGGAATTTTCGGATTGAGCGGATTTACGCGGATTATTTTTGTTTTTAATCCGCGCAAATCCGC
>JBDRGC010000103.1:0-9789 GCA_043818215.1 Chloroflexota bacterium | reverse complement strand
TACCCGCGTCGCCCTGGTCTTCCCCGATATCTACGACCTGGGCATGTCCAACCTGGGACTGGCGATCCTCTACGATAGCCTCAACCAGCGCGCCGATGCTCTGGCTGAGCGGGTCTACGCTCCCTGGGATGATATGGAAGCGGCCATGCGGCGGGATGGAATCCCGCTCTACTCGTTAGAGACGAAGCATTCTCTGGCGGATTTCGACATTGTGGGGATTTCTTTGCCTTATGAGACTCTCTACACCTCGGCGCTAAACCTGCTGGATTTGGGCGGGATTCCGCTCTTCAGCATTGAGCGCGGCCTGAAACACCCTCTGGTCATCGCCGGCGGACACAGCACCTTCAACCCCGAGCCGATGCACGCCTTCATCGATGCCTTTGTGATTGGCGAGGGGGAGGAGGTGATTCACGAGATTGTGGATTGCGTGCAGGCTTGCAAGTCGGCGAGTCAGCGAATCAGCGAGTCACGGGAGGATTTGTTGCTTGCGCTGTCGCAGATTCCGGGTGTGTATGTGCCTGCGCTTTATGAGGCCCATTATGGCGAGGAGGGGGCTTTCTCGCATATCGAAAAGCTGGATGCCGAGGCCCCGCTGCCGGTGGTCAAGCGGATTGTTGGCAAGCTGCCGCCGCCGCCCACCCGTTTTGTCGTGCCGTATATTGACACAGTCCATAACCGGGCTGTCGTCGAGATCATGCGGGGCTGCACGCGCGGCTGCCGCTTCTGCCACGCTGGAGTGGTCAACCGTCCGGTGCGCGAGCTTCCCGCAGCAGAGATTCTCGCGGCCATCGCAGAGACCAGCGCGCAGACCGGCTACGATGATGTTGGCCTGCTGTCGTTATCGTCCAGCGACTACACACAAATCGTCGCGCTGGTCGAGGCGGTGGGCGAGAGTTTTGCGGGGCAGCATTTATCCATTTCTCTGCCCTCGCTGCGCATCGAAAGCGTATCCATCGATCTGATGGATTCCCTCCGGGGGGCGCGGCGGGGCGGATTCACCCTGGCTCCCGAAGCCGCCACCGACAGAATGCGCCAGATCATCAACAAGCCCATTGACAACGATCAACTCCTAAAAGTCGCCGGCGAGATTTACTCCCGCAAATGGACAACCATCAAACTCTATTTTATGATTGGGCTGCCAACCGAAACAATGGAAGACGTGCAAGCCATTGCCGATTTGTGCAAAGCTGTGCTGCGGGAGGGTTGGGCGACAATTGGCCAGCGGGCGAAGGTCAACGCCAGCGTGGGCACATTCGTTCCCAAGCCCCACACCCCATTCCAGTGGGTGCCCTGCGACACGCTGGAGCAGATCGAGGCTAAGCAAGAGCTGCTCAAACGCGAAGTACGCGGGCGCGGCCTGAAATTGAGTTGGAGCGATCCCAAAGGCACGCTGCTAGAATCCTGGCTTGCGCGCGGCGACCGTCGCATGGCCGAGGTGGTCTACGGGGCTTGGCGGCTGGGTGCCAAATTCGATGCCTGGAGCGAGCATTTCGATTTCGAGGCCTGGACGGAGGCCTTCGAAGCCGCAGGCTTAGACCCCGATTTCTACACCCACCGCCAACGCCTCCTCAACGAAGCTTTCCCCTGGGATCATATCAACGCCGGCGTGCGCAAGAAATTTCTGATCGAGGATTACCAATGGAGTCTCGAGGGTCAAACCCGCGTAGACTGCCGGGAACAATGCTTCGCCTGCGGTATTTTGCCCACTTTCAACGAGTTGCGGCGTGACAATCCCGGCGAGGGATGGAAGTGCCCAGAGGTTCAGTAAATCAGACGTACAATTATGAATCCAATACTTAATGATACCCAAAATCATAGCCATCCTGACACAAGGATACCGGAATCTCTGGTGCCTTTTTTTCAGGAATACGATTTGAACCAGCTTGACCTGGAACGCTCTGCCGCAACCATCATCGAACGAACACTGCAATATGGCAATCGGGCAGAAATTGGCTGGCTTTTTTCGGTGTACACTCGCGATCAGGTCGTCTCTTGGATCAAAGATTGGGGAAATATTGCGCTCCCTGAACCCCACCTGACATTTTGGAAATTGGTTTTAGACCTGCAATGAAGATCTTCTGGAACACCATTTCGCCACAAATGCGCCGGGTGATGGGAGTTTTTAGCGGCAGCGAGATAGGTTCGAGCTTCTATCTGGCAGGAGGGACAGCTCTCGCACTTCAGTTGGGACACCGCCAATCATTCGATCTGGATTTTTTTTCGCCTGCGGAAGACATTCCATCTATACGTCAATCTCTCCTTCTGGCCCTAAAACCCTTTGATCCTATCCTGGCTGATTCATCCTGGGGCAATGTGGTTCTTCTGGCCGGTAGCGTGCGCGTGGGGTTTTACGGCTACGGTTATGCAATGGTCAATCCACTTGTCAACATTGAAGGTTTTCGATTAGCAGGGATCGCGGATATTGGTCTGATGAAGCTGGATGCCTTGTTATCCCGCGCCAGCCGCAAGGATTTTCACGATTTATACGCCATCTGCCAGAATCTTTCTTTACGCCAATTGCTAAACCTTGCTCCAAATAAATATCCCGGTACGCGAGATTTCGAGAGCCAGGTTGTAAAGCGATTGGTTTATTTCGAACGGGCTGACCGGGAGGCACCCTTACCCACCATCAAAGAGGTATCCTGGGAAACTGTCAAAGCGTTTTTCCGCCAGCAAGCGGCCGAACTAGGAAAAAACTGGTTGAGATGAGACACCAGTCATCAATATGGCGAATGACTGACAACTCAATGTCATTAAGTTAGTGAAACGAGAGTGCCGGTTGAGTAGGTTCGGAGCTTGCGGAGAACCATATCGAAACCAAACGGGGTTGCTAGAAGACATTATTTTCACGAAAATACGCTTGATTTCGACACTTGCGCCACACGCAGTGCAGGTGCGCAGTACCTGCATAGGTATACGCTCCGGCACAAAATGCGTGCCTCCGCTACTCAATCAGCGCTGGCATTTCTTTAACTTAATGACATTGACTGACAAGTGGTCACAAAACTATGAGATTGAGAATTACCTTTTCCAAAACCGAAGCCATGCGCTACACCAGCCATTTGGATTTGCAGCGTACCTGGGAACGCACTCTGCGCCGCGCGGGGCTGCCGCTGGCTTACAGTCAGGGCTTCAACCCGCGGCCCAAGATCAATCTGGCGACCGCACTGCCCCTGGGATTCACCAGCCAATGCGAGGTGGCAGATATCTGGCTGGAACAGGATCACGCCACAACTGAGATCGAATCCCGCCTCAGAGATGCGGTTCCCCCCGGGATGGAGATTCTGCGCGTCGAGGAAGTGGATCTCACGGCCCCTAAATTACCAAAGTTGGTTCAATCTGCGGTTTACATGGTCACGCTGCTTGAATCCATCCCGGCTTATGACGTATCTGCTCAAAATAACGGGGTAAAGCCAGAGCCGCACCCCCTTCGTCAGGCTCAGGACACGGCTTCGACACTTGCACCTGCGGTGACAAGTGCAGGTGTACGCTCCGCTACTCAGGATGCTGAACTTTATCCCAAAAATATTAAAATGCCCTTGGGTATCGAGCAGATACCCTACGACCTGGCTATGCGCATTGTTCGCGTGCTAGGGGCCGAAACATTGATGCGGGAACGCCGCGGCAAGCTGTACGACCTGCGCCCTCTGATCGAAGACCTGCATGCGATTGATCCCGCCCCTGAGGGCTGGCAACGCATCATCATGCGTTTGTCAGCCCGCTCCGGGGCCACCGGCCGCCCCGATGAGGTTCTGGCGGTTTTGGAGATTCCGCCCCACAATGCCCGCGTGCAGCGCACAGAATTGATATTTACGGAGAGTAAGCGTTCAGCCACCTGATTCAAAAGAACGCGGATGACACGGATTTAGCGGATTGACGCGGATTGACGCGGTTTTTTTTTGGTCCCTAGGGATCTCCGGGATTTCCCCACATTTGGGGGGAGAAACCGTGCGTTTTGCAGAAAACCACCCCCATATCTGGGGGATACCCCGGCAATTCCAATGGGGTATATTTTTTAAAGAATCCGCAGTGATTCGCTGTATCCGCGTCACACCTGCACTCACCTGCACTTGCCGTAGGTGCAAGTGTGCCGCAGGTGCAAGTGTCCGCGTTCTATTTCACCAGCTTTCAGCAGCCGCTTGAAAGATTACTTTCGGAGATGTAATATGGGCTTCATCATTTCTGTCTTTTTCGGTATTGTGCCAATGCTATTTTTCGCCTGGATCCTGTACTGGGTAGACCGGTATGAGAAAGAGCCGAAAATCTTACTTGGCGGGGTCTTTCTGTGGGGAGCTATGGTCTCTGCCGGGATGGCGTTCATCGTCAATACATTATTGGGCGTAGGCGTTTATCTCGTCACGGGTTCCGAAGCCATAACCGATCTGGCTACCGGCGCGCTGGTGGCGCCGCCCGTCGAGGAGACTCTCAAAGGGCTGGCCGTGCTGCTGGTCTTTCTGATCTTCCGCCAGGAGTTCGATTCGGTTTTGGATGGGATTGTCTACGCGGGAATCACCGCGTTAGGATTCGCGGCCACTGAGAATATCTACTATATTTACAATTATGGTTTTCTCGAAGGGGGCTATTCAGGGCTGTTGTGGTTGGTGTTCGTGCGGGTGGTACTGGTCGGCTGGCAGCATCCGTTTTACACGGCGTTCATTGGGATCGGACTGGCGATGGCGCGCTTCCAACGCAAAATCTGGCTCAAGCTGATTCTCCCCATCGCTGGCTGGGGAATCGCCATCTTCATCCACTCGATGCACAACACAATCGCCAGCCTGGCATCTGGTATTGGCGGGCTGGCGTTTGGGACTTTCGTAGACTGGTCAGGCTGGCTATTGATGTTTGTCTTCATTTTATGGGCGCTCTCGCGTGAGCAAAAATGGATCAAGCTTTACCTGCGAGAAGAGGCCGCCCGCGGTATCATCTCCCCCGCCCATTACAAGACGGCCTGTTCCGCCTGGTCGCAGAGCGCGGCGCGGCTGGTTGCTCTTTTCACGGGGCGTTACCGGGCCACCAATCGCTTCTACAACCTGGCAGCGGAACTGGCTTATAAAAAGCAGCAGCGCGCCAAAATGGGGGAAGAGGGCGGCAACACAGTTCGCATCCAAAGAGCACGAGCCGAATTGGCTAAGCTGGCATTACGGGCATGTGCTTGATGGGGACGGACGATGGAGGACCGACGATGGACGACGGACGACGGACGACCGCTGACCGCTGACCGCCCCCCGGCCCCCAATTCTGGGGGAGAATGGTCTCGCCTGTGTGTCTCCCCCTAAGAATCCAATCCTTCCAGCAATTCAAGGTTTTGCTTAAGATTGCGGTAGCGAACTATCAGGCTGCCCAAATAAATCGCCATCACCGAGAAGAATACAACGTAACCGGCGATGAAGTAGTGGAGAGTGTCAGGGGGGGATTGTTGTAGGAACATCGCGCAAATTCTCCAGTTCAATGGCGGAAGGACGATGGATGACGGACGACGGACGACGGATGACGGCCTTTAGCCCGAGACCTTCAAACGTAATTCCTCGACTTTAGCATCCAACTGCCCCATGCGGATGCGGTGCCAGAGCAGGTCAGCAAAGAGCACTGAGAATGTAAACAGGCTGAAGAAGAAGGTCAGCTTCATGGGGCCGGTCATGCCGAAGCTGCTCTCGGCGCTGGGGTCGCCGCCTCCGACCACCACCGGGTGAATGGTGCGCAGCAGGCGGATGGAGATAAAAGTCAGGGGGACAGAGACAAACCCCAAGATGGCGTAAACAGCGCCGAACCTGGCCCGCCGGTCGGGGTCTTCGACGCCCTGACGCAGCATCAGATAAGCCGCATAGATCAGCTCGACGATGGTTGCCGTGGTCAGACGGGGGTCCCAGGTCCACCAGGTATTCCAGATGGGGCGCGCCCAAATCGACCCCATGATGATAGCGACGAAAAAGAAGACCAGGCTGATCTCGATAGCCGCTAGTCCGGTTAGATCATATTTGGGATCTCCCTTTACAAGATACAGAACACCCACTACGGCGGCAACCAGAAATCCCAACATGCCGACCCAGGCCGCGGCCACGTGGAAATAGAATACCTTCTGCACCAGCCCCATCACACGTTCCACGGGCGCGTAGAAGAACACCATCATGACAGCGATCACAAAAAGGATGGCGGTGAGGGTGTCGAGAATGGATAATGCGCGAGGTTTCGATTTCATAAATTCACTCCGGTTTTTACGTTTGCAGGTTGAGATTGGTGATTGGTGATTGGAGATTGGTGATTGGAGATTGGTGATTGGAGATTGGTGATTGAAGACCTTCCAGGTTTCCGAAAATCTGGAAGGTCTGGATCCACGCTCCACCCTCCACACTCCACCCTCCACGCTCCACCCTCCACGAATCACTCTTCCACCACATAATCGAAAAACATAAACGCAATCGCAATAAAGATCACATCGTAGGCAATGAGCAAATCGATCCAAGGGCGCACTTCGATGATTGGGAGGCCCTGCAAAAAGCCGCCGCTGGCTTTTACGGCCGCGATCAACACCGGGATAGCCAGGGGGAATAATAATATCGGCAGCAGGATGTCGCGGGTGCGGGCCTGCACGGCCATCGCAGCAAGCAACGTTCCCACTGCCACGTAGCCAACTGAGCCTAACAGAATCACCAGCAGCAAACCGGGCTGGAACAAATTGATATTATACAGCACACTGTACAGCGGCAGGACGATCACTTCCACCACGAGCATGAAAATCAAGTTGCCGATGGCTTTGCCGAAGTAGATCGCGCTGCGGTCTACGGGGGCCAGCAAGAGACCGTCCAGGCAGCCGCGGTCTTTCTCGGTTGCCATCGAGCGGTTGAGGCCCAGGGTTCCGGCGAAGGCAAATGTCACCTACAACACGCCGGAGGTGACGCTGGCCCTGGCGCTGGCATCCAATTCCAGGGCGAAGTTGAAGATCAGGATCACCAACAGGGCAAAGACCAGCATGGCGGTGAGCAGCTCGCGGCTGCGCCATTCGGATGCTAAATCCTTCCACACGATAGCCCAGAGGGCGCGGAGGAAATTGGAGAGTGGAGATTGGGGATTGGGGATTGGAGATTGGGGATTGGGGATTGGAGATTGGAGAGTGGAGGTTGGAGATTGGAGATTGGAGGTTGGAGATTGGAGATTGGAAGTTGGAGATTGGAGAGTGGAGGTTGGAGATTGGAGAGTGAAGAGTGAAGAGTGGCGTTTCACGTTTTCACGCTCCAACGCATTCCGATAAAACCCTGATAGCTGGTCGGGATCGATTTCGCCCCGCCGCGCCGAGGCGACGATCACCCCCTGCGAGAGCACATCAAAGCGGGAGGCCAGGCCGGCGGCGCGGGACAGATCGTGGGAGGTCATCACCACGGTGCGGCCGCGAGCGGCTACTTCCTGCAAGATGGTATCCAGCATGGCGCCGGCATCCTGATCCAAGCCGGTGTGCGGCTCGTCGAAGAGCATCACCTCGGGGTCGTGCAGGACGGCGCGCCCGATGGCTAAACGCTGCTGCATCCCGCGGGAGAAAGTCCGCACCAGGTCGCGGCGGCGCGGGTACAGCCCGACCATCCCCAGCACTTCGGCGATGCGGGCGTCGAGATCAAGCACAGCATACAGGCGCCCATAGAAACGCAGATTCTCCTCAGCAGTCAGATCACCGTAGAGCAGAGGCTGGTGCGAGACCACTCCCAACCGGCGGCGCACCGCGGCAGCCTGAGCAGGCAAACGGTAGCCAGCGATGCGCACCTCCCCCAGGGCCGGGCGCGAGAGCGAGGCCAAAATCCGCAAGAAAGTGGTTTTGCCGGCCCCGTTAGGCCCCAGCAAAGCCACAAATTCCCCAGGCTCGACCTCGAAATCCAGGTCGCGCAGCACGGTTTTTGGGCCGAAGCGTTTGATGAGTTTACGGACGGTTATCATGGGTGGGGATTGGGGATTGGAGATTGGAGATTGGAGATTGGAGATTGGAGATTGGAGATTGGAGATTGGAGATTGAGGATCAAATAGATCAGTTCTCCTCTAGTTCCTTGTCCCTAGTCCCTAATCGACTGCGGAACCAGAGATAAAGCCCGGCGCCGATCAGCGTCACACCAAAGGTTCCCAGACCAATCACCAGGCTGGTTGTATCAGTGGTGGCATCAGCAGTATTATCGGTATAATCCGGTGAGGCCTGCTCAGAGGGCAGAGTGGGAGAGCCAGAAAGTGAAAATCGCAGCGTATCACCCATGCTCAAGTCGGTGCTGCTGTAGGTTTGGTAGGCCACTCCCTGGAAATCGCGCACTTCGCCATCTTGAAGCTGGTCGCTTTCGACCGTCACACCATCTTGCGGCACTATGACGCTGGCGGAGGTGGTATCAAGCGGAATAGGCACAGCTAAATCGAGCTTCCCGTTCTCGTAGGGCATCTCGAAGGCAAAGACCACTTCGTAAGGCTCCTCGGACGGGAACACGCTTCCAATACCAAAGCCATTCTCAGTCTGAAGGTATCGCAGTTTCATGCTCTCTTGAACGCCAAAGTTTGCAGCCCCTTCGGGAAGCTCGAATACGAGTGCCGGGGTTTCACCATCTGGCGAGACCAGAGTTTGCTCGCTGGAGTTGGAGAGCAGCACCAATTCGACAACCTGTATTGTATCAACAGCACTGAAATCGAAAAAGACGTGCAACTGCTCTATTGTTAGAACCGACATATCAGTGGTGGCATCAAAAACCGTGATCCCCAAACTGGCTTCGGTCGTGCCGGCGGTGATTTGCGCCAGGTTGGATATGTAGGCCACCTGATCGTGTTGTGTGCTTGCCAGATAGACTCTCCCCGCTGGCATGGGTACATCTTCGAAAATAGCGACCCCATCTTCGAGCAACACAAGAGTTCGAGCGTAGACTTCTTCCATTTCATCGTAGCCGTGCAGCACAACCTCAGCGCCGATGGGAGGTTCACTACCGGAACCATTGACTACTGCGACTCTGATGAGGCCGACTCCCTCGGAGGAAGATTCCGCTTCGGGTGCGGATTCGGCGGATGTTGGGGCAGCTTCATCTGTGGCAATTACCGTTGCCGGCAGCTCCACCGTGGGCGTCGATTGTGGGGCCTCGGTGGGCTGCTGATAGCCAGGCGGAGGGGTCACATCCCCCGACATGGAACAGCCAGCGAGGAGGAGGGTGAGGGCGATGATGAGGAGGAGGAGAAATTTATGTGGCATGGTTATCAGTTTTCAGTATTCAGTATTCAGTATTCAGTGTTCAGTTTCGCGGAGCGGTGAGGTTGGATGGTGGATGGTCTCACGCTTCCCACTCCGCCGCGCTTTGGGGACTGCGTCACTCTTCACGAGTCACGCTCCACCCTGCTCGTCAAGTTGACGCAGCACTTCCGCGCCGCGCTGGATGAGTTTTTTCCGCTGGAGCGGATAATCATCTTCGGGTATCTTCCCTAAAGCGTGGTCGAAATCCAATTCTGAGAGCGCATTGAGAACACGATCCCGTTCAGCCAGAAGGGCAGATAGTTCATGCTCCACAGGTCTGACGGCCGTAGCGCTGCGTTCGTACAATGGCCGCCCAATGTAGAGCGCGGTGAGGATCAATAGGGAGAGGAGGAGAAAAATAGAGCCGAGGTCCATAGTGGGTTGGTAGGTTGGTAGGTTAGTAGGTTGGTAGATTGGTAGATTGGTAAATTGGTAGGTTGGTAAATTAGTAAATTGGTAAATTGGTGGTTGTCGATGGTCAGCCCCCCGAATGAATTCAGGGTCTGTCATTGAAAACATGCTCAAGCATGGTACGGCACAACCTGAACCTGTTT
>JBDRGC010000102.1:0-3288 GCA_043818215.1 Chloroflexota bacterium | reverse complement strand
GGAGGCTTTGTGTAAGGCACACGATACATTATTCCAATAAGGCATTAGTTCATTGATCAAGTTTGATACAAGAAAACCGCGACACTAGCCGACCTCCCCCCCTCAAAAGGTTGTAGAATACGAACAAATCTACAGCCTTTTTTTATTAACTGCACCCTGTACCGACCTATGCCTCGACTTGGAACTCTGAATACCCCCAATCCTTATGCCTTCTTTGGCGCTTTCGCCGGTCTTCCTTTCTGGCCGGGGGGCCTGACGCTGTTGGCTGCCGCGCCGGGAATCGGCAAGACCTCCTGGATGCTGCAAATCAATTTCGACGCCGCCGCGCATAGTATTTCTTCGGCCATGGGTTGCTATGAACATACCGCCGAAGAACTCAGGTACCGTCTGGAAAAGCAGTCTCAGGCTGCCGTGGCCGGGCCGCATAATGCGGCTCTCTCCGAAGACACTGCCGATCACCTGGCACAGAGCAGCGAGATGGGCATTCTGGCGCTATCGGATCAAGATGACACCATCCGTGCCATCGAAGAGACTCTGCTTCACGATTACGGTTTCCCGGTTTATGGTCCAGCCATTCTTTCAGTAGACTATCTTCAGCGGGTTCCTGTGGTTGGGATCACCGGCATTTTGCCGGAGGAATTGCGCGCAGGGGAGGCCGCAGCTACGCTAAGAAAATTAGCCCGTAAACGCAATTGGGCCATTATCGTTGCCGCAGCTCTCCGCTCTGAAAGCTTCGAAGGCGGTGAGAGTTTGGGTGACTTATTGGGTGACGAGCGCGTCCCTTACGAGGCAGATCAAGTCATACTCATGCGCCGCGATGGGCCAGTACATGCTTGTGGGTGCGTCATGCTAGATGTCAACACTCTCAAGGATCGTACAGGCCCCAAACGATCCTGGATTATGGAATTTTGGGGTGAGCGATTTTATTCTGCGGGCGAAACGGACGCTCACCGTTGGCATATAACGGGTGATCGCCCTTTGCAGCTGCCGGGAGAAGATGATCAATGATAGGCGTTGGACAAATCATCTTGGGTGTACTGAGGAACGGCTGGATCGCTCTGGTTGGTGCGTTAGTTGCTATTGCTCTACTGGCCCTGTTAGCCCAGGCTCTAAAAACCGTGTCTGCTGGCGTGATCGGGGCTAATCTCTTTGTCTACCAGGCCATAGCCGCGTTCTCTGGTGTTTTGATATTGGCTCTTTTCGGATTGCTGGGTGTGCCTGCCCTGGTACGAGCAGCACAAACGTCTTTACCTGCAAGTGCAGGATGCGGCCCTATTAACGAGTTAGGTCAGCTGGCTATTATGCTGATCGGCGGATTGGCAGCCTTGCGGATGCTGCGGGCTGTGTTGGCAGGTGTAACGATGGCTGCTGTGGGAGGTGGAGGTGGGCTGTCGGACGCATTGCTCGAAGCTGGCGAGGCAATCGTGGGCATGGTCGTTGCCAGCGCGGCTTTGCCAATTGCTACTCATTTTTTAGGTGTTTGTTGATATTTGATATGGAGGTGTTCTGTGTTCGATGAAGTCTTGAAACAAGTTTTAGCGAGTGCTCGTGAGGCCTGGGGTTTTCTGGTTGGTATTTTGGTTGTCGTTGCTCTGTTGGGTGGACTTTGGTATACCCTCCAGGGCACCGCGGGGGCTGCCTTCGGCGGCGGGAAGATGACAGCCATGGCCATAATCGGGGCAATAGGTATTGCCACTCATTTTCTAGATATTTGTTGATATTTGATATGGAGGCGTTCTATGTTCGATGAAGTTTTGAAAAAAGTATTGGAAATCGCTCGTGACGCGTGGGGTTTTTTAGTTGGTATCATGATCGTCATTGCCCTGCTGGGCGGGCTTTGGTATGCCCTTCAGGGGACCGCCGGGGCAGCCTTCGGCGGCGGGAAGATGACAGCCATGGCCATAATCGGGGCAATAGGTATTGTCATCATGGTCATGGTCGCTTTCTTGGTGATCCCTGAAATGGGCACCATGCTGGAAGGCTTGAAACCTACTCCGCCATTTTAGTCAAGTAGTCTGGTAGTCAAGTCAACTGGCTTCGACTATTTGACTACCAGACTATTTGACTACTAGACTACAAGACTATGAGACTAATATATGTTCAATGACCGCGATTTGATGGTGCTGGGCGCGGGCGCGCTCCTGGCCGTGATTTGCCTTATGCTACCTTTCCCCTTCGCGTGGAAAGTCGCCGTGGGCATGATAGTTTTGATTGGGTTCATGGTGTTAGCTTTGCTACGCCTGGGGCCTGACCGGGTAACCCCCGAGGAATGGCTGCGCAGACGTTTCCGATACTGGCAAGGCACGCGCCGCTATGTGTACCATCAAGACAAAGACATCACCGCCGCCCCTGAAATCCTACCGCCCCTTGCGCCTACCCCTGCCCCTGCCCCCCCTGTGCTTGCCATAAAAAGCCGAAAGAGCAATGTTTTGCCCGTAGGCCTGAGCTTCGATGAGGTTGGCATCTACCCCCTGGTGACTGTCTTTTTGACTGTCATCGGTGTGTACTTTGTGTTTTGGATTGCCAATGGGGGCGGGGCCGAAATCGCTCGCATCTTTCAATAACATCTTTAGATAAACTGAGGAGAAAATTATGCCAACACTTCTAGCATTGATTGCCGCTTTGTCACTGGCATCCATCCCTGTCGCCATTGGCTGGCGCCGTACCGCTGGCGAGGCCAGCATGGCCCATGCAATGGGAGTTGCTTTACCCAAACGCGGGTTTGATCCAGAAAAGTACGCTCTTCAAACGGGAGCCGGGCTGACATTCAACCAGTTGCTCTTTGGCTTTCTGGCCTGGGTGATTGGCGGTTTCCTGGCTGGAATGACCTTGGGCCTGGTTGCCGCAGTCCTCTTTGCCATCGCCGGCGGGCTGCTCTATTCGGGTGGACTCTCCACCCGCCGCCAGGAGTTCCGTTTGCGCCAGGCCAAAGACATCCTGCGTGGCCTGGGCATTGTGGAGACGCTGCTCAAACAGGGCAAGCCGCTCAACGATGCTCTGGAAGATGCTGCCAACGCGGTCGGCCCCGATGGGGGACTGGTGTTGAAGAACCTGGTCTTTCGGTTGCGGGCAGCGCCGGTGGACAAAGCCGCGGATGCTGTACGAGAATGGACGCTGACCTGGGACAATCCAGCGGTGGATATTGTTGGCACTGCCTTGCTGTCATCGTTCGAGGTACGCATCGAGATTGGGCCATTGGTGTCCTCGCTGCGTAATACGCTCAGTTCAGTTATCGAGGTGCTATCCCGGGCCAGGGCTGCGGCTAAGGGCATCGAATGGCAGGCCCGT
>JBDRGC010000101.1:0-7197 GCA_043818215.1 Chloroflexota bacterium | reverse complement strand
GATCACCGACTCGCCGCCAGACCTTCCAGGTTTTCGGAAACCTGGAAGGTCTTGTCCGACCGATGACTGCCGACCGCCCACCCGCCATCGAATGAATTCGATGCTGCTACGAAAAACATGCTAAAGCATGTTCAGAACATGTCGTAACATGCTTTAGCATGTTTCCAATACCAGACCCCGAATTCATTCGGGGGGCTGATTTGATTGTTGACTCGCCGACCGATGACCGACGACCGACGACCGACGATCACCGACTCGCCGCCAGACCTTCCAGGTTTTCGGAAACCTGGAAGGTCTTGTCCGACCGATGACTGCCGACCGCCGACCGCCTCGAATGAATTCTATGCTGCTATGAGAAACATGCTAAAGCATGTTCAGGGCGTGTCGTAACATGCTTTAGCATGTTTCCAGTACTAGACCCCGAATTCATTCGGGGGGCGTATCTCGTTGAATCGCTGACCCGCTGACCCGCAGACTCGCAGACTCGCAGACTCGCAGACTCTTATGCCCACCCTCCACCTCGTCGCCACCCCAATTGGCAATCTCGAAGACATCACCGCCCGTGCGCTGCGCGTGCTGCGGGAGGTAAACCTGATTGCGGCTGAGGACACCCGTCACACCGGCAAGCTGCTGGCCCATTTCGACATTCAGACTCGACTGACCAGCTACTACGAGCACAACAAGCTCAGCAAACTCGACCGCATCCTGGCCGCACTCGAAGTTGGCGATGTGGCCCTGGTTTCCGATGCGGGCACCCCGGCGCTCAACGATCCGGGCTTCGAACTGGTGCGCGCGGCCCTGGAAGCCGGTCACACCGTCAGCCCCGTCCCCGGCCCCAGCGCACCCATTGCAGCTTTGGTGTCATCCGGCCTGCCCACCGACAGATTTCTATACCTCGGCTACCTGCCGCGCAAGACCAGGGACCGGAGACGGATGGCCGAGGAAGTTGCCAGCCTGCCGTATACTTTGATTTTTCTGGAATCTCCCCACCGCCTGTTGGCCGCGCTGGAAGATATGCAAACCGTCTTTGGAGATCGACAAATTGCAGTGGCACGGGAATTGACCAAACTTCACGAGGAAATTTTTCGCGGAAGAATCTCACAGGCCGCGGCCCATTTTCGTGAGACTCCCCCTCGGGGAGAGATCACGCTGGTGGTGGCGGGTGCCCTCGCTGAAACTGAGAGATGGCTTCCCGACCGGGTGCGGGCGGCTATCGCGGAGTCCCTGCCGAGCGGCGAAGCCCCATCCCAAATCGCCCGGCGGGTGGCCCTCGAGTCTGGCTGGCCGCGACGGGAAGTGTATCGTATACTCACCACCGACCACCGACCACCGACCGATGACCGCCGCCGACATCTAAAGCAGGTTCAGGGCATGTCGTAACATGCTTTAGCATGTTTCCAATACCAGACCCCGAATTCATTCGGGGGGCTGATCTGATCATTGACTCGCTGATTCGCTGATTCGCTGACTCGCCGACTCGCTGATTCGCTGATTCGCCGACTCGCCGACTCGCTGATTCGCCGACTCGCCGACTCGCTGACTCGCCGGTCGGCTCTAAGGAGACTTACCTATGAACCTTGACGATTTTTCATCCTTTCCTAAAATTGACTTGCAAGATATGCTGGCCGAGATCGACGGCTTGCCCGATCAACTTCAGGCCGCCTGGGATTTTGGGCAAACTCTATCACTGCCCGAGTGGGAGGGCATCTCCCGTGTGTTGATCGCCGGGATGGGAGGGTCTGCCATCGGCGCCGATCTATTAGCGGCCTACGCTGCGCCTCACTGCCCAGTACCCATCTTCGTCCACCGCGACTATGCGCTTCCCGCCTGGGTGCGCGGTCCCGAGACGCTGGTCATCGCCTCATCGCACTCCGGCAACACCGAGGAGACTCTCTCCGCTTTCGAGCAGGCTGTTGCCAATAAGTGCTGCCTGCTAGCAGTGACACGGGGAGGCAAGCTGGCGGCTGTGGCGCAGGAGGCCGGTGCCGCGGTGTGGAAGTTCGAGCACGAGGGGCAGCCGCGCGCCGCAGTGGGTTATTCCTTCGGGCTGCTGCTGGCGGTTTTCACCCATCTGGGCTTGCTTCCTGATCCAGCAGACGAACTCCAGAATGCCATCGCCGCCATGCGGAAGCAGCAAATCCACCTGC
Source organism: Chloroflexota bacterium (assembly GCA_043818215.1). Lineage (GTDB taxonomy): Bacteria > Chloroflexota > Anaerolineae > Anaerolineales > UBA11858 > JBDRGC01. The sequence goes on along the minus strand of JBDRGC010000101.1, from coordinate 5,050 downwards.
GGGCGGATGTCCCCGTGACTGGCAATCCGGCCAAACTCATGGCCGGGCAGTGCATCAACCGCTGGGTGGCCGTGATGGGCGCCGGGATTTTAACCCCCGTGGCGCGGCGGTGGAAAGGGCAGATCAGCGAACTCGCCAAGGCCTGGGGCCAATTCGAATTTTTGCCAGAGGCCAATCACAATACCCTGGCCGGGGTGGTCAACCCTGAAGATGCTCTGGCGCGCACCATGGTCATTTTCTTACGGGCCAGGTCCAACTACCCCCGCAATCAATTGCGCACTGAGCTCACGAAACAAATCTTGATGCTCGAAGGATTGAACACCGATTTCATAGACTCCCAGGGAGATACTGCCCTGTCTCAATTGTGGACTGCGCTCCATTTTGGCGATTATTTCGCTTACTATCTGGCGATGGCGTATGATACAGACCCTACCCCGGTGGAAGCGATCGAGGGGTTGAAGGTGCGGCTGCAAGAGGCGTAGTGGCAGGTGGCAGGCAAGTGGCAAGTGGCAAGTGGCAAGAGGCAGGAGGCAGGAGGCAAGTGGCAAGGAGCAAGGGGCAAGAGGCAGGTGGCAAAGGGCAAGAGGCAGGTGGCAAAGGGCAAGTGGCAAGAGGCAAGAGGCAGGAGGCAGGAGGCAAGTGGCAAGAGGCATGTGGCATCAGAGGTACAATATATTGACTCGTTACTCATAACTTATTCCACAGGAGGCATCCCATGATCTGTAAATTTATTTGGTACGGACACGGCACATCCGGGCTTGAAACGGATGGGCATAAGATCATCGTAGACCCATTTTTCACCGGGAATCCAGTTGCCAGCACCACCGCCCAGGCAGTCGGGGCAGATTTTATTCTGGTCAGCCACGGGCACGGGGATCACGTCGGGGATGCAGCCCCAATCGCCAAACGGACTGGTGCCCTGGTCATCACCAACGCCGAGATTGCCGGCTGGCTTGGCAGGCAAGGAGTCAAAGTCCACGCCCAACACCTGGGCGGCGGATACAAGCACCCCTTCGGGTATCTGAAGCTGACTCTGGCTATCCACGGCTCCGGTCTGCCCGATGGTTCCTATGGCGGCAATCCGGCTGGGTTTTTGTTGACTACTAACGATGGAAAGAAAATCTACTGGGCCTGCGACACCGGGCTATTCGGTGACATGAAATTGATCGGCGAGGAGGGCATCAATCTGGCTGTACTCCCCATTGGCGATAACTACACCATGGGGCCTGATGACGCATTGCTGGCTGTGAAAATGCTCCAGCCAAAGCACGTCATCCCGGTACACTACAACACTTGGGATGTAATCAAAGCGGACCCAGATGCCTGGGCCGCCCGCGTCGAGGCCGAGACCGACACCCAAGCACACGTGCTCAAACCCGGCGAGTGCCTCGAGTTCTGATGATGGAGACAAGGTGTTGAATGGTCACATAAGCCGCAAAGAAGACGAAGACCGTAAACGCAGTGAGGGGCGGCTGCCCCCCGGTCAGGCACTCACCCATAAATTCCCGGTACTTCATTACGGGGCGGTGCCAGACTTCGACCCCAATACCTGGAATTTCAAGGTTGGGGGAGACGTCGAGAGAGAAATTCATTGGACGTGGGAAGAGTTCCAAACTCTGCCGCGCGTCCAACTGAAAATGGATATCCACTGCGTTACCCGTTGGAGCAAGTTCGATACTCTATGGGAAGGAGTCTCGATCCGCGCATTGATCGATAAAGGGCTGATCAAACCCCTCCCTGCGGCGCGTTTTGTCATCCAACACGCCGAATGCGGATTTACCGCCAACCTGCCCCTGGAGATTGTGCTGCAAGATAATTTTCTATTGGCGACTCACTTTGACAGACAACCCCTGACACCGGATCACGGGTATCCCTTGCGGGGTATTGTCGGGCATATCCCCGGGCGTGATGATCTCACCACCCCCTATTTCTGGAAAGGGGCCAAATGGCTCCGGGGATTAGAATTCACTGCGCAAGACCAGCCCGGTTTTTGGGAACAGTCCGGATATCACAACGATGCCGATATCTGGAAAGAAGAACGCATCAGGTAGAAAGGCAATATGATGGATAAACTCAGAGGGCTCGTGGTGGAAGATAATCTAATTAATCTGGATTTGCTATGTTTGCTGTTGGAACGTTTGGGGTATGAGGTATCTCAAGCTCGTGACGGACTCGAAGGTTTGCGGCTGGCCCGGCAAGAACAACCCGACTTGATCTTGCTGGACCTTGCGCTGCCTGAAATGGATGGTTGGACATTGGCGGAAGAACTCAAATCAGACATTCTGACACAGGACATTCCAATCATCGCTATTACCGCTAATTCAATGCCCGAGGATCGAGAGCGGGCATTCGCTGCGGGTTGCGATGGTTTTATTATCAAACCCTTCCACGTCTCCACTTTCAACGAAGAAATCAAAAGGGTTCTGGACTAGTGATTCTCTGGAAATTCCCAGAGAACCCAACTCTTCTCTTCAAATAAAAACCGGGCGGGGCTTATGGCCCCGCCCAGTTGCGTTCTCAGGCGTTTTGTTTGACACCGAGCCTAAATTAATCCATCGACTGTGTGGGTTTCAGTGTAGGTGCCAGGTTCCGATTAGTGTTCATCGCCAAGTAAATTCGAGAACTTGTTTCTTATTCACACAGGTATCCCTTCTGATGCGACCGCGCTTACTAGAGGGTTAGCTCCTACTGGCCCCTTACTGATATCATCCGGCGTGACCACAAAGGTTGAAATAACTATGTCATTCTCAAAACCCACTTCCCAGGCTGTTTCACTGATGCGCTGACGAAGGGTGGGAGTGATTGCGGAGACCTCGATGAATATATCCAAGTCCGAGTCTGTTGATGAATCTCCTCTAGCGCGCGAGCCATACACAACCAAGTTTACCAGGGGAGTGATTTCTAGCAGGTTTTGTTTTAATTGTTGCGCTATTCGTTGGTCATTTTGACTTAGCATAGTTTCATTATACCTTCAAAAACCAGCCCACAGGGTACAAGACCGCTGGGGGCTGAATTTCTTTTATTCCTCTTCACTCCCCCAGCGTGAATTCTATCCCATCCACTTTGTGGGTCTCCACAAAGGCATCGTCGGGCGGGTCTCCGGCATCCTGCCCCCCCGATCACTCTGGCATCCTGCCACTCCCGATCACTCCGGCTTCTCGCCGGAGGAGGGTTAGCATTGCCAAGGAACGCCCGCCGAGGACGGCGGGCAGATCAAAAAGAGGACGGCAGGCAGATCAGAAAGAGGATGGCTGGGGGATCAAAAAAGGGAGGGCGGGGGGATCATTGGAAAAGTTCAGCAGAGCGGGTCACCGCAATGCAGGCAGTAGGTTTTTTCTGCTTCGGGTGGGATGTACTGCTCGTGACCGCAGCTTTCGCAGCGGTGCAGATCGCTTGTATCGTAGCTGCATCCAGGGCAGAAGGCGTAATCTTCCGCCAGAGCGCGGCCGCATTGGGGGCAGTGCGCTCTGACCGGCTGCCGGGGAGTCGCATCCCCAGGGGGTAGCTCGGGTGCAGTCTCAGGCTCTGGCTCAAGCTCCGGTTCCAGCTCCGGTTCCAGCTCCGGTTTCTCCTCGGGTTCTGAGGCCTGTTCCGCCTTGGGTTCCGGGGAGATGGTGCGCCGGGCGTAGGCTATCATGAAAGTAGCCACGAGCAGCAACCCGCCACCGGTTGTCATCAATCTGCGCCAGGGGGTTAACATGCCCAGGGAGAAAATTCCTAAAAAGATAAGTAGCAATAAACCCACGCGCCACCAGGTTTGTCGCCACCCAGCCGTAAGTCCCAGGAAAACCACCAATAAAGCAGAAACAACCGCCAGGGACAGGATGGCCGCCGGGGTCACATTCACCAGCCCACTCAGAAAAGTCAAAGCCGGGTAGAACAGGGCCAGCGCAAAGCCGATCATCAAATAACTTTCGAGCGGCAAGCGCACACCGGCAAAACGGAGCAGGATCGCCAGCGAAGCCAGGAAGAGGCCTATCAGAATGGGCGCCCAACTGCCGAGGGCACGAAAATCATCTTGCAATTGGGCGACGCGCTGGGCAAAACTCAGGCGGGTCGGCAGGTTGAGCTGGATATCCCGGTTGGGGATCAGACCGGTGTATTGCCAGGCGAACTGTTCACCATCTTCGAGGTTGGTGACATCGGTAGTCGGCAGCGAGAATTGAGGCACTTCACTCCCCTGTAAGCCCAAAACGGTGAGGGTGACGTTCACATCCGAACGGCGGTTTTGCTGCAAGCCATAAGCGAAGCTGTTGACTCCATCGGCCTTGTAATCGACGGCGATCTTGTGTTCCTGGTCAGTTGTTAGAGCGGCCTGCCAGGAAATGCCCTGCACGCTGTATTGAGCGTCAGGCGGCTCTTCACCGTCCACCAGAAAACGCACTTCGTGCAGGGTTTCGAGGTTGTTGGGAAAAGGGAAGAACAACGTAACGGTTGCGCTTTCCGCCGGGCCGGGATAGGTCAGCAGATACTCGCTCTGGTAATCCAGGTCGTAGACAGTGATGATGACCCCTGCTTGCTCCTCGTAGCGAGCAGTGAGGCTGGCGTCCACTTTTGTCTCCCACTCGGAGAGTATAGCGGTTGCAACTATGCCTTCTTCCATTGCGGCCATTTCGGCATTCAATGTGGGCGCAGTCTGGGTGATGCTGCGAGCGGTGTTATAGCTGAGGTACTCCCACTGGTCAGTAGTGTAGAGACGGGAGGGCAAGTCGCTGACGGTGACGAAGTAGACGGCCAGCAAAGCGATGAGGCCTGCAATTAATAGAATGTTGATGAACAAACGTCCGATTTTTAGGGGTTCTTTACGCATGGTTCTCTCTCCTTAATTTGTTACGGACTATAGACTTTCAGAAAAAGATTTTGACTCAGCCTGTCATTCCCAAAGGGACAAGTGTGCGAACCGACGCTTTCCGGTGAAGCAATCTCCTTCTCGCCAAGGATGAGATTGCTCACCTGCACTGCACCATACGCAGTGCGGTGCAAGTGTCAGCGGTATATCTGCTTCGCACACTTGTCCCTTTGGGAATGACACCTGGGTAAGCAGAGTCAA
>JBDRGC010000100.1:0-9373 GCA_043818215.1 Chloroflexota bacterium | reverse complement strand
ATTAAAGGACATCACCGAGCGGGTGCAGGCGCAAGAGTCGCTGCAGGAAAGTGAGGCGCACTACCGCCTGCTCGCTGAGAACATAACAGATATCATCTGGACCATGGACATGAACCTGCGGTTTACCTACGTCAGCCCCTCTGTCACACGTATGTTAGGCTATAGCGTCGAAGAAGCCATGGCCCTGACAGTGAAAGATATTTTGACTCCGGCTTCCCTCGAGGTCGCCATGAAGGTCTTTGCGGAAGAAATGGCCTTAGAAGAGACGGAGCAAAAGGATCTATCCAGGTCGCTGATGATGGAGGCGGAGCAATACTGTAAGGATGGCTCCACGATCTATACCGAGATCACAGTTACCGGACTGCGTGATCTGGACGGACGGCTCGTTGAAGCTCTTGGAGTTGCCCGTGACATCACCGAGCGGGTGCGGGCGGAGCAGGCATTGCGCGAGAGCGAGGCGCAGTATCGCGGCCTGTTCGAGCGTGTGCCCGTGGGTCTTTATCGCTCTACGCCGGGTGGACAGATATTAGACGCCAACCCGGTCATGGTGCAGATGCTGGGATACCCGGATCGGGAAACGCTGCTGGCAACCAATGTAGTCGAGCTATTCATGGATCCTGATTACCGTGGGGAAGAGATGGGCTTGCTGGGGGAGGAAGAAATCATGAGCAGCTACGAAATGCAAATGCGCCGCCGCGACGGGGTCGTCATCTGGGTGCAGGATACTTTTAGGGCTGTCCGAGATGCCCAGGGCCAGATACACTCTCTCGAAGGGAGTCTGGAAGACATCACCGAGCACAAACAGGCGGAGGACGCACTGCGGAAAAGCGAAGAACGAATGAGAACCATGTTCGAGGAAGCACCACTGGGTATTGCTTTAATTGACTCACTAACGGGACATATCCATGAAGTCAATCCACGGTTTTCCGAAATTGCCGGTCGAAGCAGAAAAGAAATGGCCACGATTGACTGGATGAGCATCACCCATCCTGATGATGTGCAGGAAGATTTGGATAATATGGCTCAACTGAATGCCGGGAAGATAACCGGGTTCAATATGAACAAGAGATATATTCAGCCGGATAGTTCACTCGTTTGGATTAATATGACCATTGCGCCTATAAAGGTTGAGGATAGAACTCAACCTCGGCATCTCTGTATGATAGAAGACATCACCGAGCGGGTGCAGGCTCAGGAAAAAGAACGGCGGCATTTACAAAATATTACATTCCTAACCGAGACCGCCATGAGCTTTGTCGAATTTCCTCTAGAAAAAGATATTTACCGCTTCATTGGCGAGCAGCTAAAAGAACTTGCTGGAGAATCGATTGTGGTGGTGAATTCAATCGATGAAGCTGGAGACATATTGACCACCCGGGCAGTATTGGGAATGGGAAAATATTCGAAACGCATCTTGAAACTCCTCGGAAGAAATCCCGAGGGAACGGAATACGATGCCCGCGATGAAGGTCTTGCTTATCTTGCTGATGGCAGATTACATGATTATGGAGAGGGACTGTACGGCATTTTTCTTGGGGAAATACCGGAGCCTGTTTGTCGGGTCATCGAGAAGCTTTATCGCCTCGACAAAATATATACCATCGGTTTTGTCGAAGGAGAGAGGCTATTTGGGACTGCTGCTATTTTTCTATCCCAAGGCGCTGAGTTAGAAAATGAAGAAATAATCGAAACGTTTGTGCAACAAGCTTCCATTGCCATTCAGCGCCAACTGGCGGAGCAGTCCCTCCTGGAGCGTACCGAAGAGTTAGCCCGCCTATACCGCGCCTCGGGCATCCTGCTCGCCAGTGCTTCCCCAGATCTGGATCGACTGGCTCAGACCATCGTCGAGACGATCTTGATCGAATTCAAGCACACCAATTGTAGCCTGTTCTTGGTGCGGTCCGATTCCCAGGAACTCAACCGCCTTGCCACGGCCGGCCCTTACGCCGACGAAGTGAGTAAAGGGATATTGAGGTTAGATGGTTCCGGGCTGGTTCCCCGGGCCATCCGTTCAGGGGAAATCATCAATTTACCCGATGTCACCGTCTCCCCCGATTACGTACCCATCTGGGAGGCGGCGCGTTCAGAATTGGCGGTGCCCCTCAAGATCGATCAGCGAGTCATCGGTGTGATCGACGTGCAGAGCGTTAATCCAGGAGCCTTCAACACCGATGACGAACGCCTGATGTTCACTTTCGCCAAGCGGGCCGCGCTGGCCCTGGAAAACGCCCGCCTGTTTGATGATGCTGAACGCCGCCTGGAGAGGCTGGCCTCACTGCGCAGTATTGACCAGGCCATTACCGGCGTTGTTGGTCTTAGTTTATCGCTGGATATCGTGTTGGGAGAGGTAGCCACACAACTAGCCGTAGATGCCGTCGATGTGTTGTTATATGACCCTCACCTGCAATCCCTGAGATTCGCTGGCGGCAAGGGTTTCGAAACACAGGCACTGCAACACACTACCCTGCGTTTGGGGGAGGGCTATGCCGGAAAGGCAGCTTTGGAACGGCGCACCGTCCATATAAATAATCTCACCGAGGCAAAAAATGGTCTAAAAAAAGCTCCCCTGCTCCCCGGTGAGGGCTTCGTCTCCTATTATGGAGTGCCATTGATCGCCAAGGGAGAGATCAAAGGAGTTTTGGAACTCTTCCACCGCTCGCCGTTAGAACCAACTTTGGAATGGCTGGATTTTCTAGAAACCCTGGCCGGACAGGCTGCCATTGTCATTGACAACGCTACACTGTTTAACGACCTGCAGCGTGCCAACCTTGAACTCAGCCTGGCCTACGACCGCACCCTGGAAGGCTGGGCGCAGGCGGTTACCTTGCGCGACTGGGAAACCGGCGACCATACCCGCCGCGTCACCGAGATGACCTTGCGCCTGGCGCGTGCTTTGGGCATTGGGGATGACAAGCTCGTGCATGTACGCCGCGGTGCGGTTTTGCACGACATCGGCAAATTGGGCATCCCCGATGGCATCCTGCTCAAACCCGGCCCGCTCGACGACGAAGAGTGGGAAATCATGCGCCAGCATCCGACCTACGCCCGGGATCTGCTCTTCCCCATTGACTACCTGCGTCCCGCGCTGGACATCCCCTACAGCCACCACGAAAAGTGGGATGGCAGCGGCTACCCGCAGGGCCTGCGCGGGGCAGAAATCCCCCTGGCAGCCCGCATATTCGCCATTGTAGATGTATGGGATGCGTTGAACTCCGACCGCCCTTACCGGGACGCCTGGCCGGAGGAGAAGATCATTTCCCATATCCAGGAGCAATCCGGTAAGCACTTCGACCCTCAGGTGGTGGATATGTTCCTACAACTGATCAAGGAGAACCTCCCATGAACAAACCGAAGACATTTTATCCTGGTCTGGAGCGTCGAAAACCAGAAAACGCAAAGTTCAGCTACGTAGGGCGGTTATCCCGCTTTGCGTCCCCGCAGGGGATAACCGCCAGTTGACGAACAGCCTATTCCTTCAGATTGGAAGCGAGGTTCAGGACATGAAAAAAGCAAACCAAGAGAAACGCCCCCCAGTACTGCTGTCCAGAATCATTATAGCCGCCATCCTGGCCGCTATTGCAGTGACGGTCTGGCACAGCACAACGTCTCACCACGAGACTACCCAGTTGGCTACCGGGCAGTTCAACCAACAGTAGTTGATATTCGCGTGCTCGGCTGCCAGGGACAACGAAGCTTACTGCGTAAGTATTGGATGATATACTTTTACTGGAGCAGAAAATGAGCCAGAAAAAATTCACGATCCGAAATGAAAAAAACAGAATTCCAACAATGGCTATCCTGGTGGCCATTTGCTGCCTGCTCAGCTACTATTGCCACTGGGTGCTTGGAATCGAAGGTGTCTACAGCCACTTCTTTTACATCCCCATCATCCTGGCCGCGGTGTGGTGGAAGAGTAAGGGCCTGGTGGTGCCCCTATTTCTAGCTTTATTGCTGCTTGTCAGCGATCCCCCTTCACGCTTTGGATTGGATTGGAGCTTTGCCAATGACCTGGCGCGGGCCGCTTTGTTGATCGTCGTTGGCGTGACGGTTAGCATCCTGTGCGAGAGGATACAGAAGGCAGATGTAAGTTTGAGGCAGCACGCCGAAAACATCGAAAAAATGGTCGAGGAACGAACCGAAGAACTGAGAGAAACCAGAGACTATCTTGACAACTTGATCAGATATGCCAATGCTCCCATCATTGTCTGGAACCCGGCCAACGAAATAAATATTTTCAACCAGGCTTTCGAAAAGTTGAGTGGACGCACAGCGGCGGAAATGATGGGTCAGCCGCTGGATGTGCTGTTCCCCGAAGACAGCCGTGCTGACTGCTTGCAAAAGGTAGAAATCGCCTCGAAGGGAGAATACTGGGAAACGATGGAGATACCGATTCTTCGAAGAGACGGAGAGATACGCATTGGTTTGTGGAATTCGGCTAATGTTTATAGCAAGGATGGCGAAACACTGATCGCCACAGTTGCCCAGGGACAGGACATCACCAAGCGCAAGCAGGCAGAAGAGGCGCTGCGGGAGAGCGAGGGGCGAATGAAGCTCGCTTTGGAGGGCACCGATCTAGGACTCTGGGACTGGGATGTGGTCAGCGGAGCCATCACGTTCGACGACAACTGGCCCCGTGTCCTGGGGTACACGCCGGGAGAAATGAAATTCGATTTCACTTGGTGGGAGAGGAGCATTCACCCAGACACTGGACCCGTCTTTGAGGCAGCGCTCAACGACTACCTGGAGGGTCGAGAGAAATACTATGAGCTGGAATATCAGATAAAAAATAAGTCAGGCGAGTGGCGATGGATTTGGGCGCGGGGTATTTGCGTGGCTTATGGAGAGCAGGGCGAGCCATTGAGGATGATCGGCACGCACCGTGACATCACCGAGCGGGTACGGGCGGAGCAGGCACTGCAAGAAACTCAGCGCTATACACGCGGGCTTATCGAAGCCAGCCTGGACGCTTTGGTAACGATCTCGGACGAGGGCAGGATCACTGACGTAAACCAGGCAACCGGGCTGATCACAGGCATATCCCGCCAGGAGATCATCGGGACAGATTTCTCGAACTACTTCACCGACCCTGATGCGGCTCGAAAAGGGTACCAGCAGGTTTTTCGGGATGGCTATGTGGTGGATTATCCTCTCGAGATCAAACACCGCGATGGAAAAACCACCCCTGTGCTTTACAATGCTTCGGTCTACAAAGATGCGCAAGGGGAGGTAGCCGGGGTGTTCGCCGCCGCCCGTGACATCACCGAGCGGGTACGGGCCGAGCGAGAGCTAGAAGAGCGTCGTGTGTACCTGGAAGGGGTGCTCGGAGCCACGCCCAACGCCATCGTTACTTTGGATGAAAACCATCTGATCGTGTACTGGAATCCGGGGGCGGAGATATTGTTCGGATACTCACCGGAGGAAGTGATCGGCAAGAACATCGACCATCTGATCACCAACCCTGACACTTATGAAAACGCAACTGGGTTCACCCAAAGAGTCATAGGCGGGAAAAAGGTATCTCCCACAGAGACGGTCCGTTACCGGAAAGACGGCTCTCCCGTGGATGTCATCGTGGCCGGGTCCCCGATGCTGGTGGGAGATGAGTTTATCGGGGTAGTGGCTGTCTACACCGACATCACCGAGCGCAAACGAGCAGAGGAGGAGTTAAGTGTTGCCTACGATGCGTTGGCTTCGTCAGTCAATGGCGTCATCATTGCAGACCTCGAGGGAAAGATCAGGTATGCCAACCCGTCCTTTCTCAGCATGTTCGAATATGAAGACGAAGGCCAAGTGAGCGGAAAACGTGCCGCCGGGCTATTCCCCAGCGAAAAGGTGCAGAGGTTCTCCGACGTGGCCGCGATGATTGACAAAGTAAAAGGGGAAACTGAAGAGTTTCTCGCACGACGTAAAGATGGCACGGTATTCCATGTCGAAGTATCCTCCTCAATGGTCACTGACCAGGAGGGGAACGATGTGGGCAGGATGGCCTCATTTGTCGACATCACCGAGCGGGTGCAGGCGCAGGAATCACTGCATCGCCGCAACCGCGAACTGGCCCTGCTCAACCGGGTCATCGCGGCTGCCAGCACGACCCTGGAGCTGAAAGCGGTGCTGGAAACCACCTGCCGCGAACTGGCCCTGGCCTTCGACCTGCCCCAAGCGTCCGCGGCCCTGCTGAACGAGGCCCGCACAGCTTCCATCGTCGTGGCCGAGTATCTGTCCGAGGGCCGCTCCAGCGACATGGACATGGTAATCCCCGTAGGCACCCCCGCCACGCAATACGTCTTGAAGCACAAAGCTCCCCTGGTCGTGGCCGATGCCCAGCATGACCCCCGCATGGCCGCCATTCACGAGGTGATGTCGCAGCGCGGCACCGTTACGATGCTGATCCTGCCATTGATGGTGCGCGGCCAGGTGGTAGGCACTCTGGGGCTGGATGCTCCCGTGCGGCATGAGTTCAGCGATGAGGAGATCAACCTGGCCGCCAACGCAGCCGCAGCTGCTGCCCAAGCTCTGGAAAACGCCCGGCTTTTCGAGGAAATAATCGCCAGCAACGCGGAATTGCTCAGCATCTACCGGGCTGCCCAACAGTTGCAGCAGCTGCACACGCCGGAAATCCTGGCCCAGGAAATCATCAACACTTTGGAACACACGCTGGGTTACGAATACGGGGCAGTATTATTGATCGACGAATCTACCGACCAACTGACCCCCTTTGCACTCAGCGATCAGGGCCGCGGCCTGGCCTTTGTAGAAGCAGACAAAGCCTACGTTACCTCCCACGGCATCCGCCTGGGAGAAAGCATCACCGGCTGGGTGGCCCAGAATGGCCAGAGCGTTCGTTTAGGGGATGTACGCCAGGATCCGCGTTACTACTCGATGCGCGATGACATTCGATCCGAACTTTGCGTGCCGCTACAGGTCAGGAATCAAATCATTGGGGTAGTGAACGTGGAGTCTACCCGGCTCAACGAGTACACGGAGTCCGATCAACGCCTGTTGGAAACTGTGGCCTCCCAAATCGCTATCTCTATTCAGAATTCCCAATTACTCGAAGAAACCCAACGCCGCCTGGGGTACTTGCAGGCCCTGCATACCATTGATAAAGCCATCTCGGCCAGCGTCGATATTAACCTGACCGTCGGCGTGTTTTTGGATCAAGCGCTGACGCAATTAGAGATAGACGCGGCCGACGTTCTGCTGTTCGATCCCATCATGCAGACTCTGGAATGTATTGACAGAAAAGGGTTCAGAACTTCTGCCTTGGAACACACCCACTTGCGCCTGGGGCAGGGCCTGGCCGGACGGGCTGCGTTGGAAAGGGAGATGGTGTGCATTCATGATCTCCAGAAAGAGGCTGAAGCGTTCCAGGACTCCCCTGAATTGGTCGGGGAAGAATTTGTCGCCTATTACGGCCTCCCGCTGGTCGCCAAAGGAGTGCTCAAAGGTGTATTGGAAATCTTCCATCGCGCCCCGCTTTCAGCGGATGATGAGTGGCTGATGTTTTTGAACGCGCTGACCAAACAGGCCGCCATCGCCATCGACAACGCCATCATGTTCACCAATTTGCAGCGTTCCAACCTCGAACTCAGTCTGGCCTACGACCGCACCCTGGAAGGCTGGGCGCAGGCGGTTACCTTGCGCGACTGGGAAACCGGCGACCATGCCCGCCGCGTCACCGAGACGACCCTGCGCGTGGCGCGTGCTTTGGGCATTGGGGCTGATAAGCTCGTGCATGTACGCCGCGGTGCGGTTTTGCACGACATCGGCAAATTGGGCATCCCCGATGGCATCCTACTCAAACCCGGCCCGCTCGATGAAGAGGAATGGGAGATCATGCGAAAACACCCGATCTACGCCCGGGATCTGCTCTTCCCCATTGACTACCTGCGTCCCGCGCTGGACATCCCCTACAGCCACCACGAAAAGTGGGATGGCAGCGGCTACCCGCAGGGCCTGCGGGGAGAACAAATCCCCCTGGCAGCCCGCATATTCGCCATCGTAGATGTATGGGATGCGTTGAACTCAGACCGCCCTTACCGGGAGGCCTGGCCGGAGGATAAGGTTCGGGAGTACATTCAAGAGCAATCTGAAAAACATTTCGATCCCAGCGTGGTGGAGGCGTTTCTAGCGTTGACCGATTCCGAATAAGGTACTGAAAACTCTGGAAAAGTCGTTTCAAAAAGGAAACTCCAGAATATCGTCCCAGTCGGCAGGTTTCAGTCGCGTTTTTTCTCGAAACCATTGGATTTGTCGATGAATAAGTAAATTCTTGAGCCCTTCAAGAAAATAATGCCTTGTAATCTTCCCCTTTCCACCACCGAGAGCACACAACCATTCCATCACAGGATTGTGAGCTAGTTCTGGCTCAATTTCATAGAAATAGCCACCGATAAAAAAAGCCAACGCGATGATATTCTTGATGGATTCCCAATCGCGCACTTGCAAATCTTCCCAACCGAGTGCGTTCTTGACGAATTTGAAGACACCTTCGATGGTGGCTCGTTTCAGATAGATGCGGTAGATGCCCACCGCCTGTTGATAATTACTAATGGCATAATTGGTGATCAGCAACATCGGATGCGGGCAAAGACGCCCTGAACTACGCCCGCAGCCGGAGCTTTACCGATGATGTACTGCGCATGGCCGGGTGGGGCTTTGCCGATGGCTGCACCGGACTTAGGGATTATCTGGAGCAGGCTGGGGCTGATATAGCACCCCCCGCTCCATCGGGGGTGACAATTGCCCGCACGACCGGCCTGGTACGCAAAGACGGTCGTGATTTCACCGCTAACCGTGACGGGGACGTCGCCAGCCCCTTCGGGTGGTTGGTTTACACCCACCGGCCTTATGCCAATGCCCGCCGTAAGAAATGCGAGCAATGCGAAGCCGAAACTTGGCATTACGAGAATCGCTGCCTGCAACACGAACTTGTTACAGTGCCACTCAATGGAGTGACCTACTTCTCTGCCAGGGCTATTGTCCCTGCGGGGAAAGACAAATCCCGCAATTTGCCCGGCGACCGCCAACTCTACAAGGCCGAAGTACCCACTGTGCGCGAAGTGATCATCTGCGAAGGTCCAGCAGATGCCGAAAGCTACCGGCTGCTGGGCTTCACTGCCTGGGCACTATGTGGCTTAGGACATCTGCCTGAAGACGACCTACGCCAGCTTCAGAAGCGACCGGCTGTGTATCTGGCACTGGATAATGACGAAGCCGGACTGAAAAACCAGGCTAAACTAGCCCGAGAGTTGGGGCCATTGTCCTTGTTGATGCCCCCGATCGAAGGATTCAAAGACGCCAACGATTTCTTGCAGAAAAGCGGTGATGCTGGATTGATAACCCGGCAACTGGAAGATAGCCAGGCATTTCT
>JBDRGC010000099.1:0-8999 GCA_043818215.1 Chloroflexota bacterium | reverse complement strand
ATCATGATCGGAAAGGGGATAGCCCATAGCAACAGCAATCCCAGCGTGATGAGATACAGCCATCGCTGTCTAGCCGGGAATGTTGTTGCCATGAAGACCAGTGCCAGCGCGACCGTGGGGCAGGGAAAGGTTCCAGGGATGATCCATCGGGATGCCGGGCGTCCCAGCAAAATGCTGAACAACGGATAAGCCATCACCAATCCGAAGCCAGCAATCGTTAGTGTTTTTTGCCAGCCCGCTCGCGGCAAACTGAACTGATAGGTATTTGTGAAGAAATCTACGGCAAACAACACAGACAGTGATAAAAACAGGAAAGCCTGTGCATTATGGGCTGGTAATTCCTGCCCAAGCAGTATAAAGAAAACGATGCCTATCCAGCCAAAGGCAAGTACAAAACCGCCTTTGATCACACGATTTGCAGTCGTTTCTTGTTGTGTGAAAAATACCGCCAGCACGGCAACTGCCAGCAGATAGAATACGATCTGTGTCGGGAATATGTTCAAGCTATAGTTCTGGAGAACCGCCCACCATTCATTCGCTGATATCATGTCAAACTCCTGTGATTATTTGCCAGCAACTGTGGCAAGTGATTGATTTGCAATTTGTGGAACACCCTGGATCAACTGGATGGCATAGGGGATAAAACCGATTGCCAAAACAATCGTGGCTGCCAAACCAATCAAGTCGATATCCGGGTTGGCCATCAGGATCGAGCCGATCAACATGGGAATACTTTGCTGGCGCGGGATCTCCTTCGAGATCACCAGCCCCGTAGATTGGAGAATAAATCCAAGCGGTAGCAGCGGCAGCAGTTGCAAAACCCATAACCAGCCCTTGTATTGGAACAGCGCTTCGATACCGGGGATCAAGGCGCGAAACTGGGATTCCGGCAACGTGTCGAATGCGCTGGGAACCAGGCACAATGCGCCTTTATCCACCGCCAGAATCACTGCACCAGTCACTGCCAGGATGCCGCCGACAAAACCCCACCAGTCGCCTCGCCGTTGAAGCAAGTTTATAAAATGTATAGCGATGATGATGAGTAGTGGAACCGCAACCACCATCAGCACGTGCCCAAAATGCAAGATTTGGTTCCCGTGGAACTCGTTGATTTTTTCCTGAATGTCATAGCTGATATTCAGGCTCAACAGGTTCGGATGCACAGCAAAAGCAATGCCCGCCAAGATCGGGTAAAATATGAAGGCCAGAGCCGTGCCAATGCGTTTGGTTTGATACAGCAATTTATTTTCGTTCATTCAATTCGCTCCATGAGATAAGATGCCTGCCCACAAGGCAGGATAATTTTGTTGTCATCATTATCCATGCTAAACACCCTATCGACAATCTACATTCGAGCCAAAATGTCCCGTAATGGACAAAAGAAGTGATATGTACAAAAACGAGGTGCCCCTATGACAGAACAAGGGCAGGACCGCCGCGCTCAACGCACTCAACAGGCGTTAATCAATGCTCTGATAGAGTTGTTGGCTGCCAGGCATTACGACCAGATCACCATACAAGATATTGTTGACCAGGCCAACGTTGGAAGAGCCACTTTCTACGCCCATTACCAGAACAAGGATGATCTGTTGAAAAGTGGTTTCGAGCGTATCCTGGATATACTTGTCCAGCAGATTGTTTCAAGCGAGAAAGATCAATGCCTGTTCGATACATCAATGCTGTTTCACCACGCCCAAGGGCATTATGAACTCTACCGGACATTGGTTTGGGGATCAGGTTTCGAATTGTTGACGAAGGAAGGACATGCTGCTCTAAGCAAGAAAATCGAAGATCGATTTGCTCTTCTCCTTACAGGTAGACAACCTCCCTCAATCCCTCTGCCAATTCTGTCCTCCTCTGTGGCAGGTGCTTTGCTAATTCTGCTCAAATGGTGGCTCGATAACAAGCTGCCTTACTCACCAGAACGTATGGATGAAATCTTCCAACAACTGGTCATGCCGGGCGTCAGAACGGTATTGGGATTAACAGAAATCGCAGAAATATAGTGCTGTACGTGTGAGATTTAGATAAAACGTAACTACTCAGCCAGCCCCCCTGACCCCCCAACTTTGGGGGGTATCCGTATTGCTCGTGCTCGGCCCAACTGCGCTAACGTGTTTCCAACACGTTTTCGATGACAGACGCCGAATTCATTCGGTGGGCTTGGGGAAACCCGCCCCCTGGGGGGAACCCGTATTGCTCAGCCCAAAGCGCCCCCCTGACCCCCCAACCCTGCGGGGTATCCGTATTACTCGGCCCAACTGCACTAACGTGTTTCCAACACGTTTTCGATAGCAGACGCCGAATTCATTCGGTGGGCTTGGGGAAACCCGCGTGGCTCCCCCCAGGATTGGGGGGCAGGGGGGGCGCTACTCCGTACCGGCACGGTGCAGAAAAAAAAAAGGAAAAAGTACCACACATCGTCCCGACACTTCCGTTCCGGTGCAAGTGCAGGTGTGTCCTTCGGGAATGCCCTGACAAATGGAAACCCTCTACCTTCTTGAGCACCCGACCTATGCACCCAAAGGGCATGATATACCCAAAGGGCATGATATACCCAAAGGGCATGATATACCCAAAGGGCATGATATCAACATATCCTCGGCATTACCCCCAGGCCTTAGCTTCTTGGGCCATCCCACCCATCTTTGCGGCAGTCATCACCGGCGCGTTGATCCTGGCGGCCGGTGGGTTGGTCGTCTACCGGCTGCGGGAAGTGCAGGAGAGTTGAGGCTGCTACAACGAAGGGAGGAAGGCAGGGAAAACGGACGTTCTTTCGGTAATACGAACAAGCCCCATCGTGGAGATGGGGCTTGTTTTATTTTCGCGACATTTCCTGGAAACTATCGCCGCCGCGGCGCGCTATACCGCGGTCAGGGCAAAGGTGAGGACCTTGCGGGTCAGGCTGGCATCGGGTTGGGGAGGCAGGGCGCTGGGCGGTTCATCTTCCAGAATATTATGTTTATACGCCCAACTAAACGCCTCCGCCAGAGTGACATGCCGCATCCCGGCGGATGGGACATCTTATCTGTGTCTTTGCGGAGTCGAGGAAGACCCTAAGGGTTTCCACCAGAATCATCGTTAAAATGGATCTCAATCCACCCAGAACACCGTATTTTTACAGCAACTTTCGGAAACCCCTAGGGTCTATTGCATCAGAACATTCGCTTCAATCTTGAATCTTCAATCATCAATCTTGCATCTTGCATCTTGCATCTTTTACGGCCCACCTAACCTCTTGACGGCCGCCTCCGCGGCCGCAACAGGATCGGCTTGCTCTTTGAGCACGTCCACCGTGGCTTGTTGCAAGACTGGGCCGAGGGCTGTCAACACATCCTGAGAAGGTATCAACCGGGCGGAGATGGCTGCCTGGTTCATCAAAGTTTGCAGGGAGATATTCGTCCAGGCGGCCAGGGCGCTGGGGCGGGGAGGCAAATATCCCGCCGCAGCGGTCCATTCGGCCAGGAATTCGCCGGTGGTCAAAAATTCTGCCAGTTGAGCGCTAAGGGCTTGCTTGTCGGGGTCGGGGCTGGCGAGCGCCCAGGCCCAGCCGGTGGCAACTGTGAAGGGGATGCCATCCTGTGTGGGGATAGGCGCTCCGGCAGCATCTGCGGGAGTGTCTTGCAGGTAGCGGGAGGCCCAGGTGATCACCATTTGGGCCTGGCTTTCTTCGTAGGCTGCCCAGGCCTGATCGTCGGTTGCGTATTGAGTCAACCAGAAAGGCATCAGTGAGCTAAGTTCTGCCTGATGATAGAAGGTAAGCACCTCGGTCAATTGGATCGTATCGAGGGTTGGACGGCCTTCCTCATCCAAAATAGCGCCCCCAGCAGATTGGTACCAGGCCAGTGTGACCAGGTTGTCGAGGTCGGCGGCGGGGAAAGCAAGCGGCTCGGCGATCTCCAATGCGGCCTCCCAATTTGGGGGCGGGCTGCCGATTATGGATGGACGCCAAACCATGATCAATACGTCTCCAGCAAAGGGTATGCCGAAGATGCTATTTTGCAGATGGGAGAGCTGCCGGGCGAAATCGTACCAATCGGGGTCGTCCAGCGTGTCAGTCAACCCGTCGAAGGGACGCAGCAGGCCTTTGATGGCCGCGTTTTCCAGGGTGTGACGAGGCAGGGCCACTAAGTCGGGGAGTGCCAACGGAGCCGCGGCCCCGGCGGTGCCGAGAGTGTCCACGATGCCGCCCGGCCCCTCGACAGCTTTGACGCGCGTCTCGATGCGCACGCCTGACCGCCGCTCAGCGAACTCGTCCAGGCGGGCCTGTAGCAGAATCCCCTCCGGGGAGCCGTTAGCAGGATCGAATTCGGGGGGAATCCAAATTCTCAGGGTCACCGGCCCACTTTGGGGCTGGTCAGCTTCTTCTGTGGGAAGGGCAGCCACCGTAGGGGCCGCACTCGCCTCGGGGGTCAGCGTTATATCCACCGGAGGCGCGGTTGTACATCCCACCAGAAAAACAATCAAAAGAAAAAGAAGAAATGAGCGCGTCATTTTTTATATTGCCTGCAAACCTGCCACATGCACACATGCCAGCGTACCATATCTCTCGGATGTCATTGCGAAGCAGCTTTACCGCTGAAGCAATCTCCTACTTGCCAAATATGAGATCGTTTCGCAAAAAGACGCTCGCGATGACATGGCATTAAGTTTTTTAGTAGGCACGAAGCAATCTCATCCTTGGAGCGAAGGAGATTGCTTCACCGACACCTGTCCTCCCGCGAAGTACCCGCAGGGTGAAGGCCATTGGGACGATGCCCTGTGCCAGGATAGTATGGCGGCTGGTGTCACATCGTCCCAATGTCCTTCGGGAGGGAAAGCGTCGGTTCGCAATGACACGCTGAGTTAGAATCTAATGCTCCAGCGTCACCGGATTGCTAAGTAACGCCACCAATAATCGCACCGCGTTTTGTACATCGCTATAGTCCACCATTTCGGATGGGCTGTGGACATAACGGCAGGGGATGGAGAGACAGCCTGCCGGCACGCCGGCGCGGGTGAGCTGGATAGCGCGGGCATCGGTGCCGCCGTGCTCGAGTATTTCGAGCTGGTACGGGATTTTAGCTTTTTCGGCGGTCTTCACCATCCAGTCAATGATGCGGGGGTCAGCCAGCACGCCGGCATCTTTGACTTTGATAGCCGGGCCTTTGCCCAGGGCCACATCCATTGTGACACCTTTGGGAGTATCGCCAGTGCTGGTGACGTCTACGGCCAACCCGAGGTCGGGGTCGATGCTGTAGGCCGCAGTGGTGGCACCGCGCACGCCGACTTCTTCCTGCGCGGTGAAGACGAAGTAAATTTCGTGGGGTGTATCTTCGAGTTGGCGCAGCGTTTCGATCAGTACGGCAGCGCTGATGCGGTTGTCCATGGCTTTGGAAACCAGGCGGTTCCCAAGATCGGTGAAGGGACGCTCGAAGACGGCCACGTCACCAATACGGACGGGGCAGTCTTTTCGGCTTGCGGCCCCAACGTCGATGAACATTTTGTCGAGTGGGGGCATTTTTTTAGGGTCGCTGATCTTTTCGGTACCGATCACGCCGATGACGCCGTTCAAGAAGCGCACGCGTCCGCCGAGACAATAGTGGGGGCGTACACCGCCGATATTGGTGAAGCGTACGAAGCCGTTCTCGTCAACGTGGGTGGCGATGACGCCAATTTCGTCAATATGGGCCGCCAGCATGATACGCTGGCCTTGTGCGGTTTTTGTTCCTTTGCGGACGATCAGGTTGCCCAGGGCGTCGACGCGGATTTCATCGGCGTAAGCCTCGACTTCGTCATGCACAACCGCGCGGATTTGTTTTTCGTACCCCGATGGACCGGGGGTTTGGATCAATTTTTGGATCAGTGATTTCATTTTGCTCTCCAAAGTCATTGTTGCAATTTAAGTGATATTTTGCTATACTATATATGCAGGTCTGAACCCGTCTATAGTGATGGATGGATGTCCTGCTATTCCCCTCCTTTTGGAGGGGATTTCTTTTTGTATGGTCGGATAATGCCACGCGAATCTTGGTGGGTGGCTTCATGAACTAGAATGGGGGCAAGTTCATCAAATGCTTCGTGCAATCCATATTTGGTTTTCGAAGGTAGGGGGCTTTCCTGCCGCAACAATGCATAGGCGGCAAAGTCTACCAATTGAACAAAGTAGGATTGCTTTGAATCTTTGAAAAACGGATCTTCAACGATACGGGTCAGAGGTATATTCTTCCGGGATTGTCCTGTGCTCTTCCATTTTCCATACTGGCTCAAAATTGGATTGTGGACGTACATTCTGCGAACCAGGCGAGTATAGTGGATTTCTTTGCCTTCATCACAGACCAGAATTGTGTAACTTCCCCATATCTGCATAGATCGATTAATGCGATTCAGCAACCATTCGAATGCCCGTTCATCATCTCCTTTAGGGAAAACTGCATTAAAAATGCGAACTCCTGGGAGTCGAGTGGTCATATTTAGCGTATTCCGAAAGATCAGACATCGCTGGCTTTTAGTGAGTATTCTGTCTGATACGCGCCCGCGGCCAGATATGAATTTCCAGGCGTGCAATTCTTTGTCTAAATAGATTCCGTAAGTTTGCTTGAGTTCTCGACGGAATTTCTTTACTTGAGCGAATGCTTCGTGCCACTCTGCTACGGAGACGGAAAGTGCCGAAAATATATGGATATTTTCATCACCAGAATCGTCAATATAGATGATGTGCATGGTTGAATTCAGTCGATCGATTTCCAGGTAGTACTGTCAGCGGTTGGCAGTTAAAATAACCGAGATGCGGGGAATGCCTGCTGAGGTATGGGCGTAAGATCCCGACACGGAGACTGAGATGCTGGGAATCCCAGCCCGCCGACCGCGACGCTGACACTGCATCCCCGGTGAACTGATTTTACCACCGCTTTGCGAGAGCAGAGATAATTTGTTGATGATGCAGCCACCAGTGGATAAAAATCCGATCCTAACCAGAGATACTCAACTCTAACCCATTTTTTCGGGCAGCGCAAGTATATCAATTCACTCCCCGCGCCCCAAATTTGACCAGGTCAAAAAGATTTTTGACCTGGTCAAATTTAATTTTGATACTATCAAAGACTGCACTGAAAAACTCTCTTACCGCGGAGAACGCAGAGAACGCAGAGAAAATCCTAAAACCAGGTTTAAGAATACATGCCAGAATCTGAGCAAAGTTCCGAAAT
This sequence comes from Chloroflexota bacterium, assembly GCA_043818215.1. Taxonomy (GTDB): domain Bacteria; phylum Chloroflexota; class Anaerolineae; order Anaerolineales; family UBA11858; genus JBDRGC01. The sequence continues at coordinate 1,812 of JBDRGC010000099.1, read as the reverse complement.
CTTGAACTGATTTTCAAAAATCTCAGCGATCTCCGCGTGCTCCGCGGTGAGATATCCTTTTTTCAGTGGACTCATCAAATAAAAGGAACACGGTTGCTCTGAGCAACCGTGTTCCTGGCTTATTCAGCAACAAGTCTAATGTCAAAGTAGTCACCCTTGCGGTTTGGCTTAGGGATTCATCTCATACGCGCCATTCAAGGCATACACGTGCTTATTCCATACCCGCAGGTAGCGGGCATCGTCTACTTCGGGTTTGCGGATCATCCGTTTGCAGTGATCCATTTGCTGGGAGGTGCTGCTGGGTTTGTTGTGGAGTTGCAAGGCGAACTTGGAGAAATCCCGCACCATGAAATCGAAGATTTGTGCGACCAGATCATCTTCAAGGCCGTATATTTCGACGTTTTCGAGGATAAGCTGCCCGTAGACCACCAGGGCGAATAGCTCTCCCAGCGCCAGCAGAAAATCGACATCCTGCCGCTGCCCTTCGTCAGGGGCTGCCACCGCCAGAGATTCCTTGAACACGGCGACCTGCTCCGCGAAGATGCGCACGTTTGGCAAATCGAATTTGTCGAAGGCAATATTATAATCATGGAACTGTATCTTCCCCAGGCCGCGGGCCGGCCCCTGATGAAATAGGAAATCATCGTGGGCAGGATCATCTCGTTTGGGCATATCAGGATATTCTGCCGGGTTGAAGAAATAATTGGGCATGAACTTGACGATCAGGGCGATGTTGACGTGGACGGTGCCCTCCAGTTTGGGCAGAGCACGAATGTCGCGCGCCGCCATCGCAAAGCAGGTGTCTTTCTCGAATCCCTTGGCGGCAATCACGTCCCAAAGCAGGTTGATGACCTCCTCACCCTGGGTGGTCACCTTCATTTTGACTATCGGGTTGTAGAGCAGATAACGCCGGTCGTCCCGCGAAGCCGAGCGCATATAATCGGCGGCTCGCAGCGCGAAGAGCTTCATGGCTACCAGCCGGGTGTAAGCATCGGTGAACATCCGCCTAACGTGGGGGAAATCCGTCACGTACATATCGTAGAGTCGCCGGTTGGCGGCGTGATTGATGGCCTCGTAAAAGGCGTGGGTGCAGATGCCGATGGAAGCCCACCCCAGGTTGTACTTGCCCACATTGACGGTGTTGAGGGCCGCGTCCCAGGCATCCTGGCCCTGCGAGAGAATTTCAGCCTCGGTGACGGGATAATCGTGCAGGGCATATTGGGCGACGTAGTTTTGACTGTCGGTGATGTTTTTGATCAGGTCGTAATTCTGGTGGCGGTAATCAGCGGTGAAGAACACGTAGTCGCCGGTATCAGCCATCTTGCCGAAGGTGGACACCATCGGCGCCTGGTTGGCGTTGCCGATATAGTATTTTTCGCCGTTGGCCGTGTAACCGCCGTCGGGCTGGGGCGTGAGTGACATCTCAGTGGAGTAAACATCCGCACCGTGTTCCCGCTCCGATAGTCCGAAAGCGAAGATGGCTCCATCCTCGAGAAGCCGGGCTGCTTTGTGCTTGAGACCCTCGTTGTGACTCATCCATACAGGGCCGAGGCCGAGGATGGAAACCTGCCAGGTGTACCAGTAGCATAATCCATAGAAGGCGAGAATCTCGTTGAACTCGCAGTTGCGCCACGTGTCCCAGCGGGTGTCGCCGCTCCCGTACTGTGGAGGGGTGAGCAGGGTGGCGAAGATTTTTTCGTCTTTTACGAATTCGAGAAAATCAGCGTACCAGGCTCTGGTGTGGTCATCGGCTTTGAGTTCCTGCTTCCCCCTCTGCTCGAAGAACTCGATGGTCTTGAGCATGATCTGGCG
>JBDRGC010000098.1:0-5088 GCA_043818215.1 Chloroflexota bacterium | reverse complement strand
GCCGACACGCTGAGCGAGGCTCTTAACGAGGCCAGCGGGGTAACACGGCCACAAAAATAGGAGGCCAACCGCAAACCCGCGCGGGCTTAGTTATTAGGGAATATATCGGGAGCCTGCTAGAAATTGAGGCAGAAGACGCTTGATAAATCTGCCGACTTGTGGTATAATAGGGGCATAGTTGGCGAATTGTTAAAGTAGATTTTTTACAAAATAGAGAATGAGAGAATGTAAAAAATGCGTAAACCCCCCACCAGTTTTGGTAGGGGGTTTCGCCTTATTTGTTTATACCCTATAGCATCAATTATACCAACCAAAATAGAACGCAAAAAGAAGCGGGGAGCGATTATGCTCCCCGCCTTTGATAACCGTGTCATTTGTCATGCCGTGAACTTTGTTACTTCTCTCTCACCGCACTTTACGGTACAATACACCTCGTCATAGAACTGAGTAAGCCACGCCGCAGACTTGCGCAACTTGGCGATTGCTTCACCATCCGTATCTGCCTCACAAGAACCATGGCGGCCAGCATCTCGGCTTACACCGTTTCTGCGACAATAGACGTAAAGGATATACTTGCTCATTTCTCACCTCGCAGAGAGTCAATCTCGTCGAATTCCTTTTCGAGGCCGAGCGCATCGCGGGCCTCTGCCAAAACTTGCAGAGACCGCTCTGCGGCATTTGCCTCACCAGTAAATGCCACCTCATCGGCCAGCGCAAGCGCCAGACGACGCGCCAAGTCTAGCATGTTGTCAGGTGTGTTCAAGTCAGGCGGATTATTCACCAACCTTGCCTCAAACCAACCGTCGTCAGATGGCGCATCTTCCATTATCTCGACAAGTCCACGCCTTACAAGACTTGAAGCCGTGCGCCGCTCCGTAGGAAAACACTCTACCCAAAGCCATTTTCCTGCCTCGTCATGTTCCTTTAGACTTTCCAGGAAAGCCTTTTGAGCTTTAGTCAGTTGCATCTTATTCCTCTCTTTCTAATTCAAATAGGTCAAAATCTTCAATATGTGGCGACTTTTTTTCTTGGCCGCCCGCCGTGTCCGGGGCGGCGCTCGTTCCACGCGCGGGCTGCTTCAAGTGGAACTTGCCAGAAGCCAAATTCATTCTTCTTTGCTCCGCCAATTTCGCCGCGCGTGATAGCCAAGTTGATAGATTGCCGAGACGGCGTCTTTTTTGGAAACTCTTTGGCAAGCTCCGCGATAAGCCCGTTGATTGATAGCAACATAGTACCTCCTTTCATACGGGCCATTGGCCCGATGATTTTATTGGAGCCTCACGCGCTCCCCTCCGGCCCGGAGGCCAGAGGGCAGGGCGCGAAGCCCTGCATTCTCACTTACTCACATGCACAAATCTTCACCACCGGCATCATTGATTAGCAGGTTGAGGCTTCCGTAAAAGCACTCCCACCCCTCATCGGGTGTGCAACTGGGGGGCATCAGGATATATTGCCCCTTGCCATTTCGCATCACAACCGAATCTCCCGCAGCGCTTGCGGGATTTTCCCGCAAAATTTGCGCCAGGATTTCTCTCAATTGTATCCGTGACAGCATTTCTCAATCTCCTCTCCTTGTTTGCAGGCCCTCCACCGGCCTGCTGATTTTTGGAGCCTCGTGCGCTCCCCTCTCTTCGGAGCCACGCATCGCGGCGCGTTCGCGCCACTTCAACCGAGGGAGCCACGCATGAGAAACATCTACCTTCGAGAGTGCGGTAATCATATTGCACCATTTCACGCCCTGAAATAGCGGATGTGTATTCTTCCCATTGCTCCACCCCCTTGGCGGTTGTGCTACAACCCTTTATGTCTGTTTTCATTTCAATCTCCTTCCCCGCACTCTTGCGGGCTATATGCCAGCCCTCCCCGGCCTGCGGAACTGTTGGGGTCGGGTTGACGCCGTTGTTAGGCAGATTGTGCCGCCGTTTCATAATAGCCATTTCTTGGTCGGCAAAATCATCTGGCCTTTGGCCTAACGCTGCTCCAAATAATAGCCGCAGCAAAAATCCGGTATGGTCACGCTTCTGCTGCAACCGCCCGTTTCTCCACTCCATTTCAAACATTTTGAAAATTCCTCTCCCCGCCACTGGCGGGCTACTGGCCTACTCCAACTTTCGGCCCGGTTGAGCTTTTTGTTTGGGTACTCCTGCCTGCCCGCCATGGTATTTTGGCTCCGTCATGTTGCCGCCCCAGCGAGACTCTTCGGATTGACCGGTCTCTCCTACTGGTCAGGGTGGGGAAGTGGTCAGTCATCACATGGTCAGGCAGGCAGGGGCACCCAACTCTGTGTCCCTTCCTGCACCCTATCTCGACCGCCGTTCGCCTATTCTTTCTCTCTCTTCGGACTCTTATGGTCATCGCTACTTTCGGAGTGGGTTATCCGCAGCATTTCGTAGGTGGTTGCGGGCCTTCTGGAGAGTCGCCCTCTCGTGAGGCCCCATTCCATCCCCGCTTTCCCCGTCCCCGTTTTCGCTCCGCGAACCTTCCCGCAACCCCTCGTTCTGGACTGCGTTCAGGCCTCGCCTTCCTTCGCTCCTCCCAGGCTTATTGGCATCGCTGGGTGGGTTCTTCTCCGGGTTCCCTTTGGTCGGCTGCGCCATCGCTGGCGCATGAGGTTCAGGCTGTGTCAATCGCCTTTCCCCTCTAGGGTCTTGTGGCTTCGATCCTCGCCTCCCGCTCTCGCGGTTCCCCCGGCCTTGGCCTGGAAGTTTGTCGCCTCACCCCTCTCGGGGTTCCCATACCGGGTTGCGGTTTGTTTCGCTGCCAGTTTGTCAATGTGCTCGTTGGCTCCAAATGCGTCCAACTCTGCACATACATTATATCACAAGTTGCGGTACTCGTCAAGGGGTCAGGCGAATCTTTTGAAAAATTTAAGGTTCGCGGATTACCAACACACTGGCAAGATGTCATGGGGGGAAATGTCAATGATACAAAAGAGGAATAAATCAGGGTTAGGGTTTGCACTGAATCGCATTGCACTGCATCGATATTACACGCAGAGCGTCGTTTGCCACGAAAACACGAGAGTGATTTCAATGCAGTGCAAGTAGTGCAAGCAAATCTTGGAGCGCGACATCAGCGTCGTCGGTGTCGGTATCGGTTCGCTCGCGCGAAGGAAGGAACTCGTCGAGATGCTGCCTTATCTGCGCCGTGGCGATCATGGCGCGGATCAGGTCATCCCTCGTGGCATAGGTCACCATGACTCGCCCGCCGCCATCTTTGGGGTAGGGGATGTCGTACAGACGCTCTCCATCGACGTCGATGGTTGGCCCACCGTCCACATTACTGCCATTGCCTGTATCCTCTACATCTACGTCTGGGGGCAAAGGCAGAACAACGACCGTTACAGATTCCGGGACGCCCTCCGGCCACGATAGAGTGATGGGATACAAAGCGTCGAAATCTCTACGCCCGGCACGAAGCTCTTTTTCCAGATATTCAATCAATTCTTTGTAGCACATCTCGTCATCAAACCGCCGACTTTCACGATTAACAAAACACGCCCTGTGTTCGTTTCTGTGCAGAACCGGCTGTAAATGTGTGCGGATTTGGTCAATTCAAACACGCTCCACTTCCGACCGTAAAACGCACCGTTGTTGCCACTATCGCCCCACATCCGGCCACTTTATTGGTCGGGGTGGGGACGCCGTTTTTGCCCATGTGGAGATTGCCGAAAAATTTGGAAAAACTGTCTGGTTTTCCCCCAATGGTCACAACAGAGTGGCTAAAATTTAAATTTTGCGTGTCCAGGCCGTGAGCGACTGGAGCGACTGTCTTCTCGCCCTGTGAGCGATTGCCGGACGGTCAAGGTCGTCGGTCGCCGCTCACCGTCGGCTGTCGGGCGATCCGTAAACGCTCAGCTATCGCCTACTGCACGCTCGCCGGCCGTCCTCGAACGATCACGCACGATCACTGAGCGATCACTGAGCGATCATGATCGCTCACCAACCGCCCTTGAGCGACCGCCGGTCGTTCAAGGGTCGACCAGCAGGCGACCGGTGAACGCTCGCCGCAAAACGATGCATCCCATGATCGCCGGTAGGCGATCATGGGATGCATACAAATCAGATCGGTGGATTGGGCATCCACCTGAAGAATTGCGCTCTCGTTGGAGGGTCCGTCATCCACGTAGTGTCCGGTTCCTGAATAGCCAGGCACTCACGGACAGAGACGAGATTGTCTATCTGTACGCTCATTGGACTCCCACGGTTGCTCGTCCAGCGGATGCATCCATTGGCGAGCACCCATTTAGCGAGGCCGAGAAGTTGTACAACGTCTTCTCTCAAATATGCGAGCACAGCATTGCACTCTCCAGCAGCCCACAGTGTTGGAGCCTGCGCTCCATCCATGTCTTTTACGACAGTGCCATCGCCGAGCCGAACCTCTTTCAATTTCCCGGCCAGGCCGGCCCCACACAGCGCCTTTTGCAAGCTCAGATACCAACCCTTCTCAAATGTGACTCGCAGCATCAGATCAACGTGATCGAGAGCGAGTAAAGCACACTCCTCGTACATTTCAGATTCTTGAGCCAGTACACCAAAATCGAAACTGCAACCATTCCAGGTTAGGATTTGGTATCCCTCACCCACCAAATCCTGCAAATATCTTACCAGGTCACGGCAGGCCCCTCGTCTCATGTATGGCATGCCCTGGAAAAATAGTGGCTCGCATCCGTTGCTCAATGCGATAGCTGCACAGCTTATTTTGGGTCGGAGAGAGCGCCAATCATCCACGCCATCTGGAATTTCGGTTGCTATCTCAAGATCGAACGACGCAAGTTTTCTGCCCATAATCGTCCTCCAGCGTAAATTGAGAATCCGTTTTATCCCACCATCATTGCGGTTTGCGCGCGTAAATTAAGAGTCCACCAGAGCACCGAGTGTCAGAGCGCATAGGCGGGAGAGGTGGGGGAGACGCACACCCGAAAGCCGAGCAGCGCGCGGGCGACGCGCGGGTAGTCCCAGCCGCGATAGGCGCAGCGCGCGCGGCTCTTATAGTTGAGGAACGACCCGCCGCGCAACACCTGCCGCACGTCGTAGCCGGCCTCCAGATTCTCCCGCCCGTCGGTCGGGTCGTAGGGATACTTGAACC
>JBDRGC010000097.1:0-5482 GCA_043818215.1 Chloroflexota bacterium | reverse complement strand
TCATCCAGCGCTTCGCTACCGAGTTGTGGGTGGTGGATGGTGCAGGGGTGCGGCGGGATGTGTGAAGCAAGTGGCAAGTGGCGAGTGGCGGGTGGCGGGTGGCGGGTAGCGAGTGGCGGGTGGCGGATGGCGGATGGCGAGTCAATGTCATTAAGTTAAGGAAATGCCAGCGCTGATTGAGTGCTGAGGCACCCTTTACTCGTTGAGCGTTGCTCATCCAGAAAGTTAGGGTAAAATCAGGGCAGAGGAGTAACAATGCTAACAATTTCTGATACCCACCCGGAAATCGGACGCATTCAGATCGATTGGATGCGAACTGCCCCGGCCTGGAAAAAAGCTGATATGCTGGGACAGATGTACCAAACAATGAAACAACTTGCACTGGCAGGGTTGCGGCATCGTTACCCCAATGCCAGCAACGTCGAACTCCGTCGCCGTCTGGCTGATCTTATACTCGGCCCCGAGCTTGCCGAAAAAGTGTACGGGGCTATGTCATTCCCGGAGGTCTCCGATGCTCACTGAGCCAATTGCTGTAACTCTGCTGATGGTAACCGCGCTTGAAAAATTGGGCATCCCTTACTTCATCGGTGGATCGCTGGCTACGGCTATCCACGGCGTTGCCAGGGCTACAATGGACGTGGATTTGGTCGCGGATATGCGTATCGAACATGCCGACACACTGGTACAGATATTGGGAGATGATTTCTACGCCGACGTGGAGATGATCCGCGACGCGATTATTCACCAACACAGTTTCAACGTCATTCACCAGGAGACAATGTTCAAGGTGGATGTCTTTATACGCAAATCACGCCCCTTTGATCAGGCGCAATTCGAACGGCGCAGGAAATACGTGCTGTCGGAAGATCCAGAACGGGCTACTTACTTCGCCACCCCAGAAGACAACGTACTGGCAAAACTGGAATGGTACCGCATGGGCGGCGAAGTGTCTGACCGCCAGTGGGGAGATGTTCTTAACGTGCTCAAAATCCAGGGCGAGAGATTGGATCTAGATTACCTGCGCAAATGGGCTGCCGAGTTGAGCGTAACCGATTTGTTGGAACGAGCCTTCCGAGAGGCTCGATGACTCCAGAAATTCGACGTTTGAGACATCACGTTTCACTTTGCCCTGGGCGGCTTTGCGCTATAGTCTGCCCTCCCATCCCGGCAGCGACTCGACCAACCGCCCCATCACCCACCGCGCCCCATCGACGAAGACGACTGGCGAATGGCGAATGGCGGATGGCGTGAAACGTGAGAAAACCACTCTTCACGCTCCACTCACCACGTTTTACAATATGAACAAAACGAGACCATTGAGGGCAAATTACACTCAGTGGTCTCGTTGAGTACAAGTGGTCTCGCGTACAAATATCAGGGTTTTAGGACAGATGGAGACCCGACGATACGGATACCACGCCTTGTTCATTGGGCATAGATTGCATCCTTCCAGCCATCAGGCACGTACCCTTCCAGCTCAGGCAATGGGATTAATCCAGCCTCGGGCTGGACGATGAGTACATCTCCGTCAGGCATGCGTACTTCGAGCCGCCGGTTCTGTTCGAGTACCAGGCGCAAAAACTCAGTCAGTGATACGTTATTTAGTTGTTCCAGAGTAAGAGTATATCTAAACTCCATAGAACACTCCATTCTAAATGGGTGAGATTACAAAAGCCCTGAAGAGTTAACGCCGCGTGAGAAACTCCCCGGGTGTAATGATGACAATTCCCCGGAATGGATTGAGCAATAATAGATCATCGTCCCCGCTGATAACGATATCGGCCTGACCATTGACGGCCAATTCCAGGAATTTGTCGTCCTTTGGGTCGCGGCAGGCGCTAATGATTTCGGTAACTTCTACCAATGCCGCCGTTCGAAGGAAAACGAGTAAAAATCGCTCCCGTTCAATACGCGAGATGTAGCGGTCAAACTTTTTGCGGCGTATCACTTCGCTGAGTTCCAGGTAAGTATCGTCAGAAGTCAAAACTACCCCCTTGCGTAAGGCGCCGAAAAAAGCCTTGCCGGGCGTGGATTCTTCGAACAGCAGCGCGCTGACGATGACATTGGTATCGAAGACGAGACGCATTACTCGTCCTCAGCTAGAATTTCCTGCAAGATTTCCGGTGTCAACCCCCGTGCCTGGGCTTTCTGGCTGATCTCGCGCATGACATCTTCTAACGAACCGCGCGGCTGAGCGGCTCCAAGCAATTGGGTACTGAGCAATAACTCCAGTTTTTTACGCTCGGTCGCTGGGGCTGCTTTATAAACTTGGGCCGCTTCAGGAGCAACCTGGATAGTGATAACTTCGGTTTGCAACATAGGGTACCTCGCGCGATGGTAAATGGGTGCCAGTATAGGATTACGCCAGTCGTAACCGAACAATATGGAGCCGGGTTTTGTCCGCTGGCAAGGTTATTATAATCGAAATCACGTTTCCTGCTCCGCTACGTTCCGGGGACTACGTCACTCATCGCCACCCGCCATTCGCCATTCGTTCCCCCTCGCCTCTGACATACCCTCACTTCTGGCTTGCCTTCTATTAATGAATGCAATATAATGTCACCAACAGCATTCATAATGGAGGTGTCAAATGAAACAATTAACAGTTCGCGGCGTGGACGAGAACCTGCACGCCGCCTTGAAACGTGAGGCCCGGCAGAGCAGGATGAGCGTCAATCGTTACGTAACGAAGGTATTGGCCGAGGCCATGGGGCTGGGCACAAATCAATTGCTTCCCCAGAAATATCACGATCTGGATCATCTGGCCGGAACCTGGACCCCGGAACAAGCCGGCGAGTTTACTCGCTTTCTGGACGAGCAGAGACAGATGGATCAGGCGTTGTGGGCATGACTCCTCTGATGCTCGACACTTCAGCTTACACCGCGTTCAAGTTGGGGGATTCCACTACCCTGGAAGCGATCCGCAACGCCCCCAAGATTCTAATTCCCCTGGTCGTTTTTGGAGAACTGTTGGCCGGTTTTGAAGTAGGCAGCCGGCGAGAACAAAATCGACAGGAATTGACGGCTTTTCTTCGAAATCCTCGCGTTCAGCTAATGCCCGTAACTGCCGATACTGCTGAACGGTATGCGCTGATTTATGCATATCTGCGCCAAAAAGGCCGCCCAATCCCTACCAACGATTTATGGATTGCCGCCTCTTCCATGGAGCACAGTTCGGAATTGCTGACCGCTGACAAACACTTTTGCCATGTGCCACAAATAATTGTGCGGATGGTTTCGCGTACAAATAACAGCGATTAGGGGACTAATAGTGACGTAATCCACCCCGCCAGCGACTCGACCAACCGCTTCATAAGCTGCTTCGATAGAACGCGGGTGCGAATGGCGAATGGCGGGTGGCGAATGGCGTGAAACGTGGAGCGTGAAACGTGAGAAAACCACTCTTCACGCTTCATGCTCCACGTGCCCTGTACCCCTGCACCCCTGCTCCCCCGCTCCCCCGCGTCCCCCGCTCCCCTGCTCCCCCGCCCCCCTGCTCCCCCGCCCCCCCGCTACACCCAACTCAGGGTTACGAAAATCTGTGGGCGGCGTTTGGTTTCGTTATAGAGAAACGAACGCAAAGTTTGAAGGACATCATCGTGGATATTGCCTTGAGCGCGTTCGATGGTCTTAGCAATGCGGATGGTGATTTTCTCTAAAAGCTCTGGCGTATCGTGTTTGTAGATGAAGCCGCGAGTGATTATTTCGGGGTCTTCGCGCAGGCGGCCATTTTTATCTAGAGTCAGATTGACGAGCACGAAACCGTCACGGGCCAACTCCTCCCGCTCGCGCACCACGCTGGGGCCGATATCGCCCACGCTTGATCCGTCCACAAAAACATAGCCTCCGGGTATGCGCTCGCCCAGGCGCATTTCTCCATCCACGAATTCCACAATCTGGCCGTTCTCGATCACCTCTATATTTTCTGCCGGAATACCAGCTTCCTCGGCAATAAAGGCATGTTGCCGCAGGTGGCGCAGTTCTCCGTGGGTGGGAATGAAATATTTGGGCTTGACCATGTGGATCATAAGTGTCATTTCATCCTGGCTGGCATGTCCCGACACGTGAACTGACATCAAAGGCTCGTAGAGAACATTAGCCCCGCGGCGGAAGAGGCGGTTGATCGTCCGGTAGATAAGCTCTTCGTTTCCGGGGATAGGGTGGGATGAGAGCACGACAGTGTCCCCTTCTTTTAAGCTGAAACGCCGGTTGGTGCCCGAGGATAGCCGCCCCATAATGGATGATGGCTCCCCTTGGGAACCTGTACACATCAACACAACCTCGCTATCTTTCATTTTTAAAGCCTGCTCTAGCGGGACCAGCGTCTCTTCAGGTATCTCCAGGTAGCCCAATTTGCGGGCCATTTTCGAGTTTTCGGTCATGCTGTAGCCCACAAAAGCCAACTTACGCCCGTGCCGTTCGGCTGCATCGGCAACTTGCTGCATGCGTGAAATAAGCGAGGCAAATGAGGCCACCAGGATCCGCGCGGGAGCATCTCTAAACACCTTGTCGAAGGCCGGGTCGATGACCTGCTCGGAGGGGGTCCAGCCAGGTTTGTCGGCATTGGTGGAATCGGACAACAGAGCCAAAACTCCCCGACCGGAAAATTCAGCCAGCTTGGCAAAGTCGGTGGGCCAACCGTCTACCGGAGTGGGGTCGAATTTGTAATCGCCAGTATGCACCACCAGACCCGCGGGGGTGGTGATTCCCAGCCCTACTCCATCGGGAACAGAGTGACACACGTGGAAGAGTTCCACCTTGAAAGGGCCGATATCGAGAGTGTCTCCGGCATGGACAGTATGCAAATCGGCATCGCCCAGCATCCCCTCGCGTGAGAGTTTGACCTCCAAGAGGCCGCGCGTCAGTGGAGTAGCGTAGACAGGCGCGTCGATCTCCTTCAAGACGTGGCAGATGCCGCCCGTATGGTCTTCGTGACCGTGGGTGATAATGATGCCGCGCACCTTGTCGCGCCTTTCCAATAGATAATCGAAATCAGGGATGATATAGTCGATCCCCAACATGTCGTTGTCGGGAAACATGATGCCAGTATCGACGACGATGATATTCTCGTCGTACTCGTAAACCATCATGTTTTTCCCAACTTCCCCCAGGCCTCCCAGGGGGAGAATACGAAGTTTCTTGTTCATAAATTTACCTTCCTTTTGTCTATATTTTATGGGAGCAATCGTTCAGCAGGGGCTGAACACTCCCTTTACTATTCGAATTCAGTTCAAGCGCAAATTACATACTGTGGCAAACTACAAAAAGTCCCGGCAGGCATTCACCAACCGGGGCTTGCAATCACTTCCAAATATCTTCAGATAGATAATTATGTGAGTAATCAACGATTTGGCCGAAATCCGGCCAGGTGGCAACGTGCTTTAGCGGGAAGCATTTTAGCACGGGGATGGGGATTTGTCAAAATGTGCGAATGGGGGCCGGGGGGCAGGAGAGCAGGGGGGCAGGGGAGCAGGGGGGCAGG
>JBDRGC010000096.1:0-2880 GCA_043818215.1 Chloroflexota bacterium | reverse complement strand
TTCTTGCCGTGTACTTCTGCCATGATTGTATCCTCGTTCTGTAGTTATAAGACCATCCGTATCATATACTCAACACTTACCTGCCAGATGTCATCCTCCCGCAGGTGGTACGTATTCTGCCGCAACATTGATATAAAATTATAGCCGCTCACCGTCAATGTGCAATTATCATACAGGGCCGTGAGTTTATCATAGACATCGTTCACCGTCGTATCGGTCGCAGAGTTATGGAAAATGTTAAACTGAATCATCACCTGCTCGATGGTCGATGAAAATGTTTCCTGCGGGACCGCCGAGACAATAAAATACGTGCCATAGGGATAGGTATCGTAATCTGCCGGCGCCTCCACCAGGTACAGGCCACCCGTCAAGGCGCTCGATAAATCCGAGTCGCCTGAGAACTTCGATTGTATACCCGTGAATAGCGCTGAGAGCATTATCTACTGAACTCCCGCATGATGTGACTTTTCATTTTTTCCAGTGCCGGACGCAACCATGGACGGGCTCGGATGTGCCGCGTGCCCAATTCCAGGAACTTGCCATACTCTACATTCGTGCCTACCACGACAACGAATCTGGATTGTTCCTTCGCCGGCTGACCGATTCCGTCCTGCGGACTGGCTTGACTATCGACGCTTCCATTGCCCCTGCCACTGCCGCCCCAATTCGTACTCACAGATCCCCGCAAGCGCCCGGTATCTACCGCCGGCGGACTGCCTGGTGTACTGGCTTGATGCGAGATCGTGCCGTGCTTTCCCTTTTTGTATATCCGGCCATGCCCCGGCTTCATCGACTGTTTGGCCTCCCGCTCAATCAATAACCCGCCGGCTACCAAAGCCTTCTTGGCTTTCGTCTTGAAATCCTCGCCGACCTTTTTATGCCATTTATACGCGGCCGCCATTAGAGAAACGCTCCGATGATACACGCGATAAAGATCAGCACCATAACCCCGATCACGATACTCGCATCAATACGTTCCTGCCGTTTCCGCATCGCCCTGTATTCTGATGGTGTCATGCCGCCGGATCTCTCAATAATTCCAACACATAAAAACGATTGTAAAAATTCCGCACGCCCACGATCTTGAAGGTGTCCGCGCTGGTTTTTAAGCGGTTTTTTTCGTTCAGGTCCGCCCGGAATTCCCGTTTGATTGCTGTGTACTCGATGCGGAGTTCGTAATCAGCAAATACCGTTTGCTTATCATAGACCGTTGTTTCTGAAACGCGCTTCGGTGACAGGACCGCAAACACAGTCAGCAGATCGCGCCAGGTTTCAGACTTGGCGCCGGTGCCTGCCTGCGTGACCACGCGTCGTTGTAATGTGACGGATGTTTTCGGTCCGATCATTGTGCCCTTTTTAGTTTGTCGAAATCATCCAGCCATTGCGCCCAATCAGCCAGGTTCATTTGGTCTATTCTAATCCACTTATTGCCGTATACCCCAACATTTAGAAACCATATCCCTTCTCGTAGCTGCATCAAATCGGAGTAGGGTCCATCCCCATACATCGAATCAAAGAACCGCCTATTTTCTTTTGCCCGTTGTCGTAACTTTTCCTTCAGTTTTTCTAAATTGGTTGGTTCTCGTTTCTTCACTGGTTCTTGCATCTGATGATAGAACCGCCCGTGATGAAAGTTGCATTGAGTACATTGACGCCCAAGCAATCGCATTTCATATAGATCAAGTAAACCCTTAACCAGAGACTCCCGGTCCTGTTCGGCTTCTACAGCCCGTTTATACCTGACCTGCTCGTGCGTTTCCATAGAAAGCGGGTTCATTTTTAATATGTCAGGATCGTAGTTCATCTGCGACACCCGGATAATCTCTTTCGCGGTATCGGTTTTGATTGAACTATATTCTTGTGCACTTGCTTCAACAAACCCAAACACCAGATACAAGAACAGTGCCAATGCGACAAATCCAACAAAAACACTTCGATCATCTATCGCCACATAAATCAATCCACCCAATAGAATAAGCAGCATTACGAGACTAAAAATACCTTCAGCCATTAGGGGTTCTCCTTTTATTCTTCTCAACACCTATCATCACCCTATACCCGCTCCATCGTTTGTCCATTCTCGTTCAGTAAATAAACGGGGCAATCCGTGGCAAACCGCAAATATGATCCGTCAGGATTTTTGCAATTTAAAACCTTGATGTTTACACCACGCCCGGATTCAAACGAACGTACCGCCAGCGGGCTCTGATCGTCAGATGTTTCCTCTTTATACCAATCACAATGACCGAAATTAATCACTTCGCTGGTCGGGTCTGGCGTCATCCCTCTTCCTGGCTTTGCCTTTACAATTTTTTCTTGTTTGACTCACTCACTATTTTTCCCAACACTCAGGTTTATCGTACATGGCCTGCCGCATATCCTCAGTAGTTGGCTTGATCGGTTCTTCATCAATAGCCGGATACCGTTCCGCCCATACTTTTTTGAGGGCCTCATTCGGCGTCCCGTCCGGATTACGGCCCGCTTCATCAATAGCGTCGCTCATATCCGCATCCTTTTGTAACTATCCCATATCGCCATGACCTGGCTCGGCAGTGATCCCTCATACGTCTGCGCCAGACCGCCGATATTGACACTGGACACCCCGAAACTTTCCTCAGTCCGTCGCTGGTAAATATATTTCGTGCCGATCATAATAGAGAGCTTGATATCCGACGGCATAGTTGTGGCGGAATACCCTGCTGTATAGTCGACCCGGATATTGTTCGCACCGCGAGTCCATCCGCCGCGCCGGTAGAGAATCCCTTCATCAGCATACAGTTCGTAATCGTTCAACGCCTGATCGCTAACTGAAAGATATTCTGTCACCCCGTCCATGGCGTACCGCCCGCCCATCTGGAGGATCGCCGTTGCTTTTACGGT
>JBDRGC010000095.1:0-15082 GCA_043818215.1 Chloroflexota bacterium | reverse complement strand
AATCTACCAATCCCTAATCCCCAATCTCCAACCCACCAATCCCCAATCTCCAATCCCCAATCTCCAATCCCCAATCTCCAATTCCCAACCCATGACAATCCTCAATCACTTCGGAATCCTCGCCCCACTCTACGACCGTATCTTCAAACCCGTTGAACAGGAATGGCTGTGGAAATTGCTCGATTTGCCAGTATCAGGAGCACTCCTTGACGCTGGCGGCGGCACGGGCCGAATTTCCCAATTCATGCGTGATAAGGCTGCCCCAGTAGTGGTAGCCGATCTCTCATGCGAAATGCTCCGGCAAGCTAATGCAAAAGTGGGCTTGCAAACCACCTGCTCACACACTGAAAAGCTACCATTTAGCGATGCGACGTTCGAGCGCGTAATTATGGTGGACGCTCTTCACCATGTTTGCAATCAGGCGGAGACAGCCCGTGAGCTAT
This sequence comes from Chloroflexota bacterium, assembly GCA_043818215.1. Taxonomy (GTDB): domain Bacteria; phylum Chloroflexota; class Anaerolineae; order Anaerolineales; family UBA11858; genus JBDRGC01. The sequence continues at coordinate 14,639 of JBDRGC010000095.1, read as the reverse complement.
GGCGAATACTCAAGCCTGGGGGCCGTCTGGTGATCGAAGAACCTGACGTGCGTACCTTCGCTGTGAAGATTTTGGCAGTGGCCGAAAAATTGGCTTTGATGCGCAGCCATTTCCTCGCGCCGCCTAAAATTGCGGCCTTGTTCCCCTATCCCAATGCCCGCACAAGTATCGAGCGGGATGGATACATCTCGTGGGTGGTGGTGGAAAAAGCGTGACGAAGTCCCCGCAGCGCAGCGGAGTGGAAATTGATGGTTTGTAGTAGCGAACGAGAGTTCGCCAGTAGTTACCATGCAGATAGTATTTTTAATCCTCGGCTACATTTCAGGTTCCCTTCCTTTCGCCTTGTGGGTGACGCGGCTGGTGAAGGGTATCGACGTGCGTGACGGTGGGTCTGGGCATATCGGGGCAACAAATACTATGCGTCAGGCCGGGTGGGGACCTGGAGTGCTGGTTCTGGTGTTGGATATTGGCAAAGGCTTTTTACCCACATACCTGGCGTTGCATTACCAGGCCAGCGATTGGATTGTGGCTTTGACCGCTGCTCTGGTCGTAGTGGGCCACTGCTGGACTGTGTTCGCCCAGTTCCGAGGCGGGATGGGTCTGGCAGCGATGGGCGGTACGCTTTTGGCTATTGCCCCCCTATATTTTTGGATTGGATTAGGCTTGCTGATCGCTTTGGTGTTATTGATCAAGCACTCAGCGCGGGCTGGTGTGTTTACAGGTATTCTTCTGGCTCCCGTGTTTTTGTTGCTGGGTCAGCGAGGAGTACTAATATTGGTTGCTGCCGCCACGGGGTTGGTTACCGCTATTCGCTTCACGATTGATTGGAACCGCCAATACCGTGAACTATGGCTGGACCGCGAGCGGGAGTGAAAACGAGAAGTTCGGCCTGTGATTTAAGCCGATTGTCAATAGCAAGCCATTCCTTTTCTTGTTATACTGCAAACATAATACTGGGTCTCTGGGATTTCGCATGGAAGGAGGCTGGGATGAGGGATTTGGCGGGCCGGCCCGCTAAATCCCCTGAGAAACCTATGTCTAAATTAGTGTTTTTTATATTCGGGCTTGTCGCAATTTTGCTGTTCGCGAGTTGTACCGCAGCAGAAGCAACCAGCGGGGCAGAAGCGCCAACGGCCGCCGCGGCTTCGAAAGAAGAACCCGCGGCTCCTGACGGCAACACCTACCACGTCGCCGCCAATGGCAACGATACCAACGCCGGCGGCGAGGCCGCCCCGTGGGCTACCCTCCAGCACGCCGTAGACAGTGTGCAGCCCGGCGATTTGATCTTGATTCACGCCGGGACTTATGCCGGGGCACGGATCGAACTATCGGGCACGGATGCGGCCCCCATCACCCTGCGCGCCAGCGCGGGAGAGAGCGTTCTCATCAACCAGCCCGGCCCCAACAACCGGCACGACAGCAATCTGGAACTAGAAACCTGGGAAGGCGACGGCATGGTGGCCTATTGGGTGATCGAAGGTCTGGAAGTGGCCGGCGCTCCCAACTGGGGCATCGACGTACGCGGCAGCGAGACGGCACACTCCCATCACATCACCATCCGCGCCAATGTGGTGCATGATAACGGCTGGACCGGCGGCGACACCGGCATCTTTGCCGCCTTCACTGACGATGTGCTCATCGAAAACAACGCGAGCTACCACAATGGTGAGCATGGCATCTACGTCAACAACAGCAGCGACCGCTTCATCATTCGCGGCAACCGGGTGTATAGCAACGTCAACTGCGGCATCCACCTCAACGGCGACCTCGAATCCGGTGGCGATGGCGTGATGACGGACGGACTCGTGGAAAACAATAGCATCTATGAAAACGGCAGTGGTGGCGGCGCGGGCATTAACATGGATGGCGTGAGCGATTCTGTTGTCTTGAATAACCTGCTCTACCAAAATCACGCCAGCGGTATCGCCCTATTTCAGGAAAATGGCGCAGAATGCTCGCAAAATAACCGCATCTGGCACAATACCATCCTCATGCCCGACGATGGACGTTGGGCTGTCATCATCGCCTCCCCGGATTGTATTGACAACCAGATTTACAATAATATTTTCTACTCTGAACACAGCTATCGCGGCAGTATCAACATCCCCGCCAGCAGCGTGACCGGGCTGGCAAGCGACTACAATATCGTGGTAGATCGCTTCACCACCGACGACGGCGACTCGATTTTGACGCTGGCCGAGTGGCAGGCCCTGGGGTACGACGTCCATTCTTTCATCGCCGCACCTGCGCAGCTTTTCGTGAACGCCGCCGGGCAGAATTTTCACCTGTTTGCGGGCAGCGCAGCCGTAGACCAGGGGTATACCATCTCCGCCGTTTCCGCCGACCTGGAAAGCAATCCTCGTCCCGTTGGCAACGCCCCCGACACCGGCGCGTATGAATACCAGGGCAGCAGCGGGGACGAAACTATCTACCTGCCACTTGTAACAACCAGCCCCAACCCGCTCGCCAGCGGGCATATCTACTACACTCTCGGGGACGATTCGCATCTCTATCGTCTGGATGTGAACGCGCCGGACACGCCGCAAGACCTGACCGCGGCTCTTGGCTCCCTCGCCAGCGGCAGCGACGAATGGGCCAATATCTCCCCCGATGGCGACTGGGTGCTGCTTTCCACGGAGCGTGGTTTTCACACCGACTGCGCGGGCTGGGCCTGCCTCGTTCTGCTGCCCAGCGACCTATCCAGCGGGGAGGCGCTGCTCACCCCCAACGGTGTGATCCACACCGAAGGCTTCAGTGCGGTGGCTTCCGGCGGAAATCTGGTGGTATATGTGGGCAACGATGGGCCGCATACGCTAGACTTGTGGGCTGTCACGCGACAGGGCGGCGGCTGGAGCGCGCCCGTGCTGCTCACCGCCGCGTCCTCCTACGATGCACACACCCATCCGGCCCTCTCCGCCGATGGGAGCAAGGTTTTGTTCAATTGTGACCCGGACTTGCAAGACGGGCAACAAGGCACCGCCATTTGCGAAGTGTACACCGACGGCAGCAACTTCCGCACCGTCATCGCCCCTATCGATGGCCCCGACGGAACGGCTGCTAACGCTCTGCACCACCCCGACTACGCCCCCGACGGAAGCATCGTTTTCGAAGCCGACTGGCAAGGCGAACAAATCTGGCTTTTGCCGGTCGGTTCCAGCACCCCCACGCGAGTATCGGATGCGTTCAACAACGACAACTCGCCCTGCGTGCTGCCCGATGGCCGCATCGCCTCGCTCTGGCTGGATCGTCCCGGTGGGCAGGGCTACCACGAACTCAAAATCATGCTGTCCGACGGTAGTGACTACTTCATGGCTTTCACGGATTTGGATGTGTTTGATATAGGTCTGGGGTGTGGAGAATGACACTTGTAAGGCATCCATACGGTAGATTGGTAGATTGGTAGATTGGTTATTACCAACTTACCAACTTACCAACTTACCAACTTACCAACTTACCAACTTACCAACTTACCAATTTACCAACTTACCAACTTACCAACTTACCAACTTACCAATTTACCAACTTACCAGCTTACCAACTTACCAACTTACCAACTGATGGAGGTAACTATGTACAAAAAACTTTTTATTCCCGGCCCAACTCATGTAGTTGATGAGATTCTGCAAGCCACTGCAATGCCGATGATCGGCCACCGTGACAAACTCTACTCGGACTTGCACGGCGCAGTGGTGTCCAAGCTGCAAAAGTTGCTCTTCACCCAAAATCGTATTTATCTTTCCACATCGTCATCTACAGGTATGATGGAAGGAGCCATCCGCAATTGCGTCGACAAGAACGCTTTGATGACCGATTGCGGAGCGTTTTCTAAGCGTTGGGCGCAAATCGCCACAGCCAACGGGAAAGACATCGATGTCATCAAAGTAGTAATGGGGCAGGCCATCACCCCGGAAATGGTGGATGCCAAACTCGCCCAGGGCGGCTTTGATGCAGTCTGCATCACCCACAACGAAACATCGACCGGAGTGCTGAACCCGCTGAAAGACACTGCTGCCCTGGTAAAGGAAAAATACCCTGACGTGCTGGTATTGGTGGACGCAGTCAGTTCCATGGCCGGCGCTGAAATTCGTGTGGATGACTGGAACCTGGACGTGGTGCTTGCTGGGACGCAAAAAGCCTTTGCCCTGCCGCCGGGATTGTGCGTGGTCTCTGTCAGTCAGGCCGCCATGGATCGTTCAGCCGAGGTCGAAAACAAAGGCTACTATTTCGATTTCTGGGCACTCGAAGGCAAGGCTGTCAAAAACCAAACCCCGGCCACGCCTGCTGTCAGCCTCGTCAACGCCTTGAATGTGCAGATGGATCGCATCCTGGCTGAAGGCATCGAGAATAGATTCGCTCGTCACACTGAAATGGCTGCCTTTATACAAAATTGGGCGCGCCAATATTTCGGGCTTTACGCCGACGAAAACTACCTTTCTCCGACCGTGACCAATATCCACAACACCCGCGGCATCAGCGTCGCCGGCCTGAATAAAGAATTGGCCGAACGCGGCGCCATGATCTCGAATGGGTACGGCCCGCTGAAGGAAACCTGTTTCCGCATTGCCCACATGGGTGATTTGCAATTGAGCGATTTGCAGTGGCTTACCGAACAAATCGGAGAGATTGTAGGGTTGTAAAACAACGACCCGTGAAGAGTGAAGATGTGATGCGTGAAGACGTGAAGACGTGACGCAGTCCCCGAAGCGTAGCGGAGTGGGAAAACAAGGGTTACACTTCTTGCCTCATGCCTCATGCCTCTTGCCTCTTGCCTCTTGCCTCACGCACCACGTTTCTAGCAAAGGATGTGTGTACCATGAAAGTATTAATCTGTGACGCAACTGCCCCACAAGCACTCGAAACGATAGCCGCAGCCGGGATCGAAGTCACCGACAAGCCGGATGTTACTCTGGAAGAATTGATGGAAATGCTGCCGGCCTATGATGGCATGGTGGTGCGCAGCCGAACTAAAGTCCGCCAGCCGTTGATCGATGTGGCCGCTAATCTCAAAGTCATCGTGCGCGGCGGTGTTGGTTTGGACAATATTGATGTGGCTTACGCCCAATCCAAAGGCATCAAAGTTTTGAACACCCCAGCCGCTTCCACTGATTCGGTAGCCGAGTTGACCGTGGGTTATCTCTTTGCTCTGGCCCGGCGTATCCCGCAAATGACAGCCTCTATGAAAGCCGGGAAATGGGAAAAGAAAGCCTTCGAAGGCACCGAACTCGCCGGTAAAACGTTGGGGTTGATCGGCGCTGGCCGCATTGGCCGCGGGGTGGCCCGCCGGGCGGCAGCTTTGGGCATGACGGTGATAGGATCCCGCCGGGCGGTGGCTCAATCTGCTGAGGGCATCGAAATTTTGCCCCTGGATGACGTCTTTGCTCGCTCGGACTATATCAGCCTGCATATCCCTCACACAGAAGAAACCCATAATATTGTCAATGCCGAAACAATCGCAAAAATGAAAGCCGGCGCGCGGATTATCAACTGTGGGCGCGGCGGCACCATCGACGAAGACGCCCTCTACGATGCCATTGTTTCCGGCAAAATTGCTGGCGCCGCTCTGGACGTTTACGCCGAGGAACCCAGCAAAGGCCACAAACTCTACACTCTGGATGAGGTTATCGGTTCGCCCCATATCGGCGCCAGCACCAAAGAGGCCCAAATCCGTATCGGCGCCGAGGTGACCCAAAAAGTCATCGGCGCATTGGCAAATCGATGAATCACATTTACCGCCGAGTTCGCGGAGTACGCTGAGAAACCACAAAAAACTCTGCGTTCTCAGCGCTCTCCGCGGTAAAAAACGCTGAGTTATCCCACTATTCCCTTCTAAATCCACAAAGGATGAACAATGGCAACAATCAAACCTTTCAAAGGAATTCGATACAACCCCGCACGTTTCCAAGATTTACGCCATGTCGTCAGCCAACCCTACGACAGGGTGCGCTACGGGCTACAGGATGAGTACTACGCGCTGAGCGATCACAATGTCACCCGCATCATCAAAGGCAAAGAATTCGATACCGATAATGCCGTAGAGAATGTCTACACCCGGGCGCGTGGGTTCTTGCACAAATGGCTCGAAGAGGGTGCGCTTGTGCGTGAAGACAAGCCGGCCATCTATGTCTACCACCAGCAATTTCCTCTGCCCAATGGTGAGATCATCACCCGGAAGGCCTTTATCTGCGCCTTCGAATTGGCTGAATTCGATGAGGGCATTGTGCTGCCTCATGAACGCACCCACGCCGGGCCAAAGGTAGACCGCCTTAATTTGACGCGCGCCACCCGAACCTACTTCGGAAATATCTTCATGCTCTATCCTGATCCAGAAAACAAGGTAGACGCGTTGCTGGATGCCGCTATCGATCGCGACCCTGATACCGACATTCACGAATTACACGAAAAAGATGTCCGACAGATGTTTTGGGTGGTCACCGAACCCGACGTGATCCGGGACGTGGTTGCCGAAATGGAACCCAAACGCAACCTGATCATCGCCGATGGGCATCACCGCTACGAGACAGCTCTCAACTACCGCCAGGAACAGCGCGGCCTGTACCCCGCAGCCCCGGCCAACGCTGGTTTCAACTATCTCATGGTTGCCTGCGTCAGTATGAGCAATCCCGGTCTGATCATTTTGCCCACTCACCGGCTGATCTTCGACTACAATCAAATGAACACCGCCGAGATACTCGAAAAAACGGGTCAGTATTTCGCTATCGAAGAGCTTGCTGACCGCCCCGCATTGGAAGCCAAAATGCAGGCTTCTCTAGGGAAAGCAGGGCATATCGGCTTGGCTGCTGCTGACGGGTTCTACTTCCTGGCTTTGAAAGATGACGGCATTATGAAAAAGCTGGTCCCCGACCGCACCTCCGCCTGGCTGCAACTGGATGTCAATATTTTGCACAAGCTTTTGTTGGAACATATCTTGGGATTGACTACCGAGAGCATCGACCGTCTGGAAGGCATTCATTACCTGCGCGAACCGGATATGGGCTATGCTCAAGTCCGCACAGGTGAAGCTCAATACCTCTTTGTGCTCAATCCAACCCGCATGGAACAGGTGACTGTCTGCACCCAAGACGGAGAAAAGATGCCGCAGAAGTCCACCGACTTTTACCCCAAAGTCATCACCGGTTTAGCCATGCTCCCCGTAGGCCCGGAAGAGCGGCTCTGAGTAGGACGATTTTCCAAAATCGTCCTACAGAAGCAAAAGGTGCGTGGATTTTACTCCACGCACCTTTTTTGCGCCTGGTCGCGGGCCTGCTTCCTGCTTCCTGCTTTTCCTATCGCTATCTTTTGATCCCTTTCCGTAGCCTGAGCAACCGTACCCACTCCCACAAAGAACGGCCGATGATTAATAATGAGGCGAAAAGGATGATGGGAGCCAGATAATAGCCGATACGCTCTGTGAAATGTAGGATGGATTTCCAGCGTGGGGTGTTGAAGATATCGAAACCAAGACTTTGTAGATCAGCCCAAAACGAAGGCAGGGTGTAGAGGATAAAAGCCAGCGAAACACCTGCCAGTCCCGCTGATATCCAGAAGGATTGTTTGCTGCCGCGTTCCGAGAGCGCGGCCAGGTATAACTCGTCGAAGTGGTTGATCAAGTCGTTGATGTGATTGACATTGCGCTCGATGTGTTGCAGCAACAATGGGACGCCCAATTGCTCGAAGAGATAGCGCGCTTTTTCGACGGCGAACTCCGCCCGGCCCCACAACTGTGGGTTGCTAAGTCCCTGGCCAAGACCAGCCAGTCGACTCAGGTTAGCGGCCTGGTTGGAGAGACGCAGAAGATGTTCCCGGTCGATGTCGATGCCTCCCCTCAGTAGCGTAAAACGTGTTTGTCGCAGCATTTTGACAAAGTCTTGCATCAAATTAGCGCTATTGCGCTCCACCAGCTGCACCAGCACGCGCGCTTCGATGATGAACTCCAGCATACGCTCCATGGCTTCCCAATACCATAAATATTTGACCTGGCTGGTAGCCGCTGGCAGGGTTGAGATGAACAATTCGTCATCTCTGGCCTGGCGTGAGGGCATGATGACAGAGGCGCGCGGTGTCAGCAGGCAAAGCTCATCGACCCAGGAGGCTTTGTCCGCGTTCATGATATCGTCAACGTGGGAGATGCGCTGGCGGGGGAATTTACGGGATGTTTCACCTTTGGCGGTAGTACTACGCTGGTTGCGCAGAATCGACCCTTCGATCAGTTGTGCGAATCCACGCCGGATAACGTGAGAGTTCTGAATTTCTTGTGGTGTGACCAGTATCTGGTTGTTGCTGTCGCCGCCGCGCGCCAACATATTAGCTGAGGCGGTGAGTTCGTCTATGTGGTAGATCACATAGGCGTCATGTAGGGGAGGCGAGAGTTGGGGATCAGGGTCGTGCAATTTGATCGGCCCATTGATGGAAACAGGGATCTCGAAGCCGATTTCCTTTACGAAGCGGCGGCATAATTCCATAGCCAATTGCCACTGCACAGGGGCATAATCGACGCGCGCCGAAGGGGTCGGCTTGCCGCTGCCTAGCCACTTGAGGAACTCCTGAATGGACTGCTCTTTTTCTTGCAGGGTGATTTCGTCATCGGCATACGCCTTGTGTAATTTTTCCATCCAATTCAGCGCACCGGGTATATCGAAGGACATTTGTAGCTCGATGACATCGGAAGCTATCTGGAGCAAGGGCGTTGGATTTGGGTAGGATTGTTTCAGCCTGACAACGAACATGCCCGTCATGGTGGGGCGGACTGTTATATCCCAGTTGAACCAGATATCCTTGAACAGCTTTTTGAATTGCAAGTTTTCCCAGACAGGCTCAGGGAAGCGAATGTTTTCCTTGTTGACTTGATATTCGGGAGGAGCGTAATCCTCCAGCATGATCTGCCGGAAGATGCCCATTACGAAGCCGACTTCCTCCGGTGTCATGCGCGAAACTGCGCTGCCATTGGCGTCTTCGATTTCATTCGGTCTTCTTGGCTGAAAAGCATAACCCCTTTCGAGACGCTTCGGCCACTCATGTTGAAGGACTTGCACCAAGTCTGTCGATCCGCGTATCTCTTCGAAGCGGTGTTGGTACGCCGGGTCGACGAATCGTTTCATGTTGAGAACTAAGACAACACAAGTGTGCCCTCTAGCGCTGATCGTTCCTTCCATCCTATCCCTTTCCTTTGAGCCAGGCCAGCCCCCCCCCGACTCACTAGCAAATCCGCGGCAACATTTCGCCCATGAGCACATCCACCACCCGTGTGCCGCCGATGGCGGTTTTCATCAGCACGCGGCCCTGGGGCTTGGCACTCACTGCGCCGATGATGACTGTATCTTCTCCGTAGCGTGTGCTGCGCATAGCCAATAGAACTTTATCGGCGTCTTCCTTTCCGACAATTGCCACCAATTTGCCCTCATTGGCGATGTAGAGCGGGTCGAAGCCCAGCATCTCGCAGGCGGCCTGCACCGCGGGGCGTACGGGGATGGCAGACTCGTACAGCGTGATGCACACTTTCGATTGGTGGGCGATTTCGTTCAGAGTGGAGGCGACACCGCCGCGGGTGGGATCACGCAGCACGTGAATTTTATCGCTGGCATCCAGCATGGCGGCGATCAGGTGGTTGAGCGGGGCCACGTCGCTCCGGATGTCGGATTCGAACCCCAATTCGCCGCGGGCGCCTAAAACGGCGATCCCGTGATCCCCGATGGGGCCGGAGAGAATCACAACGTCGCCGGGTTTGGCCCGCGCCCCGCCAATCTCCACACCGGGGGCAATCGTCCCCACTCCCGCGGTGGTGATGTACAGGCCGTCGGCGTGGCCGCGTTGAACCACTTTTGTGTCCCCGGCCACAATATCGACCCCGGATTCTTCGGCAGCAGCCTGCATCGAATCAACTACTCGCTCCAGCACCCCAAGTGCCAACCCCTCTTCGAGGATGAATCCCGCTGTCAGGTACAGGGGCGTAGCTCCCATCATGGCGACATCGTTGACAGTGCCGCACACCGCCAGCTTGCCGATATCGCCGCCGGGGAAGAACAGCGGCGAAACCACGTGTGCATCTGTGCTGATTGCCAATAGAGTAACGGAGTTTGGCTGCACTACCCCGGCGTCATCCCCGGCGCGCAGAGCGGGATTATCCAGCGGAGGCAAAAATGTCTTGCGGATCAGGTCATTCATCATCTTGCCGCCGCTGCCGTGCCCCAGCATGATTGTTGCGTGATGGGCCAGGGACACAGGACAGACGGGGCCGTTGATGGAGGGGAGGTTGTTGGTCATAGTTTGTTGGTAGATTGGTAGATTGGTAGATTGGTAGATCAGTAGATTGGTAGATCAGTAGATCAGTAAACCAGTTACCAATTTACCAATCTACCAGTTTACCGATTCCCATATCTATAATACGCCGCGCAGGCCCCCTCGCTAGAGACCATCGTGGCCCCAAGGGGGCGTTCGGGCGTACATTGAGTGCCGAAGGCGGGACAATCGTGGGGCTTCTTCAGCCCTTGCAGGATTTTGCCAGCGATGCACAGGGGCGATTCTTCGGCGTGAATATCGCCCACATCGAAGCGGGTTTCGGCGTCGAACTCGGCCAATTCCGGGCGCAGCCGCCACCCGCTCATGGGAATCATGCCAATGCCGCGCCATTTGCGATCACACTCCATGAATGTTCGGTTTATCGCAGCCTGGGCCGGTTTGTTGCCTTCGAATGTGACCGCGCGGGCGTAGGCGTTCTCGACTTCCACGCGGCCCGCTTCGAGCAGGCGCACGAGGGCTAAAATCCCATCCACGATATCGAGCGGCTCGAAGCCAGTCACAGCCATAGGAATGCCGTACTTCTCGGCGATGGGTGGATATTCCCAGTAGCCCATCACCGCATTGACATGGCCGGCAGTCAGAAATCCCTGTACCCGGTTGTGCGGTGATCCCAAGATAGCGTGCATGGCTGGCGGCACCCGCACATGCGATACCAGCACACTGTAATTCTGCACACCCTGCGCTTTGGCCTGCAAAACGCTCATCGCATTGGCCGGTGCGGTGGTCTCGAATCCGATGGCGAAAAAGACTACCTGCTTATCAGGATTCTCCTGCGCGATTTTGACAGCGTCCAGCGGGGAATACACTACCCGAATGTCGCCGCACGCGGCACGCACGGAGAACAGATCATCCCGGGAGCCGGGAACCCGGAGCATATCGCCGTAGGATGTGAAGATCACCTCGGGGCGGGAGGCAATTGCCAACCCCCGGTCGATCAACTCCAAAGGAGTCACGCAAACCGGGCAGCCGGGGCCATGCACCAGCTCGATTTCATCCGGCAAAAGTTGATCGATGCCATGCCGCATAATGGCGTGAGTTTGCCCGCCGCAAATTTCCATGAGCACCCAGGGACGCGTCACTGTGCGCCGGATTTCGTCCAGCACTCCCCGTACCAATTCTGCATCGCGGTATTCGGTTACGTATTTCACCGCTCTACACTCCCCGCTCCCCGTTCATCATCATACAAACCCAGTTCCTCTCCCAAATTCGTAATCTCTCGCAAGATTTCCAGCGTCTTTTGAGCTTCCTCTTCGCTCAGTTGGCTGATAGCAAACCCAACGTGAATGACAGTGTAATCGCCGATTTCGGCTTCGGGCACGTATTCCAAACAAGCCTCGCGGACAACACCGCCGAAGTCGACTTTGCCCATTTTAAGTCCACCCGCTTCGTAAGTCTCGATAATTTTTCCGGGAATACCCAGGCACATACTTACCTCCGTAATGCGTGGTGCATATTTCGATGTTTATTAGGAAACTTGCTCGCCATAGACGCGCACGGCGTGTCTCAACATGCTTCAGCATGTTTCCTGTATCCCCCCCCGAATTCATTCGGGGGGGGATGCGTGATGCGTGGAGCGTGGAGCGTATTGCGATGCTGTCATGGTAAACCTGCTTGTCATAGACGCGCACGGCATGTCTCAACATGCTTCAGCATGTTTCCTGTAACAGCCCCCGAATTCATTCGGGGGGGATGCGTGATGCGTGATGCGTGGAGCGTATTGCGATGCTGTTATGGGAAACCTGCTCGCCATAGACATGCACGGCGCAGCGGAGTAGGCTCGGCGCGTGTCTCAACATGCTTCAGCATGTTTCCTGTATCAGCCCCCGAATTCATTCGGGGTGCTCATTCGGGGAGTTGATGAGCTGCAATCACAGCCTGCCCCAGCGATAATCCGCCATCGTTAGCGGGGACTTGCTGGTGAATGTAGACGGTGAAACCATTTTTCTCAAGCAGTGGAATGGTTTTTTGCAGCAGACTTATATTTTGCCACACACCGCCGCTAAGGGCAACCTCGTTGACGCCGAATTGGCTGCGCATAGCCAGACAAACTTGAACCGCCATTTGCGCCACGCCATTGTGGAAACGAGCCGCCATCTTGGGAATTGGCACGCCGGCGCGCAGATCGCTGATGATAGCGTGAAGCAAGGGATAAGGGCTTAGGGATAAGGAACCAGGTACAATTTCTTGGTCGTCAATCCCTGTTTCCTGGTTCCTTCTCCCTGCTCCCTGCTTCCTGCTCCCTGCCTCCTGCTTCCTGCTCCCTGCCTCCTGCTCCCTGCCTCCTGCTTCCTGCTCCCTGCCTCCTGCTTCCTGCTCCCTGCCTCCTGCTTCCTGCTCCCTGCCTCCTGCTCCCTGCTCTCTAGAAATTTCAAACGAATAAGTCCCCTCCTCATCCGGGTCTGCAAAAGCCTCCAACTCGATGGCCGCCTGCGCCTCGTAATTGACCGTCTGCCGAACGCCCATCAGTGCCGCAACCGCGTCGAACAGCCGCCCCATGCTGGATGTCGGCGGCGCGTTAAGACCGGTACTGAGTTGATGACGCAAAATGTCGAGCGTGGAGCGTTGAGCGTGGAGCGGTCGGCCGTCGGCCGTCGGCGGTCGGTCAGCCGCCGCGTACGCCACAGGTGGCAGGTCTGCCTCCCACTCGATGCCCGCAGTATGCAGCCACGACAGTGCCATGCGCCAGGGTTCGCGGATGGCCTGTCGCCGCCGGGCAGAGGAGTGTATGCCAAATGGGCAAACCTTCGATAGCCGCGGTAATCGGACAGCAAAAATTCGCCGCCCCAAATAGCGCCGTCGTCACCGTAGCCTGTACCATCAAACGCCAGCCCAATCACAGGCCGCTCTCCGATCAAGCCGTTATCTGCCATGCAGGCCGCGATATGGGCGTGGTGATGTTGGATATGGTAAATTGGCCGGTTGGCAGCTTGGGAACGTTCTATGGCGTACCGGGTAGCCAGGTAATTGGGGTGCATATCGCAGGCGATGGCTTCTGGCTGGATGCGGAACAGCCGCTCGAAGTGTTCGATACCAGCCTCGAAGGATTGCAGAGTTTCGTAGTTCTCCAAATCTCCGATATGATGGCTGATAAAGGCGTAGCGGTCTTTTGTGAGGCAGAAGTTGTTTTTCAGTTCCGGCCCGGTCGCCAGCAGGGACGGAGCATCGAAGGGCAGCTTGATTGGATCGGGAGCGTAACCGCGGCTGCGGCGTAGTTGGTAGATTGGTAGTTGGGGATTGTTAGATTGGTAGTTGGGGACTGGTAGATTGTTAGATTGGTAGTTGGGGATTGGTAGATTGGTAGATTGGTTCCCAGTTTCCAAATTTACCAATTTACCATTACCCAATTTACTAGTTACCAATTTACCATTCCCCAATTTATCAATTACCCGCACCACCGAATCATCACACCTCACATGAATGTCCCGATTGTGCATCAGAAACGCATCCGCCAGACTCGCCAGCCGCTCGCGGGCCTCAGCGTTGGTGTAAGCGATGGGTTCTTCGCTCAAGTTGCCCGATGTCATGACCAGGGCGTAAAGCGTGGAGCGTGAAGCGTGAAGAACGTTAGCGGTCAGCGGTCGGCGGTCGGCGGTCGGTTGTTCTGCGAAGAGCAGGTAATGTAAGGGCGTGTACGGCAGCATGACGCCCAACGTGTTCTGCCCCGGGGCGACTGCGCGGGCGATACTCGATTCGGGGCGGCGATAGAGCAGCACGATGGGCCGCTGGCGGGATTCGAGTAGCTCGCGCTCGGCAGCGTTGACCAGGCAATGCTGCTCCACCGTCTCGATATCGGGCATCATCAGCGCGAAAGGCTTGTCGACGCGCAGCTTGCGGCGGCGCAACTCCGCCACAGCTTCGGAGTTGATGGCGTCGCAGGCCAGGTGAAAGCCGCCGAGGCCCTTGATGGCGAGGATGTGGCCGCTGGCGAGGAGTTGCTGCGCATGGGTAATTGGTAGATTGGTGGGTTGGTAAATTGGTAAATTGGTATATTGGTAGATTGGTAGATTGGTAGATTGGTGGATTGGTAGATTGGTAGATTGGTAGATTGGTAGATTGGAAGAGTGGTTCCCAGTTTCCCAATCTACCAATATACCAGTACCCAATTTACCAATACCCAATATACCAGTACCCAATTTACCAGCCTCCAGCCAGACCTTCGGCCCACACTCCCCACACGCCACCGGCTGGGCGTGGAAGCGGCGGTTGAGCGGGTCTTCGTACTCCGAGCGGCAGTACTCGCACATCTCGAAGGGGGACATGGTTGTTTTGGGGCGGTCGTAGGGAATATCTTGGATGATGGTGAAGCGCGGTCCGCAGTTGGTGCAGTTGATGAAGGGATAAAGATA
>JBDRGC010000094.1:0-18872 GCA_043818215.1 Chloroflexota bacterium | reverse complement strand
CGTTGGGCGATTTTCAAGTTATCTTCCACGCTCAAGTCACGGAAGATGGCGCGATGTTCGGGGACATAGCCAATACCCAGAGATGCAATGTCGAACGAGGCCATTCCCTGAATTTCCTGGTTTCCAAAGGTGATTTTACCTTGACGTGGTGGTGTCAACCCCAAAATGGACTTGAGTGTGGTCGTCTTGCCCGCACCATTGCGCCCCAACAAAGCGAGGATACTGCCTTTGGGGACACGCACGTTCACGCCCTGCAAAATATGATATTGCCCAATAAAAGTGTGGATATCTTGTACGTTGAGTAAATAGTCCATGCGGGCCTCACACATCCAACTCGTACAGGCCGCCAAGGTAGGCAGTTTGCACTGCTTCGTTGGCGGCTATTTCAGCAGGTGTTCCTTCAGCCAGCACCTGACCCTGATGCATAACCGTGATCGTATCAGATACGCTCATGACCACATTCATGTTGTGTTCCACCAGCATAACGGTCTTGCCGCCTGCTTTCTGGATTCCCTGAATAAGCGCAATCATATCGGGGACGTACTCAGCAGCCATGCCAGCTGTCGGCTCATCGAGGAGAAGCACTTTTGGGTCTGGAGCCAGAATCATGCCTAACTCGAGCTTGCGCTGATCGCCATGAGGGAGGGTCTTGGCAAATGTAGCCGCCCGATCTACGAGTCCGACACGCCGAATAACATCCCAAGTGCGGGCATCATATTCTTCAAAAAAAGCCGCATCACGGAAAAATTTGAAATTGTCCTTCCCTAACGCCTGACATGCCAAACGGATATTCTCGAAGACGGTCAGGTTGGGAAAGATATTGGTGATCTGGAATGAACGGCCAATGCCGGAATGGATAGTGCGATGAACGGGCTGGTGGGTGATGTCACGTCCTTCGAAGATGACTTGTCCACTGGTTGGTTCGATATTACCGCTCAGCAAGTTGAAAAAAGTCGTTTTTCCCGCACCATTTGGACCAATTATGGCGTGCAGGCTGTTCTTGTGGACTTTGATACTAACATCGTCTACAGCCACCAAAGCACCAAATTCCTTGCGCAGGTTGATGGTTTCAAAAATAATTTCCGATTGCATAGGCTTATCCGTTTTGTACTGACGACTTCGTAAAGTTGCTACTACGAATGGATGGGGAAAGTCCCTGAGGATACGCGACCCTCAGGGACTTTGATTTTACAACAACTTACAGATTACTCGCCACTTAGAGAGCCGTAAGCGAGATCGCCGCAGCGGTCTATCAGCTCTTCGGGGAGCAAGCAGGGCGGCTCGGGACGGGTGGTCTCTACATATTCGTAGAAAGCAGCATCCGCAGCAGTCAGGTCAACCAGAGTCAGGATGTACATATCTTGAATGGCAACGTGGTCTTCAGGGCGGATGTAGACGGTGCCCTTGGGTCCTTCGAAGGTCATGCCTTCCATGACGGCGATTAGCGCTTCACCGCTGACATCGCCGTTGGTGGCTTTGATGGCTTCAATGGCCATGATGGCAGCGTTCATGCCGTCGCCGTCAAAGAGATCAGGAGCAATCCCGTAACGAGTCATATCCTGTTCGACCAGGAAATCATTAAAAGCATTGTTGGGGGCTGAATAGTGATACAGGATACCACTGGTGCTACCAATTGCATTCCCGTACCAGATCGGCATCAGGACATTGTCAATGAAGGTTGCGCCCAGCGACATCTGCTCGGAAACTCCCAGATCGGTGGCAGCCTGCATCAAAGGAACGAAACCACCGCCAGCCCAAGTAACGATATAGGCTTCGGCACCAGAGTTCATGACCTGCTCCATGTAAGGAGTGAAGTCAGTTGTGTCAGCCGGAGCGAAGATGTCATCAGCAACGAACTCGCCACCGCCAAGGGTGCAAGCATCACGGAAAGCAGTTGCGGAGCCTTGTCCAAAGGCATTATCTTGAGCGATTTGTACAAAGGTCTTGTATTGCTTGGTCAGATAGGCACATTCGTTGATGGCGTCCTGATAGTTGTTGCGACTGGTGCGGAAGGTGTATTCGTTAAAGTTGATCCCGGTGATGTCGTTCGCGGCCGCGGGGGCTACGATCAAGGGCACACCATTCTCAACAGCGATCCCTTGTAAGGTCGCGGTCGCGCCCGAAAAAACAGTGCCTACCAATATATCGACACCTTTAACTTCAATCAACTCACGGGCGATAGTTGCGGTATTTTCAGGATTGCTCTGGTCATCACGAACAAAAACCTGAATCTCGCAGCCTTCCAGCATAAAGGTGTTTTCCTGCACAGCGGTGATGTCATAGACATCGCCCGCAGAGCCGGCTGCACCAGTGGCATATTCCATACCCAGCATGAAAGAGCGCAGGATATGCGTGCCGTAAATAGCGAGTGGGCCAGAGGCATCAGTGATCAGACCAATCTTGATCGGCTCATCACAAGTCAAGCCCGCAGGCTCTTCAACAACAGGCTCTTCAGTTGGGGCTTCCGTCGCAACAGGCTCTTCAACAACAGGCTCTTCAACAACAGGCTCTTCAGTTGGGGCTTCTATCGCGACAGGAGCTTCAGTGGCAGCGGGTTCTTCAATCGGTGCTTCGGTTGCGGCGGGGCCACAGGCTGCCAGTACAAAAGCCAAAATCAGTACAAAAGTGAATATTCGGAACTTTTTCATGGGTTTACTCCTCCAAAACATTTGGTTTGATTGTTTTCTGAAAATAAATGGTAGGGAAAGGAATTTCTTATTTTCATCACCTCCTACTTGGCAAAATCGATCATAATTTTTGAGGCCGCTTCTGGCGTTTCAATCGGGAAGAAATGCCCCGCGTCAGGGATAACCGCGGTCGTACTTTCCGACAACTTCTTCGCCAATAAGTCGGCATTTTCCGGCGGGACAACCTTATCGTGCGCGCCAAAGAGAATCAGCGCTGGCACAGAAATATTGGATAACTTACTCTCGAAGGCAGCTTCTTCTGGGATAAGCGCGAGACCGATCGCCATTTGGGCCTGGTAGCTCGTTAAATCCATCGGGTTGGCAACACGCCACTCGACCCACTCCTGTACCATCTGCGGATTAGCATCCGCCCAACCGGGCGCAGTGCTGACCCTGAGACCATTGGTGAAGCGAGTCAATGGGTCACTGGTTAAATCGGAGAGTACAGCCATCGCTTCGGCGGTGATTGGCACATGGCGTGGACCGCCAAAGTTGGTCGAACACAAAATCAACTTGCTGACCTTCTCTGGAAAGTCAAGCGCCATCGCTTGGGCAACAAATCCACCCATCGAATGCCCCATGATGATGGCTTTCTCGATGTCCAGCGCGTCCAAAAGACCAGCAGTGTCAGCCGCTAACATCTCTGCCGTGTACGGGCCAGCGGGTTTGTCCGTCTGCCCGACGCCGCGATTGTCAAAGATAATAACCTGAAAATGCTCGGTCAAGAACGGCGTCATCTTGTGCCACTGCCAGAGCGGATAGCCTAACCCAGAAATCAGCACCAGCGGTTCGCCGGAGCCGGTTACTTCGTAATAGATGTCAATTCCATTAACTTTTACCTTAGGCATGGTCATTCCTTACGCTTCAGTTCCCAAAAATTCTCTTCGCAATAAAACTCAACACCATTCAGTTTGATGATTGGCGTATTTTATTCCTTTAGTTTCAACAAACCCGTTTCAACCACCCAACGCCCATTGATGGCACGCTGCAAGGCCAAGGCGGTCAGGCCGCGGTGGTCGGTGGGGCTGTAGCTGATGGGGGGCAGCACCCCTCCCGTCCAATCCTCGAGACTCTCCAAAGCCTGGATGAACCCCTCTCTGGTCAGGTCTGGCCCGGCGCGGCGCAGGCCTTCGACCACCAGTTGGGCAGCGGCATACCCGATCCGGTTATGTGTCCCCGGTGTTTCTCCAGGGAAAAAACGCGCCATGAGGTTGCGGTACAGCCGTTCACCACGGTGGGTGCGCGGGCCAGATGGATATCCGGCCACCCGAAGGTCATGGCTGGCCTCAGCCCCGGCGAATTGAAGCAGGTCTGGGCCAGAGATAACATAGCTACCCAACCAGGCCGGATGAAAAACAGCTGCATAAGCGGCGCACAATAGATCTGCCGCTGGCTTGACATAGGTATATAACAAAACGAGTTCTGGTTTCGCCGCCGTCAACTCGGCGACCCATTTTTCGGGGGTGCTCTCATCTATCCCGTGTCTGAGGGTAACCGTTAACTCGATCCCAGCCTTTTTCAATTCAGCGGTGAAGGCGGCTGAACCTTCCTGGCCGAACTGGTCATCGACTGCGAAAATTGCAATGCGTTTCAGCTTCAACACATCCAACACATATTGCGCCAGAATGCGCCCTTCGACTTGATATGAGGGTTGTAAGGCGAAATAGGTGCGTTCGAAAGGATTCGACCAGGTGGAAACCCCGCTGTGGGGAGACACGACGGGGATATCTTTGCTCAAGAGGTAATCCAGTACAGCCAGGTTCGGCGCGGTACCCAACGGACTGACGATGGCGAAGACCTTATCCCGGACGACCAACTTGGTAGCGGCTAATTTGGCGCGAGCCGGGTTGAAAGCATGATCCTCGACGACGAGTTCGATCTGGCGGCCATGCACGCCCCCCCAATGGTTGACATGGTCATAATAGGTTGAAAACCCTCGAAAAGCGGCCATGCCGATGCTGGCCTGCGGCCCCGATAAATCACAAATGGTACCCAGCTTGATCGTGTCGGCAGTCATACGGGAGGCGATCCTGCGCGATTTGGTCTTGGGCGCTTCGAAACCCGGCACGACCAGTCGCGGCACGATATTCAGGCGCTCGGCTTCCTGGCGGATCCAATCGCGGAAGTCGGGGTGTGCGATCTTGATGAGGGTCTCCATCCGATTTTTGACGCTCAGGCCTCTAAGCCGGGCAATCCCGTATTCGGTTACAACCGTGTCGACATCCTGGCCTGGAATGGTAACTTCCGCCCCCTGGGCCAACATCGGCACGATGGTGGAGATCGTTCCTTCTTGGGCGGTGGAACGCAAGGCAATGATGCCGCGCCCCCCTGGGGACATCTGCGCGCCGCGATGCGTATCCAGTTGGCCGCCCGTTCCGCTGTAGTGCCGCGGCCCGATGCTCTGGGAGCAAACCTGTCCATTGATATCCACCTGCAAGGCGGTGTTGACGCTGATCATCTTGTAGTTGCGGGCAATCGTGTAGGGGTCGTTGGTCACTTTGCCCTGCTGAAATTCCACCCCCAGATTTTTGTCAACGAAATCATACAATTTCTGCGAACCCAGGGCGAAGGCCCCCACCATCTTGCCTTGCCAGATGGTTTTGCGTTTTCCGGTGACCACGCCTGCCTCGTAAAGATCGACCATGCCGTCTGTAAACATCTCGGTGTGGATGCCCAGGTCACAGCGCTCCATCAGGAAGGCGGTGATGGCGTTGGGGATGCCGCCGATGCCTAATTGCAGGGTGGCCCCATCTTCGATCAATTCGGCGATGTACCTCCCAATGGCCTGTTCCCACGCCACGGTTGGCGCAGAGGGCAACTCGAACATGGGAACGTGATTCTCCACTAAATAATCCACCTCTGAAATATGAATCTGGGTATCTCCCAGGGTCCAGGGCAGGTTTTCATTGATCTCCAGTACTACTAAGTCGGCTGCCTCGATGAGCATTTTCTCGACCACCAGGCAGGCCGATAGCGACATATAACCGCGTTTATCCGGCGGGGTGGCGGTGCCCCAGAAAATGTCCAGATGGTTTCCGGCAGCCTCCAGGCGGACCTTGGCTGCGGCGTGCAAGTTGTTGGGGATGTAAGATGTGCGCCCCTGGGAATGGACTTCGCGGTCGGGCGCGCCGTAGAACCAGTTCTCGACGAAGAAATGTCCTGCCATCTCAGGTTCGAGAACGAAATCGTACAGGCGCAGCGGTAGGCAGACCCACACGGTGACATCTTGCAGGCGGTCTTTATGATTGCCCAACTCGCTCAGCAGACCCACCGGCTCGGAGGCAGCCATGGCTGTGCCGATGATGTGGTGGGATTGCGCCAGGGCGACGGCTTCCGGGATAGAAACTAATTTGTTTCTATAAAATTCTTTGACATTCATTTTTGGTATTTATGTTCCAACGACAATACCGCCATCTACGCGTAAGACCGTACCGGTGATGAAACTGGCTTCATCTGAGGCCAGGAAAAGATAAGCGTTGGCAATGTCGCGCGGCTCGCCCAATCGCCTGAGAGGTGTTCGAGATTTCATACCATCCAAAACCTTTTCAGGCATGGCGGTTACCATCTCGGTGGCAGTGAAACCGGGGGCAATTGCATTAACGCGGATACCGAACTTTCCCAGCTCACGAGACCAGACCTTGGTCATACCGATCACACCTGACTTGGCCGCGACGTAGTTGGTCTGCCCAAAATTTCCATCCAAACCGACAACCGAAGTGGCGTTCAGGATCACGCCGCCTCCCTGCCCAGCCATGATCGGAGCCACGGCTTGTGTGCAATTGAACACGCCCTTCAGATTGACGGAGATGACCTGATCGAAATTCTCCTCCGACATCTGTCCGAGCAGTTCTCCATTCTTGAACTTGATCAATTGACCATCGCGCAAGATACCGGCATTGTTGACGATCACATCAATACGGTCGTACTTGGCGACCACATCGTCAACCCATTTCTGGACGTCATCACGGTTAGCGACGTTGACTATGTAAAAGGCCGCGTCATCGCCCAATTCCTTGACCGTTGCTTGTCCGGCTTCTTCGTTGACATCGCAAATCACAACTTTAGCGCCCTCTTCAGCAAAACGCAGGGCTGTTGCTTTTCCAATCCCCGCCGCGCCACCGGTGACGAGTACAACTTTATCTTTCATGCGCATAAATCTTCTTCCTTTCGATACTAAATTACGATGCATACTTGGCCAGAAAACCCAATACGACTGTATTAAATTCTTGTGGACGCTCATAGCAAGAGGCATGTCCAGCCCCGTGCAAGAGGTGGTACTCGGCATGTGGGATGCCGTCTTTCAAGATCTCTGCATAGTTGGGGCCTTTGAGCAGGTCCGCTGTGCCGACAATGATGCAGGTCGGACACTTGATCTCGGTCAGGCGGGTGGTGAAGTCCACGTCTAGGAAACACTCGCACAGGCGGACAACGGCCGGATAGTCGAGCAGGCCATAGCGTTCTTTTGCGTCCGCCAGTAGTTGTGGATTGGCTGCAATGAAATCCGGCGAGAAATTCCACGGGATAGTGGTTTTGAAAAAAGCATCAACGTCCCCGGTCCGGGCAGCATCCAGCCACGATTCGACCGTGATGCACAGTTCCGGCCCCACCTCGCTGACCGTGTCCACAAGGATCAGGCTCAGGCAACCCTCAGGGTATTTCAAGGCAAACGCTTGCCCTACCTCCCCGCCGTAGGATAATCCGGCAATATGTGCTTGTTTGTATCCCAGCGCTGAAAGCAGCGCTGCCAGATCATCAGCGTGCAACTCCATCGAGTAAGGGCCAGCGGGGTGCTCCGACTGCCCCTGCCCGCGACAATCATATTGTAAGACCCGGTAATGCTGCGCCAGTGCCTGGGTTTGAAAGCCCCAACTGTTCGCAGCGTTCATGATGATGCCGTTATTAAGCACTAACAGTGGGGCATCTGCCGACCCATGCAATTCGTAATACAGTTCAACGCGGTTGGCGTGTATGTTTGGCATAACAGCTTTCCTAGCCTATACACGATAACATGTCGTTGTTACCAGAGAGTTACAAAGTTTCATTTTCTCAGCCCACCCACAAGAACAACATCGTACATGCCCGAAGCGATCGCCATCACGCCCTGACGAATTGCGGTGGTTCCGCTGGCATAGGCGTTTTCTACGCGAGCCGCGGGGATGGGCATCAGGCCAACCGCATCCGCCAGCAGCGGGGCCGTATGACCCTGATGCTCGAACAGGTCTCGGCCGTTTTTTTTCTTCGAACGCGCCAAACTTGGACATTCCTGCGCCGACGATGGCAACGCCGCGTGGGAGCTTGTTGAGGGGTATGTAAGACTCCTTTGTGTTTGAGTAGTAGGCGGTGGGTGGTCTTATTACCCACCAATAATTTTCTTGAATGCCGCCATGAACTCAGCAGGTTTCTCAATGAAGGGGGTATGGCCGGCGCCGGCGATGATGACTTCCTCAAAGTTACCGTATTGTTCCAAAACGTGGCGTGTCTGGCTGACCATCGGCTGGGGCGGGTAAACATCCTCACCGGGCCAGCCGGGGATAAGTCCCATCTTGCCGAGCGCGCCGAAGTCAAAGAACGAGTTGTCTGAGACAATCTGGTCCGAGTCGCTACGAATCCATAAGATGAACGGCTTGGGGTTGGCGGAAATGAGTTTTTTCACCGAATCGCCAAGATACTTGGGAGAATGAGCATTGATGGGACCAAATTTACCGGGTGCTACATTCGGCCAGTTAGCAGAGGAGACGAAATCGCCGGGGTATTTGTCCACACCGACTTTTTCGGTTAGCATTGATGAGAGTAAGTCTTCCTCGCGGACGGGGATAAAGGGCGGCTTCCAGTAGAAAGAATTTAGCACCACACGCGGCGAGGCCTGAGGGTTGTCGTTGGAACGGTCGCCCGCCGCCAGCAGTTTTGCAAATTCGGGGTTGACAACGCCGCCGCCGGAACCGGCGTAATCTTCATAGCAGGGAGTGCCTTCAATATCCTTTGTGCTACCGAAACCATAGGGCGAGCCAGGGTTGACCACCGTCCCACTCAAAAAGCGCGTCGGGGCTGTCGCAATAAGATGAAAGATCAGCGTCCCGCCCAGTGAATGACCGATGGTATGGGCTTTTTCGATTTCGAGCGTGCCCATCAGAGATAGGATATCATCCACCCAGTCGCCTGCGCCGCGTGTTGCGTCTATCAGTTTATCTTCGGTATCTCCATAGCCGCGCAGATCAGGTGCGATGCCACGAAAACCTTCTGGGAGCATGAGCATAATCTCCTCCCAGAAGGTGGATGATGAGGCGTTGCCGTGTAGGAAGAGCACCGGCTCACCGCTTTCGTCCCCACTAAACAAGACGTGGGTCTGAATGCGAGCTGTCTCGACTATTTTTGAAGTAATTCCGGGTAAAGTTGGAACGGTTGACATGGTTTCTCCTTATGAAATAAATTGTTCGCGCAGTTCACGTTTGAGTATCTTGCCCGCTGCTGAAATTGGCAGTTCCATCAAGAAAGAGACAGATTTCGGGACTTTATATTTTGCCAGCCGCTCGGCCATAAATTGGATCAACGCTTCTTCGGTGACCTTAGCATTTGGCTTCAACACAACGCAGGCTTTACCAATATCGCCCCACTTTGAATCAGGTAGGCCGATCACGGTGCATATATGTACTGCCGGGTGCTGATAGAGCGTCTTCTCTATCTCAGCGGGGTAGACATTCTCACCGCCACTGATGAACATATCCTTTTTACGATCAACGATGTAGAAATAACCTTCGGCATCGTACTGGGCCAGATCGCCGGTGTGAAAATAGCCATGCTCATCGACGGATGCCGCGGTCGCTTCGGGATTATTGAAATATCCCGAGCAGTATGACGGCCCTTTCAGCACCAACTCCCCCGCTTCGTTCAGACCGAGAAAGTTGTTCCCGTCATCAACAACTTGCGCGTCTACGAAAAAATTTGGCCTACCAATCGATCCCGCCTTACGAATAGCATCTTCTGGAGCCAGCGCAAAAATGCCGGGGCCAAATTCGGTCATTCCAAAGCCCTGCTTGAAGCGGATGCCTTTCTCGGTGGTGTATTTCTCAACCAACGGAACTGGCAAAGGCGCGCCACCCGATGTGCAGAAGCGCAACGCGGACAGGTCGGCTTGCTCCCAGTTCGGGGCCTGAGTCAGCATCTGGTACATGGTCGGCACTCCGGCAAAGACGGTCACCTCTTCCCGTTCGAGCAATTCCAATACCTGTTCTGGGTCAAAATCACGGATGAAGATGGTAATCCCGCCAAAGATGACCTGCGGCAGGGTGTAGACAAACAGCCCTCCTGTGTGGAACATCGGGAAAACATTGAGATAGATATCGTTATGGGTGATGTCGTGGATGACGGTATTGAGCGTGTTCCAAGCGATCATGCGGTGCGAGACTTTGGCTGCTTTGGGCAATCCAGTCGTGCCGCCGGTGAAGATCAGAGCGGCGGTATCCTCCTCTTCAAGAGTCTCGCAAGTGACGGGCGAGTCCACTGCACTGTAGAGCGCGGACTCAAATGGGAGGCTGCCTGATATACCATCTCCATCCAGATGAAGAGTGATCAATGGATAGTTATCAGTAAGCTGAATAACATTCTCCTTGAAATCACCCGAGAAGATCAACACTTTGGGCGTGACGTTATGGAAAATTTCGAGCAGTTCCTGCCAGTGCAATCGCCAATTGAGCGCCGTGTGAATGGCGCCGAGTTTCGAGCAGGCAAAGAACACATCTAAATGCTCGTAGCCGTCTTTAGCCAGGATCGCCACCCGGTCCCCTTTCTCTATGCCCTGAGACTTGAGCCAGTTCGCCATTTTATTGGCGCGCTGATTGGCATCCCGGTAGGTTAGCCGCCACTCGGGGGATTTACCCGCATCAATGAAAGCAAGTTTATCTGGAGAATAAAGTTCTCGTCGCGCGAGATAATCACCGATATACATATTTTTTCCTTACCTTTCGTCCTGAGCGAAACGAAGGATTTCCAACATCGTGAAAGAGACGCTTCGTCACTACGCTTATCAGCATGACATTCTTACTACGCGGCCCAGCGCCACACGGATGACGCCATCGTAATCCCACCGCCGCTGGTGCAGAACAGGATTATCTCGCCAGGCTTAGGTCCTTCACCCTGCGCAACGGCATTGTCTAGCGCCATAATTACGCATGGCGAACCGGTATAACCCCATTTGTCCATCACCCAGTGGGTCTTCTCAATGGGCTGCTTGATTAAATCCATCATGAACTCAATCGTACGCAGATTGAGTTGGGTGAAATAATACTGGTCCACATCATCAAAAGTTAGACCACCTTTGTCGAGCGCGCCCTGCATCAGCTTGGGCCAGTATTCAGTATTGAAAGTCTTGGGAAACTTATTAACAAACTGGACTTTGGGTGTGCCAAATTTGGAAATATTTTCCGGCGTACAGGGGCGATTCGCTCCGCCCGTGTAAATTCCCAACGCATCGTGGAAGGAGCCAACCGCCAGCAAGTTACTACCGATAAAACCCTGCTCTTCGCCAACGCCCAACACAACCGCTCCACCCCCATCAGCGAACAAATTGGCGGTCTTTTTATCGTTGAAATCCAAAAAGCGACTCATGCCATAGCCGCCCGAGACAAGGATGTATCTGTATGAAGATTCGGTCATCAGGTAACGAGCGCCTTGATCTAAAGCAGTCACCCAGCCCGCGCACGCCGAATTTATATCGTAGCTTCCCGCCTTGTCCGCGCCGAGTTTATGTTGTACAACGACAGAAGTCGAAGGGGAGAGATAATCTGGTGTGTCGGTAGAGACGATGATCAAATCGAGATCGGATGCGGTGATTCCAGCCCGCTCGATAGCTTTTTTCGAGGCTTCCACGATCAGGTCGGAGGTGGTCTGCTCAGGCGACATCCAGCGGCGTTCACGAATGCCGACATTGGCAAGCAGCCATTCGTTGGTGGATGCACCCAGCAATTCATCAATTTCGGCATTGGTCACGACGCGTTCCGGGACATAACTCCCGGTCGATAAAATCTGGGGGTTGCGAGGCATAGTTTAAATATCTCCTTCAATAAATGGTCTTAAAGAAAAACAGCGCCGTTACGTGTCTCCGTTATCTTCGAAATCTAGCGGTACAAAGCGCTGAATAAATTTTTCAACCTCTTCCCAGTGGCTAAAGTTCACTTCTTCATCTGTCTGGATATGGCGGATGGCGCCGCGATATGGCGGCCAATTCTGCAATCCATTCGCAGAACTATCCACCACAAAGCGGATCACAAAAGATGCAATATTGGGGGGAAGATTTTCAGCCATCGCTATCAAAATAGCAGATGGCGGTCACCACAGGGTTACAAACTTACAGAAGCTGGCCCAGCCTGGCCCTTTCCCCTTTAGGGGCGATGCGGTGGTGCTATGTGAAGAACATCCTTACGCGGTCAAATTTTGATAGAGCGCTTCTGTCTCTTTGGAAGGCGGCAAATCCAGTTCTTCTTGTAAGGTCTGGACACAGCGCTGATAGGTGCGTCCCACTTGACCGCGATCTCCAAGATGGTCATAAGCCAACATCAGGTAGCGATAGGCACGTTCCCAGCAATTATCTTGTCCAAAAATACGTTGACAAAGCTCAATGACCTCAGTGTACTGCTTTTTCTCGAGTTGTATCCCGGCTAATTGGTCTGCTAGCTCCAAGAAGAGCGCTGAGAGCCGCTCGCGTTCCTCGGCAGCCCAGGTCTCGTAGAGGGTTTCCGGCAGATATTCCCCTGCGTACAAACTGACAGCACGCTGAAGCAAGCCCAAATCCGGGGGCGACGTGGATGAAGCCTGTTGCGCTGCATCTGTAAATTTTTCCGCGTCCAGCCAAAGGTCAGCAGCAGGTCGTAGGCGATAGGTTATCCCATCCCGCGCAATAAAGGCCGAGGCTTTGCTGGGTTCGCGCTCTGGCTCCAGCACCCTATAGAGTGTGTTAAGGGCAGTTTTGAAATCGCGCTGGGCGACATTGGGGTCAATTTCAGGCCAGAGATGCTCACAAATTTGATCGCGGTTGAGAGCACTGGCGCGGTAGGTGAGTAGCAATTGAAAAAGCTGCCTCGACTTTTCGCGCCGCCAGCCATTCGCTGGGATCAGCTCATCGCCGCGCCATACCTGAAATCCGTTTAGAGTCTGGATGCGCAATCGGTAGCCAGGATGCAGCTCAATGTCCACCAGCCCCATCTCGTCCAGCAACTCTACCGCATAATTGGCTTCCCAGTTATTTTTGCGGGCGGTAATAAGCAGGGGGATAAAAATACTTTCGTCCGATGCACCCAACAGGGACGGGCGTGTGAACAGGAATCCGTATCCCCCATTTTTGCAAGCAGAGAGTACATCCGGCAACGTTCGCTCTAGACGAGCAGCTTGCTTCTGTTTCAAGAAACCAAGACTCAGCCATAGGCACGCTGCCGTTACGCCAAAGGGATCGCTGCATTCTTGAAAACCAAGCACGGCTCGGTTGAGCCATTCCTCGGCAGCTTCGTAGCGCGCTGCCAAAGTCAGGCTGGCTCCCATAGCCAGGCGCGTGAGTGAGGCAATCCACTCATCTCCTGCCTGCGATGCGATCTCAATCGCCTCGTGCGCATGGGACTGCGCCGCGGTCAGATCACCCTGATAGCCATAGGCGCGACACAGACCCCAACCCGCTTCGACCAACAGACGGGACACAACCAGTGTGCGGCTGACATCAATACTCATCTTAAATTGAGCGCGAGCACGAGCAAAGTTCTTAGTGCGCTTTTCTCCCATGCCAGAGAGCATCAGCGCATGCCCTTGACGCATATAGCCAACAGCAGTCACAAAGGGTGATTTAAGTTCGTCGCCCCGGCGTGTACCTTCGATCGCGGTCTGGTATGCCTGCTCTCCTAAGCCCATAAAAGAGAAGACCAGGGATAGTAGCAACATGGTCTCCCGGTGAGCGCGTGGCATTTGGACAGGTTCGTTCTTTTCGGCTTCAGCACGCGCTTCGAGGCCGCGACGGGCTTCGTCCAGGCGGCCGGTGCGCAGCAAGACGCGGAAGAGCAGTTGGTCGTTAGATGGTCCCTCGAGGCGCAAGCCTTCCGCGCGCTGTCGCAGGCGTTCAGCTTCGTCCACGCGGCCGGCGTTGAGCTTGTTCTCAGCCAATAATTCGTACAGACGGACTTGTGCTTCACGGTCTTCGAAGCCATCACTCAACAGGATGGCTTCTTCAAGCAGCTTTTCAGCTTTCACGGGATTAACTGTATCAAGATAAACGCGCGCTTGTCCACGCAGGGAGCGGGCAACGCCATCCTTTTGTCCGCGCAGACGCCAAGTAGTCTCTGCCTGCTTGTACCAACCCTGCGCTTCGTCAAAGCGGCTGTGCAAGCGAGCCAACTCGCCAAGCATGAAAATCAGCATGGGGTGTTGATGCAATGTCTCTGGCGGTAGTGTATCAAGATAGGTCGCTAATGTATCAAGTAAACCAGCTTTAAGCAACCTGGCGGAGTAATCATCTAGCAACCTGGCGACTTCATCCCAAGCCTGCGCTCCAAGCAGGTGATAAATCGCTGTCTCCGAGTTGTCGTTGAGCAGAAAATAATCTGCCGCCAGACGATTCCAATTGTGACGTTGGGCTGGGGTGGCCTGCTGACGGAGAAAACTGTGGAAGATATGGTGATAGCGGAGCGCGTCGCCAGCTGTTTCGACGATGAAGAGATCCTGCCGTCTGAGATAGGCTAGCATGGATGCGGAATCCGTCACCGTCGAACCAGCAGCCAATCGCAACGCATCACAGGCTTCGGGGCGCAGATCACGTAGCGTAGAAGTAATCAGCAAGAAGTTACGCACATCAGCAGGTTGGCGCTCAAAGACCTCCTGGGTAAGCATGTCAAAGAGAGCATCCAATGACTCCGTTTGCCTGCGCAAGGGAAATTCTAGCGTCAAAGGCAATTGACCGCGAATACTCTGCCAGATCAACTGCAGGGCAATTGCCCAACCTTCTGTATAGGTAACCACCGCGTCAACTTCGTCGTCACTAAGTTCAAGACCATAGTGAGCCGCGAACAGAGAAGAAATTTCGGTTGAATTAAAGATCAGGAGCGCTTGATCAATATTCAAGACATCCCCATGCACTCGCAAACGCGAGAGCATGGGCAAGCTAATGCTTGGACGCCCAGAGAGCAAGACATGCAAGTGCGCCGGAGCCAAAGAGACCAGGCGATCAATAATATGGACAACTTCGCCCACGTCCATAACCAGATGGGCATCATCCAAAACAAGCAGGAGGGGCTTTTCAAGATGCGCGTTGAGCGCGTTAATAATCGAATCCACAACGCCACGCCAGGGTAACGGTCCCTGTGTACCGTCCCAGGCTTCAAGGCGATGCAAGGGCAAATCAGATAAATTGGGGAGAGCTTGCAAAAAAGCATGACATAAGTGCATTAGAAAGACCAACAGATCATTATCTTCTTCATGCAGTTGATACCATGCAAGCGCATCAATCTCCCCAACCAATTCGGCCAAAGCAGTGCTTTTTCCATAGCCCGCTTCAGCCTGCAAGATGGTGAGACGGTACTCAAGCGACTGAAGCAAAGCCTGCGTAATACGCGGACGGGACAAGGTACGTGCATTGCGCGGCGGCGGGGTAATCTTGGTATGAAGGATATTTTGAATCATCCCTGTTATTTTAGTCGATTATTGCGTATCGTGTCAGAAAAATAATAAAACTCGGCCTGAAGAGAGCTATCGACGGGTTACTCCGTTCCAAGTATCCATTTATCGTGTTTTTAGGTAGGCACTTTCCCATAAAGGGGATAATAAACGCCGGAGTTCATAAGGGGCGGAAATCACCCACGCAGGGACTGGGTGATCCAGAACTCACGTCCTTTTTGGGCCTACGCAATAGCCGTTTCCGCAGGTTCTCCACACTTGCACCGCACGGCAAGTGCAGGTGTGACAACGCTTCTATCATGCCTTCACTCATCGTTCACCGTAGCCACGTGCTCGATGTGTCGCCGCCTTCGGCTGGGAGTTTACACTTGCACCGCACGCAAGTGCAGGTGTCGCCTTTTTACCCTTGCACTCCGATGTTTGATAACCAGCCGCTCACTATTTCATACTAGCCGTCTATCTGTTTGTCGCTAGCTTATCAATTATTATTGAATTGGTTGAGTGTACTGAAAAAACTCTTTTACCGCGGAGAACGCGAAGAACGCAGAGAAAAACTTAAAAACAGGTTTAAGAATTCGTACTAAAATTTGAGCTAAGATTAGAAATCTTAAACTAATTATTTAAAAATCTCAGCGATCTCTGCGTACTCTGCGGTGATATAACCTTTTTTCAGTGGACTCATTGGTTAGCGTGAACTATTTTGGGGGCACCATTCAAGCGATCCTGATAAACATTTCAACAGAGCTTCTTGGCGTAGTTTTGATATTTTTCTTAGTTAATCGCTGGTTTATGACTGATTCGTGGGATGCTCCTGAAAGGTTTGACAGTCTTATTACCCGCCTTGAAAAACAAACTCATTTACTAAAAAGTGAGGAGGACGATACCAGTTTCGAAAAGTTAATTGATGGAAGCAATTAAATTAACCTGCTTGGCTATTCATTTGTTAATGTACTCAGAAATAGGCGAACGCTTATAGAAAAGCCATTGCAAGAAGGCGTACAAATAAAGATTTTGCTTATACATCCAGACAGTACTGCGGGTATCCTTTCTTCCGAAAACACAAACGTGGACAATTTGAAACAAGATGTGAATGTTTCACTCGGCATTATCCACGAGTTACAAAGTAACTCCAGAAAAGGTAAGGGAAATATTGAAGTTAGGTTGATAAATTGGATTCCAAGTTGTGGGCTGATTATTACTGATCCGGATCACCCCAAAGGACAAGCATGGGTAACAGTTTATCCTATCTACCCATCTGCATCATTGAGCGAGCGTCCACATTTCGTTTTGAAGCAGTTAGAAGATGAGTATTGGTATAAAATATTTGTCCAGCATTACGATAAACTATGGGAAATGGGTTCACGATCAGCAGGAAACCAGCTAACAAAGCGCGCAGCGGACGGCGGGGATTCTCCCTGCTAAATCAGCAGTGTTCTGGCTGTGAGCTTTCTCCGTCTTCAAGCCGAATCTCACCCCGCCCCCCGTCCGCCGCTAACGCAGACCGTTAGATGAAAGCGTCGAGAAGGAAAGTAATGCAAATTCAGAGCTTTGCCCTCCCAATCGAATACAAGCCAACAAAATCATATAACCGCAGAGAACTGATCGAACTACTGCGTCGGCATAGTTCAGTGCTGTGTTATGCCGCCTTTCGCCTAAATGTGATAAGTAATGACACAACTGACTCGACCACATTTCTCAATTTGCGGAAGGTTTTAATGCGGTGAATTTGACACTAACCACTTTCCCTTCCACAAGGACGCTGTCTTCATTGTCGGGAGGCGGAGTGAAATCTTTACCTGGGCAACAAGCCATCGCTTCCAATTCTTCGGGGGTGAGAATATGCCGTGCTACTATCCCAATCTCAGAAAAGCCCGCTTGCTCTACCGTCTGCCAGTAGTCCTTTTCAAGGATAGCCCCTCCCAAACATCCTGCCCAGGCTGCCTGAAATCGCTCTTGCAGTTGTGAATCTATCTCCTCCGCCAAAACTATATCTGAGATGGCAAGCCGTCCACCAGGCCTGAGTATTCGGAATGCTTCTTTGTAGATAGCCTTTTTGTTGGGGCATAGATTAATGACGCAGTTCGATATCACCACATCCGCGAAACTGCCTGGAAGCTGTGTCTTTTCCATGTCCGCAACGCAAAGTTCAATATCCCTGTCTTGAAAGCCTGCTTCGGCCACAGCCTGCTTCGCTCCCTCAATCATTTGCGGAGTGAAATCTATCCCGATAACTCTACCTGGTTTCCCGACTTTGTGAGCAGCGAGAATGACGTCTATCCCACCACCGCAACCGAAATCCACAACTATATCGCCCAGCTGAAGATTCGCGAAGCCAGTGGGATTGCCACAACCTCGGGAGAGATTGAGAGCAATCTTTGGAATTAAGGAAAGTTCTGTTTCGCTATAGAGTCCCTCGCCAACTGCATAACCCGAACTGGGCTGTCGCTTGCTGGGTCAACAGGACTCTGGCTTTCCGCCCGTCTCGGCGAATTTACCGTAGCGGGTTCTCACAGCTTGCTTGATTTCATCTGTTTTCATTTTTTCTCAACCTTTTCACATTGGTATTGAGCGGCATAACGATACAGCTCAGCCGCCGGGCGGCTCTGGCAAACCCTGAAATTCTTCAACCCCACCCCCTCTGCTTTTGGGGCCCCGCACACCCGGGCGCAGCCCGGTCGGCTGCAGCGGGTGTTAGGCGCACACTTTGAACGCCAACGAATTTGCTCGAAAGATGATTTGCGTCTATTCAGTTACCAATCACCTGCGTATTCGAGATTGTAAGGCCTTGTGATATTTTCTATCCTCATGCGCCTGAGTTCTACCAATTGGCGGATGTGGAGATTGTCGTGCGCGACCCAACAGGCGAGCATCTCTCCCGCGCTGATTGTGCGATATTCAGTTGTATAGGTTTTCTCCCAATCTGGATTCAGTAATCCCTTTAGCCATGCAAATGATTTTTCGCGTTCGACGAAGAAATTTAACTGCATCTCAGCGAAGTTCTGTTCATTATATTTTCGTTTTATTACCCAACCTTTGGTGTCAATTACATGCCAATTTTCATTTTGACGGTGAAGAATGAAATCGAGATGTTCCCGAAAATCTTCGCGCTCTTCATCGTATAAGTGGCACACCACTTCGAGAATCGACCACGACTCCGCACTCGGTTTTAGGCGTGCTGCCTCTTGTGTGACTCCGGATAATAAAGCACGGATCATCTCTGTGCTATTTTGAAGTTCCTGATAAAGAGTGCTAAATTCCATGTAACCTCTTTCCTTATTTGCATATGATGGCACGGGTGTGCGGATATGCAAGAGGAGTTCTTGATATCCATGGCGCAGATCAAAAAGAGGCTTCACCTTGACATGGATTCTGCTTCTGTGCGCCTAACGATTTGCATAAGCTGCCTGGCGTGTTAGCACAGTACGCTGCGATGACCAGAACCAATCTCTGCTCATATCGCTGCTTATCCTCGTGGCGAAGCCAGGTCGGCTTCATGCGGGGGTTGGACGGAAGCACGGGTCTCTGCGAGACCTCACCTTTTGC
>JBDRGC010000093.1:0-2752 GCA_043818215.1 Chloroflexota bacterium | reverse complement strand
CACCTCCGTGCCTGCAATGGCAGGGATTTCCATTGCCATGTGGGCAAGCGCAGGCAATGAACTGGTCAACATTATCTTTGGCGTCTGGTTGGAAGACTCATTCGGGTTGAAGATCATTGCGCTGGCCGGCGCATCCGCAGTAATCGGCATCTCTGAATTAAGCGGGGAGGGATTGGTCGCTTTAACAACGGACAGGCTTGGAAAACCGCTCGCGCTGACCATTGGACTGATCGGTAATGCGATTGCTTCGATCCTGCTCCCGCTCATTGGACATACGCAAATCGGGGCACTGGTTGGCTTGTTCCTGTTTTACATCACCTTTGAGTATGTCATGGTCAGTCATATTCCCTTGATGACGGAACTTGTCCCTTCAGCGCGGGCCACGATGCTTTCCATGAATGTCACAGGCCATTCACTGGGACGCGCGCTGGGAGCATTTTTGGCGGCATTCATCTATCAGCAATTTGGTTTTCTATTCGTGGCGCTGGCTGCCGTGGTCTTTAATGTGGCGGGACTTTTAGCCTTGCGAAGAATGCAAAAAGGATAACCTCGCATTTTTTCGAGGTCGTTGCCTTATTCACGATCCGAATTGGGTGCGTCAAGTTTTAGTGCCTGTATTTGAAGACTGTCACCTGTTTCCAGGCGGTGGGAGCGTATCCGTGGATACGGGAAATCTGTATATTGGGATTTAATATAGAAAACCCTGTCTTTAGGACAGGGTCTTCTATATAAGTTAATTAGTGATTGATATTAGATACCGCTCAGGCTGTCGTTGATGGTGCTGAAGACGTTACCAATGATCGGTCCGAGGATCATCAAGGCCGCAATAACTACAATGGCAACTAAAACAAGAATCAGCGCATATTCAACAAGACCCTGGCCTTTTTCTTTGGGTGAAAATAACATGGGTAGGTTCTCCTTTCTCTTGGATTTCCCAGGAAGGCCTCCTGAGAGTATCCTTATTGTACATCGACGGTCAGAAAATGCAAGCAAATACACGGCAATTCCCCTAACAATTATGTTAGTATTACAGGAATGAAAGTATAAAGACAATATGTTGTCTGAAATCAAAAAATAACTACTGCGAGACGCTGGAAAGGCTATCGTTGAGAGTACTGAAGACATTGCCGATCATCGGTCCCAGAATCATCAAGACCGCAAAAACCACGATAACCACTAAAACAAGAATCAGAGCATATTCAACAAGACCCTGGCCTTTTTCTTTGGGTGTAAATAACATGGGATAGGTGCTCCTTTCTCCTGGATTCCCCAGGAAAACCTCCTGGAGTATCCTAATTGTACATCGACTATCAATAAACACAAGTACCAAGAGGATTAAATAATGCTGACTGTTCTTAAAAACAAGCCTCTTATTAAATATTTTTTGAAAAAGGATGCAAAATAAATATATTTCCTACCATGTCTTTTCTGTGGTTAAATTGCTCTTTCAGGCCATCCTAAAGAATTGGCGATAATCATGCTCATACATTCTGCTTCCCAGCTTCTTACCCTTGCAGGCGGACCCCAGCGCGGAAAAGCGCTTGGCAGGCTTGGTATAATCGAGAACGGCGCAATTGTTGTCCGCGATGAAAAAATTGTGGCGGTCGGCAGGACGGACGAACTCAGGAATGCCTACACGGACGAACCAACCCTGGATGCGGGCCGCTGCGTGCTTATGCCCGGCTTTGTCGACCCGCATACTCATCTCATTTGGGCCGGTGACCGCGCCAATGAGTTCGAGATGAAAATGTCCGGCACGCCCTATCTTGATATCCTGGCGGCCGGCGGCGGCATACTCTCCACCGTCAAAGCAACGCGGATCGCTTCGATTGAGACGCTCATCGCCCAGACACGTCCGCGCCTGCTGCGCATGTTCGCGCATGGCACAACCACCGCCGAAGCAAAGACGGGCTATGGTCTTCAAACTTCCACCGAGCTGCGTTTGCTCAAAGCCCTGCTCGCGCTTGATGACGAAAGTCCACTTGAGCTTGCCATCACTTTCCTCGGGGCGCACGCCATTCCTCCCGAATTCAAAGACAATCCGCAAGGCTATACGGATAAGGTAACCCACACCATGCTGCCCATGTTAAAAGAATGGTGGGAGACACACGCTCCGCGGCTGCCCCTGCCCTTTGTGGATGTTTTCTGCGAAACCGGAGCGTTCACCCTCGAACAATCGCGTCAGATCCTGACCAGGGCTGCCTCGCTGGGATTCCCGCTTAAGATCCACGCTGACGAATTTGACAATCTCGGCGGTGCCTCCCTCGCAGCGGAGTTGGGAGCGGCATCCGCCGATCACCTCGTGGTCACCTCCGATGCGGATATAGCCGCGCTTGGCAAATCGGACACGGTTGCTGTAGCCCTTCCCTGCACGCCGTTCGGCCTTGCCGAACATCATTACACGCCCGCAAGGAAATTACTCGAGGCAAACGCCATGCTCGCCCTCGCTACAGACTGCAACCCCGGCACATCCTGGAATGAGTCCATGCAGTTTGCGATTGCGCTGGCCTGCCGTTACATGGGCTTGACGCCCGCACAAGCCATCGCCGCAGCCACGATCAATTCCGCGCACGCAATTCGCAGGTCCGATTTGATCGGTTCCCTGGAAGTCGGCAAACAGGCGGATATGCTCATCCTGTCCGTATCGGATTATCGCCAGGTCGGTTACCGCTATGGAACCAACCTGGTAAAACAAGTCATCAAACGCGGACGTGTGTATTCAGTGGATGTCGGTTATTACCAAACTGCCTAG
>JBDRGC010000092.1:0-29566 GCA_043818215.1 Chloroflexota bacterium | reverse complement strand
GTAAACCAGTAAACCAGTAAACCAGTAAACCAGGAAGTGGGAAGTATTCACTGATGTACTGATTTACTGATTTACTGATCTACTGATCTACTGATCTACTGATCCACTGATCTACTGATCCACTGATCTACTGATCTACTGATCTACTGATCCACTGATCTACTGATCCACTGATCTACTGATCTACTGATCCACTGATCTACTGATCCACTGATCTACTGATCTACTGATCTACTGATCTACTGATCTACTGATCTACTGATCTACTGATCTACTGATCTACTGACCCCCAGCGGGAGATTTTCGCGCTAACACTCGTGTGACCCCGTAAGCGATCCAGAGGCATTCGAACGCTATCATCGGGATGCTGTAACGCGGCCACGGTAAAGGGACGGCAATGATCAGGGCCGCTCCCTGGAGTGTGGTTGCTAGGAGCAGCAGAGTCAGTTCCCGACGTTGGTTTTGGCTCCCTTGCCAGCTATCCCGCCCAGCCAGGTACAGGCCGAACAGCGTGAGCACCAGGAGAATCCCCCCTCCCCACAAGCCGCGCAACAAGTTATGCCCAGGGATGGCAATATAAGCATCGACATCGTCGCGGATGGGGGCCAGGTTGCCCACTAATCCATAAGTAGCCGGCCCAACATAAAGGTTAGCAATCAACACTGTCAAACGCTGGGTTGGCGTTTCTAAATATTTTTCGGGGGCAATGCGTTTGGTGTCTTCGATTTGCTGGTTGATAAGCTCCTGCCGCGCCTGGATCGATGCCTGGGCGGCGCGCCACGGGTTGCTCCACAGCAGGGGACTCAGGGCAATGGTGACAACAGCAAACACGCCCATAAATTGCGCCAGGTTGACTGCCATCTTTCGAATGCGCCGGTCTGTATTGGCAGGAAGCCAGCACACAGCCAGAAGTCCCACCGGCAGGATGGCCAGGGCAGATTGCTTGGCGTTGAAGGCCAGCGCTATTCCCAGGCCGGTCAGCCAGGGACGTTTTCTGGCCTGCAATAGGCTCCACACCGCCAGGGTAGTACCAAACAAGAGCGGCCCCTCGGCCATGGCCCGCCGCGCGTGGAGCAGGGTCAGGGCGTGGCTGCCCACAAGCAGGGCGGCAATCAACCCTGTGGTGGGGCTATGGATTCGTTTCCCAATCAGGTAGATGAACATCAGGCTGAGTGGCAGCAGCAGCGTGATCGTTCCACGTCCGGTGCGCAGCAGATTGGCATCGGGCAGCGCGCCAGCCTGGGTGTTTGCCTCCCACGACTGGCTCAATCCCAGTCCACAGGCAGAGCAGGCTGCCCCGCTATCACACGCCCCAGGCCCAGGATGTATTTGGTCAACGGGGCATCCAGTTCGCGGTAACGTTGGCGGGGGTCGTCTTCTCGATCCGGATCCCAAAACAGAGACGCCGGGTTGGAGAACAGCGATTCGAAGTCACTGCTCATGTAAAGTTGTGTGCTTTCGTCGGGGTGGAAGGGAACGAATCTGAGGCCCCAAAGGTAGAAGATGGTCAGGGGAATCAGCAGGATCACGAAAGGCCAGTCGGTTTGCAGGAAGCGTTTCATGGGATTGTATTCCTGGCAGCA
The DNA here is from genome assembly GCA_043818215.1 of Chloroflexota bacterium. Classification (GTDB taxonomy): domain Bacteria; phylum Chloroflexota; class Anaerolineae; order Anaerolineales; family UBA11858; genus JBDRGC01. Next base: position 27,983 of record JBDRGC010000092.1, on the reverse strand, counting down.
AATATTATCCCTCCCGCTCCATTGTAGATTACTTCGTAATTTGGGGATGACTTGAGCGCAGATTCTAGTTGATTGCAATCTTCGGCGTCACTGCCGGAATCGTGCCTGGGGATGTAGATATGCGTAAACGTGATGCTGGCGCGTTCGGCCCACGTTTCCAGGCAGGCAGTGTCTTTGTTGGCGCAGACCTGCAATTCGGCATGGACTTGGACTCGCCGGGTGAACTCGTGATTGGGGAGCCATTCGTGCCCTTGGGGGGTTGTCAGGCTGGCACGGCGGCTCAGGGCGGGGAACCACTCCGCCACATAGTCGATGCCGTACTTCTCTTCTCCGCTGATCACCACAAATTGACTGGCCTCCGGGGTGCTGGCCTCGATCCATTGCATTGCTTCGGATTGGTCATTCGAGATGGCGTTAGAATTTGGGGCCAGGTAAGCAGAGATTAGGGCGTATAGCAGTAAATATCCCAGTGCGATTTTGGGAAGCCTACCTAAGGTGCGACGCACTTCGGAAGTGCGTTGCACCTGGGAGGCAAAGGGAGCCGAAATCGCCGGCAATATGACTCTATCGATCCCGGCCCCCACAAGCATCGCCATCGGCACAACCGAGTATGTCGCCCCCAACCGCGGCTCGAATACAAAAACTGACACGAGCCAGATTGGCAGCAGATAAGCGCGCTCCCGCAGGCATACCAGCAATCCCAACAAGCCGGTGACCGCCAGGATATCAAGCAGGGGTTCGTTGGTGTACAGGAATGTGAACGGTGTGAGTAGGGATGCCAGCGAGAAGGATTCGGTTTGGTAGGGATAGAGCATCACGGACAGACCGTGGCGGGTGACCAGGGTTGCCCACCACGGAGCGGTCAGGGCGATCACCCCTGCGATGACGAGCAGCGATTTGAGCACACCGTGTTTGCTGCTGCGGCGGTAGAATAGAAAGAGCACTCCTGCGCTGTAGACAGTGAACCAGGCGGTTCCCGGATGACTCAGAACAGTGAGACTGGCGAATAGAATAGTGGTGAAAATGTAGCGCTTCTTGGGAGTGGTGTAAAGCGCGTGGGTCTGATAGAGTGTTAGAATTGCAAAGAGATAGCCGAAAGAGCGCGTCAGCCCGCCGCCCACAATCAGCCAGTCGAAGGATGTTGGCAGCAATGTGAACGCGAAAGTGGCAAAGATAATTTGTTTTTCCGATTGCAGGATTCTGCGACTCAGTAGAAAAAAAGCCGGGATGGTCAGGATGCTGATGCACGCCGGAAACACACGAATTATATCGAGCAGCGGCAAATTCAATCCAGCGGATAAAAATCCAGCTGCGTATAATGACAAAGGCGGGTACGCGAAGGGTATGTTGGTCAGATTGTAGGATGCGTGGATGGGGAGCGCATAATGGGCGTTTTGCATATCTCGAATCATGGCGTAAAAGAACCCGCCATCGTTGAGAGGAAAGTCCAAACCCAACACGTGGGTAACTCTTACGAAAGCTCCGATGATGATTGCCAGGATCAATGCGAGCACGGATATAAAATTCTGCCGGTCGGCTGGGTCGATTTGGGAACGCGGGTTTTTGTTCATGGGTTTTAGGGTGGGTTTTAGGGTTGTATCCTGCGATAGAAAAGACTACAATTGCGGGGCGTCTAATGCAGATTATACGGGCGGGTCGTGTAATATGCAAGTTTGCAAGTGGCAGGTGTGAAAGTGGCAAGTGTGCAAGTGGCAGGTGGCAAGTGGCAGGTAGCAAGTTTGCAAGTGGAAAGGTGTAACAAATGACGGACAAGCAAATACACAAAGGCAATCTCCAATCTCCAATCTCCAATCTCCAATCTCCAATCTCCAATCTCCAATCTCCAATCTCCAATCTCCAATCTCCAATCTCCAATCTTCTCCTCGTGCTGGGAGCCTTACTGACGGCCGCGGGCCTGAAAGTTTGGCTGCTTCTCTCCGATATCGTGCCCTTCAACAGCGATGAAGCGGTGGTGGCTTTGATGGCGCGTCACATCACACAGGGCGCAAGACCGATCTTTTTCTACGGGCAAGCCTATATGGGCAGCCTGGATGCCTGGCTGGTCGCCTTTGGTTTTGGGTTGTTTGGCGAACATGTGTGGGTGATCCGACTCATCCAGGGGCTGCTGTATCTGGGCCTTTTAGTGAGCACGGTCAAATTGGGAGAAATAGCTCTAGGATCGAAACGCGCCGGGATAATTGCGGCCTGGTTTTTGGCCGTGCCGAGTGTGATCGTCACCCTTTATACGACCGTCTCGCTGGGCGGGTACGGCGAGGGGCTTTTGTTGGGCAATCTGATCCTGATTGTAGGGTTGCAAATAATCAAGTCGATCCGGCACGAGCAGCGGGTGACAAATTGGCTCTGGCTGGCCTGGGGATTCATGGTTGGGCTGGGAGTTTGGGTCTTTGGCATAACCTTGATTTTCAGCATTCCTATGGGCATATTCCTGATAGTGGGGTTGTGGCAGCGAGCAAGGAGCATTCAGAAATTCTTGTTAGCGTCCCAAACCTGGAAAGCTTTGGGATTGACGGTGGCCGGTGGCTTGTTGGGTTCGGCTCCCTGGTGGGTGTTTGCCTCCCAACATGGCCTAAATCAGCTTCTATGGGAATTGGGGGGCGGGGTAATCGCGGGAGTTGGGCCAAGTCATTGGTTGGCGCGTGTCTGGGAACATCTTTGGAGCCTGATCTTATTTGGCGGCACCGCGGCTTTTGGGATGCGCCCGGCGTGGGAAGTCCGCTGGCTGGCTCTGCCCCTGCTGCCGGTCGCCCTGACTTTTTGGGTTGGGGTGTTGGCTTTCATCGCCACGCGGTTCAAATTTGGGCAGCGGCATCGCTTGGGGGCCGGTGTGTTGGCAGGCTCCATGCTGACATTGGCCCTGGGATTTGTCTTCACTTCATTCGGCGTGGACCCCTCAGGAAGATATTTCGTGCCGTTGGCTGTCCCATTGGCTCTTTTTGCGGCTGAAATGATACTGTCGCTGGTCGACGATCATGGCCGTTGGCTTTGGGGATTGATAGGAATTATCCTGCTCTACAATTTTTGGGGGACAGCCCAATGCGCCAATCTTTATCCGCCCGGCCTGACAACTCAATTCAACGCCATCACTCAGGTTGATCACCGCTACATGGATGATTTGATCCAGTTTTTATCGGATCACGGAGAAACGCGCGGCTACACAAATTATTGGGTGACGTATCCGTTGGCGTTCCACTCCCAGGAAGACTTAGTATTTGTGCCCCGGCTCCCCTACCACGATGATTTCCGTTACACGCCCCGCGATGACCGCTACGCACCTTACGATGATATTGTCGAGCAGGCCTCTCGAGTGGCTTATATCACCACTAACCACCCGGCTCTGAATGAGCGACTGCGGGTGGAGTTCGCCGCTGCGGGCGCAGCCTGGCAGGAAACTCAAATTGGCGATTATTATGTGTTCTATGATTTATCACAAATCGTCAGGCCAGATGAAATCGAGATTTACGCGCCATGAAATCCGACCGTCCTGTTTTATCAGATTTAGCTTTCTTCGGATTGCTGCTTGCCGCTTTGATATCGACTGCGGGGGGACACGTGGTCGGCGGGGACGAGGAGACCATGTTCCGCGTGACTCAGAACCTGCTGGCGGGACGCGGCCTCGCCGTGGGCCGCGAGATGATAACCATCCCCGCACAGGATGCCTCCCTGTTTCTGCCTGACACCCCGGAGCCTTTTTGGACGACCTCCGCCGTTCCCGGACGTGGGGGCTACACTTATTCCAAATATGGGATTGGGCAATCGTTAGCTGCCGTGCCCCTGTACCTGCTAGGCGGAATTGGGGGAGGGTTGCTGACCCCGGAGAATCACAGCCAGCCCGAGGGTTGGGCCGCCCGGCTGGCGGTTTCCATGCTCAATCCATTGGCCCTGGCTGGCTGCGGCTGGCTGCTTGTGCGTTTTGGGCGCGCTTTGGGCTATCGCACCAGTACCAGCCGCTGGATCGCCTTGGCAGCGATTTTCACATCTATGGCCTGGCCGTATGTGAAGACATTCTATCCCCAGCCAGGTGTGATGTTCCTGGTTTTAGGAGCCGTCTACATGGCCTATCGTTGGCGCGGCACCCTCGACCAGCATTGGCTCTGGGGCCTCTCCCTGGCTTGCGGCGCGGCCATTCTTTTCCGTCTGAGCACGATCATCATACTTCCTGCCATAGTTTTGTATTTGACCTTGGCGGCTCCGGCACACAGACGTTGGGACTGGATTCTTCCCCTGGCTGTCGGCGTCGCGGCCGCACTGGGCGTGACCGCTGGCTACAACTGGCTACGGTTCGGGTCTATCTTCACCACCGGATACGATGAAATCGCCTGGACGACGCCAGCCATTTTGGGACTTTATGGTTTGCTGGTAGGTCCGGGTAAAGGGATCTTATTGTACGCTCCGATGCTGATACTGGGAGTGGCAGCCTGGGACCTCTTTGCCCGCCAGCATCGGGCTGAGTTTTGGCTGTTCACGGGTTTGTGGTTGAGTTACCTGGCCTTTTACGCCCCCTACAATTTCTGGACAGGCGGCTTCAACTGGGGGCCGCGGTTCCTGCTCCCCGTCTTGCCCCTGGCTTTTCTCCCACTCGGCGTTTTGCTCGAAGATCGAAATACCCGCCTGGCGAGGGTGCTCTTTGCGACATTTTTCATCATTGGACTGATAGTCCAGATTCCCGCTATTTTGGTAGACCACAGCCGTTATTTATTTCAAAGCTTTGCTGGAGCCGATATTTCTCAGGCTTACGGTCAAACGATATTAAGCGTGGAGCATTCGCCCATCGTGCGGCAATGGCCTGTCGCCCTCGATTTGCTGAAAGCCTACTCGCAGACGGAGACATGGCAGCAGGCCACGCTCAGCCTGCAAGCTATTGCCGACCACGCCCCGGATGTACCCAACGGTCAGGCCTTGCTGCAATCGGAATTTCTGCGGCGCAACACCCTCGATTTTTGGTGGCTGCATATTGTCTTGTTATGCCAGTTGAAAGGATGAAACGAATGGACAAACAACAGATCGGTATGTGCGGCGCATACTGCGGGATATGCGAATGGAAGGAGAAGACGAACTGCCCCGGGTGCCAAACCTGCAAAGGCGACATGTTCTATGGCGAATGCGGCGTAGCGAAATGCTGCCATGGGAAAGGGCTTCTTCATTGTGGCCTGTGCCCAGACCTTCCCTGCGCGGAACTCCAACAGGCATTCGACCATCCTGAACATGGCGACCATGGTGAACGGCTCGCGAATCTGAATAACTGGGCCAAGGGAGACTACACAGTTATCAAGTTGAGGACCATTCCCAAGGATGGGCAGGCAGGGGTGTCATAACAAGCCCATCCAGCCGATGGCGCGGACGCCACGGCTGATGTTCGACGATATACAGACAACGGGCATGCTGTAGGCACGCAAAGCGAAAGCACCATTTTATGGGACGCGGACACTTGCACCTGCGGCAAGTGTCAGTGCTCGTCCGCGTCCTATTTCAGTGCTTCCAAAGTGTGACTTTTGCGGCATTGCGATATATGCGATATACTGATATAGAAAGGACATTCGGTTGGGGCATCTTTGATCCCACCTTTTTTTCCTATTTATACTGAACACGGTCAGAAAATACTAATCACGAAACTTATAAAAAAATACACGGATATCACGGATCAACACGGATTTTTCTAAGTTTTCATCCGTGTTGATCCGTCAAACCTGTGTACAAAAATTGTTACTTTATGTCCGTTTTGAGTATATTGAGATGATACTGGAGGTTTTCGAATGGAATACAAAATTTATGGAACTGTAATGCAAACCCTGGATGTTCACTTGAAGCAAGGTGAATCAATTTACACCGAGTCGGGGGGGATGGCCTGGATGCGAGGGAATATCGCAATGGAAACGAGCACAAAGGGCGGGATTATGTCTGGCCTGGGACGGGCATTATCCGGCGAGTCGCTTTTTATGACCACCTATACCTGTCAGAGCCAGAATGGACTGGTCGTTTTCACTCCAGAATTCCCAGGCAAAGTCCTGGATATTAACCTGGCAGCCGGACAGAGTCTGATCTGTCAAAAAGATGCTTTCATGTGCGCCCAAGACTCCGTTAAGCTGGAAATGCACTTCCGCAAGAAGTTGGGAGCAGGGCTGTTTGGGGGGGAGGGATTCATCCTTCAGAAAATTACCGGCCCTGGGGTAGCCTTTGTCGAGATTCCCGGCGAAGTCCGAGAATACACTTTGGAAGCCGGCGCAGTCATGAAGGTTGACCCTGGTCATATTGCCATGTTCGAGCCAGGCGTTACCTACGATATCACGCGTGTCAAAGGCTTGAAGAATATTCTCTTTTCTGGCGAAGGCCTCTTCCTGGCCAGTCTGAAAGGCCCCGGTAAGATATGGTTGCAAAGTTTGCCGCTCTCTAACCTGGCAGCCAAGCTGGCCCGTTATATGCCGGTCAAGCGCAGCTAAACGAATTATTACGCACCACAATTAACGTCATACCCACCCCCACATATCCGGTTTACCCCGGAGATTCCCAAAGTTTCTAAATAACGACTGCCCTCTCGATATACTATATCGAGAGGGCAGTTACTTTTTATGTAACTACTTTGACAATGTCACATTCCAAATTCGATGTCATACCGCAAGGGTATACCCGTTGGTATTACGAAGCAGCTTTACCGCTGAAGCAATCTCATCCTTGGCATGAAGGAGACTGCCACGCTCCGTAAACTCCGCTCGCAGTGACATTAATGTGACATTGTCAAAATACCTACCGTGAACTCCAACCCATCCACTTTGTGAGTCTCCACAAAGGCTTCTTTAGGCGGCGATCCGGCGACCAACTCAGTAGTCAGGGTTTCGGCCTGGATGTAATCGCCCCAGGTTTCGAAGACTTCGGCGAGCGCGCCTTCGGCGGAGTACCAGGTTGTTATGCGGTCTTCGATATTGAATTCGGCGTTCTTGCGCTGGGCCTGCACCCGGCGGACGATTTCACGTGCCAGACCTTCGGCCTTCAACCCGGGGGTGAGCACGGTATCTATCCCTACAGTGACCAGCCTATCGGATGCGGTCGCCAGCCCCTCGGCAGGTTCGGTGTTTACCAGGATTTCTTCGGATGTGAGGACGATGGTTTGCCCCTCAACTTCGAGCGTCACAGTCTCTCCGGCCTCGACTTTGGCAGCCACTGCGGCGGGATTAAGTTTCCCGAGGGCGGCGCGCATTTTGGGGAAGTCGGCGCCGAACCTGGGGCCGAGCAATTTGCTATTGGGAAGCACCCGGTAGTCGACCAGCTTGCCGGCATCCGCGACGAACTCGAAGGCCTTGACATTCAACTCGTCGGTAACTATGGCGATTAACTCGTCATCCAGACCTTCCAGGTTTCCCAAACCTGGAAGGTCTGCGTTAACCAGCAGCCTGGCCAACGGCTGGCGGACTTTGATACCCGCGTTGCCGCGGGCGCTGAGTCCCAGGCTGGCGATCCGGCGGGCCAGCGCCATCTGCTCGACCAGTTTTTCGTCCATCGCGGCGATGTCGGCCTGAGGCCAGTCGGTGTGGTGGATGCTCTCGTGGGCACCTGCACTGAGCGATGTCGAAGTGTCGGGGAAAACGCCGCGCACCAGGTTCTGATACATCACCTCGGTGACAAAGGGGATAACGGGGGCCAGGGTGCGGGCCAGCTTGACCAGAACGTGCCACAGGGTGGCGTAGGCGGTATCTTTGTCGCTGTCAAGCTCGGATTTCCAGAAGCGGCGGCGGGAGCGGCGCACGTACCAGTTGGTCAAATCGTCCGCCAGGGCCTCGACGACCAGGGTTGCGGCGAAGGCGTCGGAGTTTTCGAGGTTGTCGGTGACGCTCTCCACCACCTGGTTCAGGCGGGCTAGAATCCACCTATCAAGCGGGTTATCGCTTTGGGGAGTGGCACCCTCCGGGGTTCCGGGGTCGAAGCCCATCCCCCCACTGCTCTGCCCTCCTCCCCCTCCGTTAAGCATACCTGAAGATGTACTCCCATCGGGAGAGGAACTGGGGGGTGAGGGAGTCCATCCATCCAAATTGGCATACGTCGCAAAGAAGGAGTAAACATTCCACAGCGGGATCAGGAATCGGCGGCGGGTTTCCTCGGCGCGTTGGTAGCCAAAGATCAGGTTGTTCTCCGGTTTGTGGGCGCAGTACAGCCAGCGCATCACATCGACGCCCATTTTGTCGGCGGCCTGGTTGAATTCGATCATATTGCCCCAGGATTTGTGCATCTCGCGGCCATCCTCGGCGTAGAGGCTGGCGTAGCCGAAATTTTCGAGGAAGGGCGGGGAGTTGTCGAGTACGGTTCCCATGACGAGCAGGCTGTAGAACCAGTTGCGGAATTGGCCGGGGAAGGACTCGCTGATCCAGTGGGCGGGATACCATTTGCGCCAAAAATCGGGGTTACTGCGGTATTGCAGGGTGCTGAAACTGACGATGCCGGCATCCAGCCAGGGGTCGCCGACTTCGGGGATGCGGGTCATTGTTGCGCCACATTCTGGGCAATGAATCTTGATGGCGTCGATATAAGGCCGGTGAGGGGTGTGGCCTGCGAACTTATCCCAACCCTCGACAGCGCGCTCTTCGAGTTCGTGCTTATCGCCGATGATGTGGAAGTGATCGCACTCGCCGCAAACCCAGATGGGCAGAGCCAGACCCCAGAAGCGTTTTTTGGAGATCATCCAGTCCTGCATATTGCGCAGCCAGTCCAACTCACGTTTGTGGCCGAACTCGGGGATCCAGCGGATTTGATCGACCACATCCATGATTTGGTAGCGCAGAGAGGCTTCTTTCTCCTCGGCTGTGAGCTGCTCGCGGGGCTTATCGTAGCTCTGGCCCATATTGATGAACCACTCGTCCACCAGGCGGAAGACCAACTCGGTTTTACAGCGCCAGCAAGTGGGGTAGCGGTGGGTGTACGGCTCGACGTGATAGAGAATGCCTTTCTTTTCCAAATCTTCGAAGATAGGATCGGCAACATCGGCGACTTGTTGCCCGGTCAGCCAGCCAAAGCCAGCGATGAAGTAACCGCCTTCGTCCAGCGGGGCGATGAGCGGGAAACCGTATTCTTTGCCCAACTCGAAGTCTTCGGCGCCACAGCCGGGAGCGATGTGAACAATGCCGGTTCCCTCAGCCTCCCCGACTTCATCCCACAAGATGACTTGGTGAACCTGGGCGGCGGATTCTTTGATGCCCGCGACCAGTTCATCCAGGTGTGTCACGCCGCCGGGGGTGTTGGCTGCGGGTAAGTCATCGAAGGGGCCGTCGTAGGTCCAGCCTTCCATCTCGGCGCCTTTGAGTTCGCCCAAGACTTGATAATCGCCGCACAGGATGTGGAGAGTCCCCTTCGACAGATAAACGATCTCGTCACCTTGCTTAACCTTGACATAATCCAACTCAGGCCCAACAGCCGCGGCAACGTTGCTGGTGAGCGTCCAGGGGGTTGTGGTCCAGACGAGGAGAGATTCGGGGAGGCCGGTTTGGGGGTCGTGCCGACGACCGGGGACGGGGGACGGGGGACCGGCAGTTTCGGTCTTCGGTCTTCGGTCTTCCGTCCGCAGTGGGAAGCGCAGCGTCACCGCGAAATGCGTCAACTCCATGTACCCATCAGTGACGATCTCGTGCTGGGTGATGCCGGTGGCACAGCGCGGGCACCAGGGCATCACGTCGGCGCCGCGGTAGAGCCAGCCCTTCTGCCAGCATTTCTTGAGAAAGGCCCAAATCATGTAGTTATTCTCGTTGGAGAAGGTGAAGTAACTGCCGCCCAGTTCCGGCAGTCCCAACCGCCCCACGATTTGCTCGACCGTGTCGGTGACGGGGCCATCTGGCCTGTTGACGGTGAGTACCTGCATGGGGTCTGTGAGCAGCTTATCGGCCAACATCCGCAGCATGTCGGTATCATTCCAGTCCATCCAATAACCCAGGCGGATGGATTGCTCGGTTTGCACGGCAGCGTAACGCAGCACACGGGCTTTGCATTTCTTGACAAATTCCTCCAGACCGTAGTCTTCGATATCTTTTTTAGACTTGAAGCCCATCTCTTTCTCGACCTCGACCTCCACCCACAGCCCCTGACAGTCGAATCCGTTCTGGTAACGCAGCTCGCGGCCACGCATCGTCCAGTAGCGGTTGTAGAGGTCTTTATAGGTGCGGCCCCAGCCGTGGTGTACGCCCATGGGATTGTTAGCCGTAATCGGCCCGTCGATGAAGGACCAGTGGGGCTGGCCTTTGCGCAATTGGCGTAATTTTTCAAAGGATTGGTTGACTTTCCAGAATTCTAGGACTTCGTGTTCCTGGGCGATGAAGTCTACTTTGTTGGGGACAGATTTGAAAGGCATGGTTTCTCTCCAGTAAATTGAGATTGGTGATTAGAGATTGGAGATTGGAGATTGGAGATTGGAGATTAGTTGTACATTCAATCTCTGGTCTCGAATCTCTAGTCTCTAATCTCCAATCTCCAAAATAAAAAACTCTCGTCCACTCAGGGACGAGAGTCAATGGCTCACGCGGTACCACCCGGATTCCCGCCGCGAGGGGCGGGCGCTTGGTCGAGTACGGCCAGGGATTGGTAGATCAGTAGGTCAGTAGATCAGTAGGTCAGTAGGTCAGGTATTCGTAACTGATTTACTGATCTACTGGTTTACTGATCTACTGATTTCCTGGTTTACCGATCTACTGATTCCCGGCTTATACCCGTGCCCTGGTAACGAGAGGCAACTCCGTCTTCCTTACTCGCCAGATGGCTTTTAGGTTGAAGCTCCGGAAGGATTTTCGGCCTGCTGGTCTGACCCGGCTCACACCATCCCCGGGTTCGCTGTCAGACATTCACAAACCTACTCGTTTCCATCAAAGCCTGTGGGTATTTTGTTGTTGGGCGAGATTATGCCACAAAGCGAGTGAGAGGTCAAATTCCCGGTTATTCGTGATGCGTGAAACGTGCATGAACTTCACGTTTTACGTTTCACGTTACACTCTTCACGTTTTCACGCTTCACGAAATTTCGGCTGCTCATTTTGTAGTTGCTCAAAATCTTGGTGGTCAAGCAACGATAGAACTGCATTATTATGCAGGGGGGAATGAAATGGTAAATGGTAAATGAGGTGTATACAGCATTTACAATTTATAATTCACCATTTACCATTTACCATTCGGTTATGTTGGTGGGTATGCATACTTGGGGATGCAATGCACCACTAACATTTTGAGCAACTACCTCATTTTTCTAGAACCACCTGACTAGAATACGAGTCTGGTTGTGGTATAAATAGCCCTTGTGAACGATGCCTTTACTTTCTATCCCCCTCGCCGTGGAGGGAATATCTTTCATCTGTCAGCCATCATTGCCTTGACGCTTGGTGGCGTCTGGGGGTTGTATGAAACAGCTTATGCCGCCGACATTGGCCCGGTGTTTTTATCTTACTTGTTCCCCGCTCTATTGGCTATTCCACTGGTGCCGCTATTAGTGTACCGGCTGTACACATTGCAAAGGTCGGTTTATATCCTCGAGCGAGATAATATCCGCTTGCAGTGGGGATTGAGAGTTGAAATTATCCCTACCAATGACATCCTGTGGGTGCGGCCAGATTCAGACTTGATCAGTTCCCTCCGCCTCCCCTGGTTGCGATGGCCCGGGGCCGTATTGGGAATGCGTCGAGTAGCCGGCGGCATACCGGTGGAGTTCCTCGCCTCCCGAGGGCGCAACTTGATTCTGATTGCCACCTCCGACCGTATTTTTGCGGTATCCCCCAACGATCCGAGTGCATTTTTGCAGGCTTACCAACGGCTCACCGAGTTGGGGTCACTCTACCCACCGCAGCCGCAGTCGGTACAGCCTACATTTCTATTGGCCCGGATTTGGAAAACCCGCCCGGTGCGTTACTTGATTTTAACGAGCGTGCTTCTCAGCCTGGGATTGCTGGTGTGGGTGAGTCTCGTCATCCCCGCCCTGGGACAAATCTCTTTGGGATTTACCGCCAGCGGCGCACCCAGGGCGCCCATCTTGGGCATTCAGTTAATGCTCCTGCCTGTGTTAAACACTATTTTTCTGTTTATCAATCTCTTTTTGGGGCTGTTTTTCTATCGCCAAGATGAGAGCCAAATTCTGGCCTACCTGCTTTGGGGCAACAGTGTTTTCGTGGCTGCCCTGTTTTTGGGCGCGGTGTACTTTATTCTACGAAGTGCGGCGTAGCTTTTGAAGCGGCAAAGAACCGTACTTAAATAACTTACCCGTTTGTGAGATTGGAGATTGGAGATTGGAGATTGGAGATTGGAGATTGGAGATTGGAGATTGGAGATTGGAGATTGGAGATTAGTACATAAGCAATGAAAAGCTTGTATACCATACCGGCACGATGTACAAAACAATAAATTTACCACAAGGCACGAAGTAATACAAAGAAAAATAAAAAGAAACCTTTTTGAGCCTTTTTGCGCAGTGCCTGAATAGGTATCCTTCGCGGTAATAAATTTTAGTATCGGCTTGTCCCCGTGTATCGCCAGTACATGGCACACCTATCCCAGGTACTGGGGGATGTGTACGGGGGCTTGTCCGGGATAGGAGATGGGCAGATTATTAGCATGTAATCTCCAATCTCCAATCTCTATTCTCTTGCGCATTGGGTATATTATTTAATTCTCATTCTTGAATATTGGCTGACTTATCCCCAGCACATCCATAGTTATCCACAGGAAATCAGCACTTATCCACAAAATTATGCAACTTTTACTCGGAATCGTATCTGGCATTCTCATCAGCATTTTGGCCTGGCGGGCTGGCTCGCTGTCCAACAGCGGGGCTGTCGCCGCGGCTGTCACTGGCGGGTTGATCTTTGGCCTCGGCGGCCTGCCGTGGGCTGCTCTCCTGCTGGTATTTTTCATCTCATCCAGCGCACTTTCCCGCACCTTCAAACGCCGCAAAGCGGGCCTGGGTGAAAAGTTCGCCAAGGGCAGCCGGCGCGATTGGGGCCAGGTGCTGGCCAACGGTGGATTAGGGATGCTGCTGGTGCTTGTCCTTGTCGCCGCACCCGAGCAGACTTGGATTTGGGTCGCTTACGCCGGGTCGATGGCGGCGGTCAACGCCGATACCTGGTCCACGGAACTGGGCGTGCTGAATCCCAAACCGCCGCGGCTGATCGCCAACGGTAAGATAGTCGAACCGGGGACATCTGGCGGCATCTCGCTGTTGGGGACTCTCGCCACCCTGGGAGGGGCAGCCATCATCGGGCTGGTGGGAGCGGCATTCTCCGTTGGGAGCGGCGCGCTGACCCTGTTGACGGCAGCCACCCTGGGTGGAGTCTGCGGCTCACTGTTCGATTCCCTGCTGGGGGCTACCGTCCAGGCTATCTATCACTGTCCCCACTGCGACAAAGAGACCGAGCGTCATCCTCAGCATATCTGCGGAACAGAGACCGTCCAAATTCGCGGCTGGCATTGGCTGAATAACGATATGGTCAACTTTATGGCCTCGATTTTGGGAGCGGTTGTAGCGGGGGGAGTGTGGTGGGGATGGCAGTAGTTTTGCAATGAATTACCTCTTTTGAGGTATGATTAAGGCTGAGTAATTTGGCAATATAAAGTTAGTTGGTATTCAATGTCATTAAGTTAGTGAAACGAGAGTGCCGGTTGTGCGGTGTCTTGAACTGGTCGAAGGGTAGGTTCGGAGTTTGCGGAGAGCCGTATACCTATCCCAAAAGGACAAGTGTCCCAAAGGGATAAGTATGCAGGCACTGCACACCTGCACCGAACGCAGGTAAGGTGTCGAAACCAAACGGGTCTGGCAAAGCGCATTTTTCTCTAGAATCCGCTTGATTTCGATACGCTCCGGCACAAAATGCGTGCCTCCGCTACTCAATCAGCGCTGGTATTTCCTTAACTTAATGACATTGACTGAACATTGAACACTGAATACTGAATACTGAACACTGGACACTGAACACTGAATACTGACAACTGAACACTAAAAACCGGAGGTAACCTATGCAAACCGATCTAACCCAAGAAATACTCGAACTTGTCCGCCTAACATCTACAGACCTGCCCCCAGACGTGGAGAAGGAAATCCGCGCCTCTATGGAGCGGGAAGAATCCGGCTCGGCGGCGCAGGGAGCTTTGGCAACCATACTCCAAAATGTTGCTATGGCTCGCGAGAAGTCCACCCCCATTTGCCAGGACACCGGCACGCCGATATTCTACGTCCACTATCCCGAGGGCTGGAGCATCCGCAAATTGAGGGCGCAGATTCGAGCTGCCGTGGTGCAGGCCACCCAACACACATACCTGCGCCCCAACTCGGTCAACGCCATCACCGGCAAAAACACCGGAGATAACACCGGCGACGAGCACTACCCAACAATCCATTTCGATGAAATCGAGGCGGGCGAGCCGCTGACCATCGAGTTGATGCTCAAAGGCGGCGGCTGCGAAAACGTGGGCGCCCAGTACAAGCTGCCCGACAACCGCCTGGACGCGGGGCGGGATCTGGAAGGGGTGCGTAAAGTCGTGTTGGACGCGGTCTACCAGGCACAAGGCAAAGGCTGCGCGCCCGGAATTTTGGGAGTTGCCATTGGCGGCGACCGCGGCTCATCGTTCCTGGCCTCCAAAGAAGCCCTCTTCCGCCAAATTGATGACCCTAACCCCGATCCCGCCCTCGATGAATTGGAACAGCGCATCTACGCTGACTCCAACCACTTGGGCATCGGCCCGATGGGTTTCGGCGGGGAAACCACTGTATTAGGCGTCAAAATCAAAGGTCTGCACCGCTTGCCGGCCTGCTATTTTGTCTCGGTTTCGTATATGTGCTGGGCTTACCGCAGGCGAAAGATGGTCGTCACGGGCGGCGAGGCGAAGTACGAGTGAGGCGTGGCGAATGGCGACCGATGACCGCTGACCGACGACCGATGAATGCCAATTGCCGACCGTTGTCCGCCGACCGATGACCGATGACCGATGACCGATGACCGCTGACAGACGACCGACGACCACGCCACTCGCCACTCGCCACTCAATGTGACGTGCTATAATTTGGGTATGGACCCGTCGGATGCCAGAATTAAAACTCGCAGGAGAAAATACATGTCAGATACTACAATGATTCTTCCCAAAGAAACAGCTCAGGCGATTGTTGATTTGACCGGTGAAGTACGGGTAGATGCAGCCCTGACGATGATTATTCGAGAATATGCTCGTCAAAAGTTAGCGGAACTGGAAGCTGGGCTGCGCCAGTTCGAGCGCAAGTATGGTATGTCGTTCGAGGGCTACCGTCACATTTGGGACACCGAAGACCGGTCAGAACACTATGCCTTCGAAGCTGAAGACGATTTCCTGATGTGGGAAGGGTTAGTAACGCGGCATAAACGCTTGAATAAAAGTTTCGCATGGCTGCCATAACTACGGCTCATCTCCTTTATGTATTGCGTCGCGTATGTAACCACTCTGCGCTGGTACACTATATTGAAGAACGTATATTGGATATCGACATTCTCCACGTAAGGGTTCATCTTACGATGCCTGAAACCTTTATCAATATTTATTACACTCTGGAAACAGATAAGACTGCATTCGCGCTGGTTCAGACTGAACGACGGGTTTACGGCGTGGATAATGCCAAAACGGGTTGGCACCGGCATCCTTTTACAGATCCAGACCGACATATCATTTGTTCCCCGGTGACTTTTTCTGAGTTCCTGCGAGCAGTGGAAAAATATTTTAACGATTAACCATAAGCATGAACGGAGAGTAGACGATAAGCCAGCAGCAACCCGGTTCCTCAAAGGAACCGGGTTGCTTTGTTAACCAGGGATCATACCCCCTTCTTCTCCCTCCCCCTGTTTTTAAGCATCACACCACTCCTCACATTTCCCACTCCGCTACGCTTCGGGGACTTCGTCACGCCTCACCCTCCCCCCTCCACGCTCCACGCTCCCCCCTCCCCCCTCCACGCTCCACCCTTCCTTCTCCCCCCTCCACGCCCCACAAGCTCAATCCTCAGGGGCCGGCGGCGGCTCCGGTGTCTCCGCGATCATGCGACAGATGGCTTCGTTTTCCCCAACAATTCCCATCAGCAAATCATCATCGGGATATTTCTCGCGCACCTGGGTCAGCACTTCGAGGGCTTCTGGACAGTAATTAGCCCCTGGTCGGCTCAAGGCTGCCAGCACCGATCCATAACGGACGTAGTAATAGGCCACGGTGATATTCGTCAGCGGCAGGCCCTCAACTTCCACATTGCCGAGTTCATTCTCATCAACCGAGCAGCCTTGCACAGCGCATTTCAGTACCTCCATCGCCCCCTCATAATTGCGCGCCCGGGTGTAGATATCGCCCAATTGTCCATAAGTGTTGGCATTGGTGGGGTCGAAATTGAGGGCTTTCTCGCCGTTGAGAGCGGCTATAAAAAACTCGCCCATTCGGGAATAGGTTTTTGCAATCGCAATGTATGGAATGGGATCATTTACGCCATTGGAGTTGTTAATAGAGATGGCCTTCTCGAAATACTCTAAGGCCTTATCGTAATCCAGCAATTCACGGTATATCACGCCAATGCGGATATACAGGAATGTTAGATTGGGGTTGATGGCCGCGGCTTTCTCGTATTCCTCGATGGCTACCCGGTATTGGCTGAAGGTTTCCATTACGGTGGCGTAAACACGGTGGGTGTCCATTACACCAGGAGCCAGTTCAACGGCTTGCCGGGCGTGCTGCTCAGCCTGGGACCATTTTTGCTGGTCTAATAGAACTTCGGCGTAAAATGCCAACGCAAGATAGTTTTCGGGATCCCGAAAGACTGCATTGCCGGCAGCCTGTTCGGCTTGCACCAGCCATTCCTGGCGTTGGACCTCATCCACGGTAACTGAGGCGCTCCAATCCAACACCAGGGCTTGAATGGCCTGAACGCTGCTGTCATCGGGGGTTAGTTCAACGGCTTTGTCGCTGGCCTCACGCGCCTCTGCCATGCGCTCGATTTTCCCCTGTTGAGTGGAGAGCAAGCTGGAAGAGTAGGTCAGCAAGCGGGCTAATTCAGACCAGGCCAGGGCGTTATCTGGCTCTAACTCCAGAGCTTGCTGGTAAGCGTCGATGGCGTCGTCTTCTACCGGGTCGTCAATCTTGCCGGCATCGAAATAAGCCTCTGCTTCCATGATGTACGAATTGGCTGTCCGCGTGGGGGTGGGGGTCGGCACGAAGAATGGTTCGACTAGATATTTTGGACCTATGCCGATCTGGGTGATCAGCCAGCCGCCGCTGATGATCAGAACCAGCCACAAGAGTATTCGATAGGGGTTCGAACCTGGCTTGCTATCCCCGAAAGTGGGGCGTTTTCCCATCAGTTGACGATTCATGTCAGGGTGTGGGTGTGGGTGTGGGTGTGGGTGTGGCTTCAGATTCCGCCTCGGAAGCCTCCAGGTTTGTTTGGCATATCTCTAACCCCACTGTGGCATTGTATACCGCGATTTCGTTGTCGGGCACAGTTGTCAGCATAGCCTGAAAGATAGGCACTGCTTCTTCGCACCGGTTTTGGCGCGCCAGAGTTAGACCATAGGTGGAGTATATCTCGATGACGCGGATTTGATACGATAGGGGGATTCCACCCACAATATCGCCGTCTTCATTTGTCCCTCCTTGTACAGCCAGTGACAAGTGTTGGATAGCTAGATCGAACTCGTTTTTCTTGGCGTACATTATCCCCAGGTTGCCGTGTAAACCTGGATTCGTGGGGTCATCTTTGACAGCCTGCTCGGCGTATTGGGCTGCCTTGGCGTATTCGCCAATCGTAAAATATATTCTGGAGGCTTCGTAGTCCGGTGTTGGGTCTTGGGGATTGAGAGCATTGGCCTGATTGAAGGCCTCGACAGCCAGATCGTCTTCGCCTAGAGCGGTATAAATATAGCCCACCATCAGATGAAGGTTCGGGATTTTATCGTTGATTGCCAAAGCAGCGTTGTATTCGTCGAGGGCTAAGTCATAATTGCTTGTCCAGTACAAGACATATCCCCGCGCCCGCCGGACTTCCAGCGAGGATGGGGAGAGTTCCACGGCGAGGCGCGATTCTTCGGCTGCTTTGTCGTAGTTCCCCAAATCGACCAGAATCTCGGCATACACAGCATGTGCAACTGCGTTGTTTGCGTCGAGTTCCAGAGCCTTTTTTATGGCCGCCTCCGCTTCCAAATAATTGCCCAAGAAATCCAATGCCCAGGCGCGCGTGGCGTGTGCGAGCGGGTTATCGGAATTGCGGAGTAAGGCCAGTTCAGAGTTTTTTAGGGCCTCCTCATACTGCCCGGCATATATCTGCACCCGTGCCAAATTGACATAATTGGATGAGTTGGTGGGGTCAGTCAGAATGGCTTGTTTGTAAGCGTCAATAGATTGACTCAGCTTGCCATCGTTGAAATAGGCTTGGGCTTCATTGACAAAGGATTCTGGGGCGCGGGTTGGGGTAGGGGTTGGAATAAATAAAGGAGATGTGACCGGAACAACGATTCTATTGAAATAGACCGCGGCCGCGATCAACCCCAATAATATAAAAATACGCCAGGGGTTGGACCACTTCCGGCGTTTACTTTGCATCGACCACTTACTTCCACTAAGATACATAGCGACATCTTACCATCTCTAATGAAAGAGCGTCAAGTTCGGATATTTGAGCGCACACGTGCCGCATTGACGCTCTTCTGGGGTGATGTTATCATGCCTTCTATAGAGGTAAGCTATGTCGGACGAAACCACACACAAAGAATATCCTCCCGCCGAGAATGGCCTGGTGCCAGACCAAGCTGGACGGGATTCAAGTTCACCACTTGGGGAAGCAAATGAGGGCAGCACCAAATATGAGGTATTCTGGGAACGAGTGTCACGAACGGGGTTGATCGAGCCGGTACTTCGGATTGGAACCATTTTGTTTTCTATTGTATTGGTGTTTGTTGTTGTATGGGCAATGAGCACTTTCTTTTCCAGCGCTCAGATGGCACAAATTCCAAAAAGAGCCATCTCCGTTTTGGCGGCCTCGTTACCCACGCTAACACCCACAGCGGATGTTCCAGGGTTGCCGCTCTTTTCGGTTCCTGATACTGCCCTCGTGGCAGGAATCCCTCGTTTTGCGACATTGTACACTACCATCCCCACCCGCCCCCGTGTGGTTGTGATCACCTACACGGTCGAGACAGGCGATTCGGTCTTTGGGATTGCCGACAAGTTTGGGCTTAAACCTGAAACCATTTTGTGGGCCAATACGAACATTTTACAGGACAATCCCCACCGCTTGCAGGTCGGCCAGATCGTAAATATCATGCCGGTTGATGGTACTTACCACAAATGGAGTGCCGGAGAGGACATTAGCAAGGTTGCCGAGTATTACGGTGTCGAGACGATGAAGATCATAGAATGGCCGGGCAACCCCTTTAATCTTTATGAGACCAATTTCGACAGTCTGGACATTGCTCCCGGAGATATGGTGATCGTTCCCGGGGGGCAGCGCGAAATGATCGATTACGGCCCGCCGCGCATCCCCCGAGATAATCCGGCTGTGGCGCGCACCTACGGCCCTGGTCATTGCGGAACGCTCATGGATGGAGTGGTTGGTGATGGCGTTTTTATATGGCCGACTGCCAATCACTGGCTCTCCGGGTTCGATTACAACCCGGCTGCCAACCACCCGGCCATTGATATTGGCGGCACTCTCGGCGATCCGGTGTGGGCCGTGGACGATGGCGTGGTGGTGTACTCAGGTTGGAGCTACAGCGGTTACGGCAATCTTATCGTGATCGATCACGGCAACGATTGGCAATCTCTCTATGCCCATCTTAACGATGTCTATGTGGGATGTGGAACGAGTCTTTACCAGGGGGCCGTTATTGGCAGTATGGGCAGCACCGGGAACTCATCGGGCCCCCATCTGCACTTCGAGTTGATGTACGTTACCACTAAGGTCAACCCCTGGAATTTCTTGCCGTAGCCGTGACTACTCAGGCTATCTTGATATCGCCCCCCGGCCCCCAATACTGGGGGAGAAAGTTTCTGTCTTTAGATCCCTTGCCCTGATACCGGGATACAAGTGGTGTTTCCCCCAAGTTTTGGGGGTTAGGGCATACGCGTCAAGCTAACGGTGTGGGCAGTTGAAATCGCTGGCTGAGTAGTTACCCGTAGCCTAATATCTCTCTTTCTTGGCATGCTTACCTTTGAGTATTGACGCCAATGTGTTACCTGTTACACTTGTGACAGGTAAACAACAGTACATTTTGTGTGTGAATATCTGGAACAGAGAGAGGAGAATCGTGTCTGATACGATTGCTATCCAACTCGCGGGAGATACATCGCTGGACAGCTTTGCCGATGTAATTCAGTCTTTTAAAGACTTGGTTTCTGCTTTGACTTTGGAAGTTGTCGGTGATGGCGAATCCATTCAGTGGCAAATTTCTCGTCTGGAAGCGGGTAGTGCTTTTGCTGAAGTGCGCGGATACGCTGCAATACCTGAAGATGTGTCCCGTGTCGTCCAGGCTTATCAGGTAGTTGGCAACGCTCTGGCGGACAAAACCCCTATTCCGTATTCTGAGAACGTAATAAAACCGGCGCATTCTATAACCGCGGTGATCGGAGAGCAAGTTACCGCGGTCACTTTCGTTACGGATGATTACCGAAGTGTTATAGATCAGCCTTGGGTTGTGGCCCCGGATGATGCTCCTGCACAAAATACGGTTGGCACCGTTACAGGTTTCGTGCGAGCGATTTGGGATACCACTAACATCAGGATTGGTCTTTACGATCAGCTCTTTGATCGTATTGTGTATTGCTATCTCGATAGTTCTTTTAGAGAAATTGTCCGGACTGCCTGGGGAAAACGAGTTCGTGTTGTTGGCACGATACGCCGTGAACCTGGCACGGGACGTCCCATTGATGTGCGGAGCGTAAAGCAAATCATTTCCCTTCCGCAGAGGATGGACACGAATTCTTTCAGGAAGCTTAGGGGGGCGTTTCCCTGGCAGGCTGGAGATCCGCCCGCGGAATACACTATTCGGCGAGTACGCAATGGCATCTAAGAACATTCCTGCAATCTATTGGGACAGCGCCGTTTTTCTGGCCTATATCAACGATGAGACTCAAAGAGCTGATACGGTCTTGAAACTCTTCGACTTGGCCGTTGCTGAGAAATTCCGAATCATTACATCAACAGAAAGTATTGTGGAAGTCTCCATCGCTGGTTACGAAAAACAGGGTGAGTTATTAGACCCGGAGATTGAAAAGACATTGGATGAATTCTGGAACAATCCAGCGGTTACGATGATAGAACCCACTGTAGAAATCATGCTCCACGCTCGTATGTTGATTCGGGAATCTATTCCTCATGGCTGGATATTGAAGCCTAAAGACGCTATTCACCTTGCAACGGCGCTATGGGTAGACCGATACATTTTTCCCGTTAGTGAATTCCACACCTACGACAGAAAACTCAAAAAGTACAACGCTATGATAGGCATCCACATTCATCCGCCGATTATCAAGCAACCCAGATTGCCGAAGATAGATTGATGTAAAATACTTCCCCGAATTACTTCGTCAAGAAAGTAAAGCCAGCAAAACGCTGGCTTTTTTGTTTGCAACCCGACTGCGCTGTTTGCTGTCTCTCTTGGCTTGCCCTAACACTATGGAGCGTGTATAATGCAGGTCGCTCGGGCGGTTAGCTCAGTTGGTTAGAGCGTTGCGTTGACATCGCAAAGGCCGTTGGTTCGAGTCCAATACCGCCCACTTTTGTCTTTTCGGGGGGGAAAGCCGTTGGCCCCCATTAGGGGATGCTATTCAAGTCCAATACCGCCCACTTTTGTCTTTTCGGGGGGGAAAGCCGTTGGCCCCCATTAGTTATGTTACAAGTGAAATTCTTGCACCCGTACCGGCACGGTGCATACTAAGTGATGGCCTTGCTCTGGTTACGATACGGAGCGTCGTAACCCCGCCGCATAGGCGCTCTACGCTCCGCTCTGGGACGTAGCAGGTCCTCGCAAGCGTTCCACCGCGGAGCAGTGGAACGAGCCATCACTTACTTTTATTATCACTACCAATTTCTGTACTGAATGCCGGTAGTTAGCACGCTTCCCACTCCGCCAGACTTAGGGGACTCCGTCACGTTTCCCACTCCGCTATGCTTCGGGGACTGCGTCACGTTTTCACGTCTCATGTCTCACTCACCCATCTATTGCACACTTAAATCCCGGCCCGGCCGAAGTTCTTTTTCGTACAGGTCATACTGACGGTGGACGCTCATACCGGCTTTCTCGTACAGCCGCAGTGCGCCGGTCAGGTTTTGCGCGTCCACGCCCAGGGCAACTTTGCGGAAGCCGCGGCAGTAGTATTCGCCGAAAGCGTGATGCAGCAGGGCCAGACCGATACCGCGTTTACGCCACGGACGGCGCACGGCCAGGTTGGAAACGTAGCCGCATTCGGGGTCTTCCCAGGAGTGCTGGCGGCACAGGCAAATCCCGGCGATTTCGCTCTCATCCACCTGCGGGACGCCATCCATAGCCAGAAACCACAGGCTGGGGTCGAAGTTTTCGATTTCAAGGAAGTGATGCCTGTAGCGAGCCAACCCCTCCTCGAAAGGCTCCTCGACGTAGCCGAAGTGGTCTCTGAAGGCTTCTTCATCGGCGCGGTAGATGGCCTCGATTTCCGCCGCGGGGTCATTGGGGATGCGGATGCGGATGCCCTCGGGCCAGGCGGGGCCGGGGGGCGCTCCGTCCATCTCGATCAACATGCGGAAGCTGTGACGGATGAGTTTCAGGCCTTGCGCTTCGAAAAGATGCCTGGGAGACTCGATGCTGCTGGAAATGTATGTGCGCATGACGACACGGGCATCCGCGGGGCAGCGGGGGATAGCCTGCCGGGCGCGCTCCTCGGCCCAGATCAGCAAAGCCATGCCGAGGCCCTGCCCCTCGAAATCAGGATGCACGCGGCCCCAGACCCAGGGCTGCACAGGCGGATTGGCGTTGGTCCACACTTCGATATGACCGACCAGCTTCCCCCCGGGGCTGAAGACCAGCCGGATATCATTCTCGGGTTCAAAGCCGGGGGAAGTCCACTCGTTGCGGATGTCGCCCACCGTGGCCTCGCGGATTCCGAGATAGTACTCGGTAAAGTCGTTGAACAGGTCAACCGCGGCTGGGATGTCGCCTATTGTAGCGGGACAGGTAGTAAAGCCGGGGGGTAGTGATGTACTCATGATTGTCTCCAGTGATAAGTGATACGTGAAACGTGAAGAGTGATGCGTGAAGCGTGAAGCATGAGGCGTGACGAGTGAATTCGCGTTTCCCACTCGGCTGCGCTTCGGGGACTTCGTCACATCTTCACGTTTCACGTCTCATGTCTCACGTTTCACTCCATTGCTTTCCGATAAATCGTGTGCTGCTTGACCGAACGATAGCCGAGACTCTCGTACAGGTTCAGCGCACCGGACAAGTTTTGGGTATCCACGCCGTGGGCGGTTTCTGTCATGCCCATCTCTTTGAACATCTTCATGCTCTGCACGATGAGCGAACTGGCCAGGCCGCGTTTGCGCCAGGGGCGGCGGGTGCTGATGCCCTCGGTGTAACCGCGTTTGCGATTGTACTCTTCGTTCTCACGCGGATTGTAGAAGTTCTGCACGCTGCCGGCGATTTGGTCACCGTCCCAGGCTACCTTCCACAGTTCGGGACGAAAGTCGGGGCTTTTCTTCCAGCCCTCGAATTCCTCGTCCGCGATCGGTCGATAGCCCCAGTGATCCTGAAAAGCTTCATCCGCAGCCCGGATCACAGGCCAGATATGCTCTTCTTTCACCGGGCGGACTTCCAACCCCGCGGGCATGTGAGCCTCGGGGAAGGGTTCCGAGAGGTCGCGCACCATCTTGAATTCGTGCCGGATGGGGCCGTAGCCATGACTTTGCAACAAAGCGGCGGTGGACTTCTCGGTGTCGGCGGCCCAGGATTGGAAGAAGCGTGGGTCGCCCGCGGGGTGGCCGGCAGCGATGTGGCGCAGGCGGGCCTCGTTGTGTTGCAGCATGACCGTACCAATACCCCGCCGCCGCCAGCGAGGCAGCAGGAAGCCGAACAGGGTGTAGATGCGGAGGCCCTCATCCAGCCGCTCCCAGAAAACTCGACTGTAACCGACCATCTCGCCATCAACCTCGGCGAAGAGCACGTCTTTGTAGGGGTCGCAATTGAGCAGGTGGGCGTAGTTGCGGGTGATGTCTTCGAGCGTTTCGGTGCGCTCGATGCCGTCTTCGTCTTTACAGCCCTCGATGACGGCCAGCATATTGGGGTAATCGGCCTCTCCGCTGAAACGGCGGAAGCTCAGACCGGAGATAGCGGGGGCGTTGGGGATGTGTAGGGATTCTGTGTTTAGGGTTGGTGCAGTCATTTTTTTCTCCTTGTTTCTCGTTGAGGGTCGAGGGTGCCCCCTGTCGGGGATGCTTCGCGAGAGCGTGGAGCGATTTTCGCTCACCGCTCCACGCTCCCCTCTCCACCTTCCACGAATCAGCCATTACGATGTAATTTCCCTGTTCGCTTGGCGTATTTCTCGGCCTGCCCGAAGACCCACAGTCCGGCGGGGATGGCGAGGACGCCGATCAGCAGCGTGGGCCAAATATTAGGCCAAAGCTGAACGGAGGGCATGCCCTCCAGCAGGGACTGGCGGACGCCGGTCAGCACGTAGGTTGCCGGGCTGAAGACGGACAACTTTTGCAGGAAAGCGGGCAGAACTTCGACTGGGTAGTACACCCCTGAGATCAGCAGCAAGACGGCGATGATGATATGGGTCATCTGTGAGCCGCGCTCGGGGAAGAGCAGCGGCAGGCTGGAACCCATAATGCCAATGCCGACGAAAGACAGGCTGCCGGCCAGCAGCATGAGTGCGCTGCCCGGCAGGTTAGCCTGGCTCAGGTCGATATTGAACATATTGACGACTACTGCCAGGATAACTCCGGTAAAAAACATACTGTAAACTACGGCGAACATAGTCTGTCCGGCCATGTGGGTCAGACGAGGAATGGGAGCCATGAGAGTGTATTCGATAGTACCCTCCCAGCGCTCGATGCTGATCAGGTCGGTTATCCAGTAGAATATAATCGACAGGAAACGCCATACCAACGTGCCAATGACCAGGTACAGCACCAGGTAACGGCCATCTATATTCGATGCTCCGCTGATTTGTTCCATTCCCAGGCCAATATAACTGACGGCCAGACTGTCGGCGATGGAGTAGACCATCCAGACCAGTTCCCAGGTCCAGTAGCGTTTGACTAAGTTGGCGTTGCGCTCCACGAAGGCGTAGGAAGCGCGCAGTTGGTGGATGGCGGTTGAGGTTGTTGTCATGAGGTTGCTCCTATGGGGTCTGGAGATAGAGATTGGAGATAGAGATTGGAGATTGGAGATTGGAGATTAGAGATTGGAGATTGGAGATTGGAGATTGGAGATTGGAGATTAGAGATTGACAAACCAAGCTCCAAGCTTCAATTACTAATCTCCAATTACTAATCTCCAATTACCAATCTCTACTCTCTATTCTTTATTCTCTTCATCTTTGAGCTTGCGTCCCGTCAACGCTAGGAACACGTCTTCTAGTGTTGTTTCGCGACCGTTGTTGTTGGGAACCAGCTTCTTCAAATTTTCGGGTGTATCCAGGGCGACTACGCTGCCTTTGTCCATGATGGCGACACGGTCACACAGGATGTCGGCTTCGGCCATATCGTGAGTGGTGAGCAGCATGGTGGTGCCGTGCTCGTCGCGCAGTTCTTCGATCACGGCTTGTACCTCACGCTTGGAGCGGGGGATCGAGACCAGTGGTGGGTTCGTCGAGCAGCAGCAAGCGCGGCTTGGAGAGCAGGGCGCGGGCAATGGCAACTTTCTGCTGCATGCCGCGGGACATTTCCTCCATCGGGCGAAAGATGGAGCGTTCCTCCAATCCCAGGCGGGTCAGGATTTCGACTACCCGCCTTTTGGTTTCGGCTCCGGCCATGCCGTAAAGTCGGGCGCCGTACATCAGATTCTCCATGGGGGAGAGCTTCTTGAAGAAAGATGCTTCCACCGAGACGCGGTTGATGAGTCTCTGCACCTCGAGGGGATCAGCAACCACATCGTGGCCGAAGATATTCAGGTTGCCGCCATCGGGCAGCAGGAGAGTCGCCATCAGGCGGATCAGGGTGGACTTGCCGGACCCGTTGGGGCCCAGCACGCCAAATATTTCGCCCTCTTGCACTTCGAGGGAAACGTTGTTGACGGCAATCACTTCGGTCTTCTTGTTGCCATTTTTGTTTGGCTTGCCGCTGCCGTTGATCTGCCGCTTGAGGACGCGCTTCCATAGCGGGTCGCCCGGCTTGCCGAATTTCTTGTAAACATCATTTACGAGGATTGCTTGAGACATATTCTTCTCCTTGCCTGTTTTTGCCCATTTCCTGCGCTAAGGCGAATCCGTGATTCGCCGATGTTTTGTCAGGAAACCGCCAATCACGGATTGGCTAAGAGCATTTTTGAGAACTGGCACTCTTGCGGCTTACTACGACTGAAAACAAAAAAGACCACAGGGTTTGATACACCCGTGGCCGGTGAGGGCATTACACTATAAATAAAAACAGCCACGGGCTTGGGGCGCCGTGGCTGTCACTCATCTAAAAAATCAAGCGTTCAGTCAATAGGCGCACTCCGACAAGGCACAACGAACCCACCGATATCGGCGGACTTGCGAATTCGCACTGTATAGATCATGTTGTTGTACATTCGGGCGCACTCCTTTCAAAGATTTTTGTAACGGGGGGAAGGATACCACGGGGGTAGAAGGGGTGTCAAGGGAATTGGTGAGTAGAATAGACTTGTTCCTAAATAAGTTGGCAATGGATTTTGTACACGGATTTCACGGATACCACGGATTCTTTCCTTTTATTTTTTTCGCTTTACGCCGTGCCGGCACGGTGTCCGTAAAATCCGTGTGAATCCGTGTACAAAAAAACGTTATCGTTATTGGGCAACAACTCTAATATCTACTCTAGTGGATGCCCCGCCGCGGCCCAGGATTCCAGTCCGCCAGACATACTGGTAACTTGGGGGAAACCAGCCCGCACTAAAATATCGTATCCGATCTGGCTGCGGGGACCCAAACCGCAGACCACCACGATTATTTGATCGCGCGGTATTTCATCTATACGGATGCCCAACTCATCCAGAGGTATCAGGGTTGTTCCTGGAATATGATACTCGTCCCACTCTTCCAGTGTACGAACATCAACAAAGAAAGCCCCATCCTGGTACAGTTGATATGCCTCGTCTGCGGAAACTGTAGCGGGGAGAGCATCCTGGGCTGCATCTGCATCGGAAGAGTTATGGCTTAAAAACGCCCAGACGGCCCCAGCCAGGACAATAACGATCACTGCCACGACTACCCCCAGTTGCAGCAAACGCTTTTTGCGACGCTTTTCTACACGACGTTGCATGTGTTTTGAAATCGTTCTAGATTTTGTCTTTGCCATTATGTCCTCTTCGTAGGACGATTTTGAAAATCGTCCTACCATAAAAAAAGGAGGGGAAAACCTCCGCCTTATTGTAATCGCTGCGCAGAGAAGGTTTCCCTATTCTTCCCGAAATTCACCTTCCACGACATCCGTTTCATCGATTTTGATTGTGTCGTTCTCTGGGTCTTTCCAACGTCCCGGCACAACCCGTTCTAAGGCTTCTTTATGTTCCTGAACAATATCAGGGGGACAAAGCTCCACAAACAGGTACGTCCCCATACCGATGACAAGGGCATCATCAATAGGGCCAGGAACAAGGTCTGGAAAAAGCAAGTAGATTAAAGAACCAATGGGGAGCAATTTTAGCAGCGGGCTGACGCGCTGATCCACCATCAGGCGAAAGATCAGTTTGATCTGGTTAGCTAAATCATGAAATATCCCGCCGCTGGTCGGAATGATACTGCGCTTGCCTTTGTTAGTCATAGGAGAATCACTTTGTCGGACACTTCAAGTCGAATGGAGGAGATACC
>JBDRGC010000091.1:0-4952 GCA_043818215.1 Chloroflexota bacterium | reverse complement strand
GTACACACGCCCCCGGGGCCGCTGTGGTAGCGCGTGCCTCCCCCCGGGGGGTGGGGTTTTGGGCGGCGCGCGCCCCCCCCAACCCCCCCCACCCCTGCCTCCTTCCACGGCACGAAGTGTCCCAGAGACCCTCTACCTTTTTCCCCATTATGCTGAGGTAAGACGAAAAACTATAGCCTGACATCGCCCCTTGAACGGTGCCCGCCGGAGCTCCACAATGCCTATAGCAACTGACATTTACTACCATTTATACCAAGGTGGAAATGGCGAGAGTCCCCCCATTGTTTTGATCCATGGCGCTGGAGGAACTTATCTTCATTGGCCGGCAGAGATTCGTCGGCTCTCAGACTACCGGGTGTTTGCCATCGACTTGCCGGGTCATGGCAAATCGGAGGGCCGCGGGCAGCAAACTATAGCAGCTTACGCCAGCAATATATTGAATTGGCTAGAAGCGGTTGGACTTCATCAGGCCATATTCATTGGACATTCAATGGGAGGCGCCATCGCCCTAACACTGGCGCATAATCACTCTGATCACGTCCTGGGATTGGGATTGATGGGGACCGGGGCACGCTTGCGGATTGCTCCCGTGATTTTAGAAAATACAGCTAACCCACAAACTTTTCCCGCCACCATCGAAACCATCCTTTCATGGGCATTCAGCAAAAAAGCGGATCCCCGCCTGGTAGAATTGGCCTCCCAACGTATGGTCGAGACGCGCCCATCTGTATTGCACGGTGACTTCCTGGCCTGCAATGCCTTTGATATAACCGAGACTGTCTCAGAGATTAGCGTACCTACCCTGGTGATCTGCGGCCAAGACGATAAGCTGACTCCTTTGCGCTATTCGCAGTATCTCGCCGCTCAAATCCCCGATGCCAGATTGGAAGCGATACCCGATGCCGGACACATGGTTATGCTGGAGCAGCCCCAAGCGGTGGTCGGTGTACTGATAGATTTCCTGGCAGGCATATCCTTCCAACCAGGGCATTAGTTTGTAATCGCGCCCGAGAGTGCGCTGGACACCCCCGTGTCCCACTACGAACCCGTTCGTAGTCGCGCACGTGAGTGCGCCGGAGGCTAGATTGAAAAAATATATACGAGATTACGCGTTTTTATTTGGACTGGCCGGGGTTATCATCGCCCTCGACCAATGGACAAAGGAAATAGTACGCACGCAACTGGCCATGGCCGAAACCTGGTCGCCCTGGGAATGGCTTGCACCCTATGCCCGTATCGTCAACTGGCACAATACTGGCGCGGCCTTTGGGCTGGGGCAGAACCTCAGTCTCGTTTTTACCCTATTGGCTATTTTCGTGGTGGGAGCGATCATATTCTATTTCCCACAGATTCCACGCCAGGAGTGGCCCCTGCGAATAGCCCTGGGGATGCAGCTAGGGGGCGCCACCGGCAACTTGATCGACCGCCTGACTCAGGGGTTTGTGACCGACTTCATCTCGGTGGGCACCTTCCCGGTTTTCAACGTGGCCGACTCCAGCATCTCGATTGGGGTGGCAGTCCTGATTATTGGGATGTGGATCAGCGAGCGTAGGACGAATTTGGAAATTCGTCCCACAGAGATGGAATCAACCTTCACGCCGGAGGAAGTCCACAGTGAGTGATCGTCTGGCTGTCTTTTCTTATCAAGCAAACGCACCCCAACGACTGGATAAATTCCTTGTACGCTGTCTGCCAGATTTCTCCCGCTCCCGGTTGCAGAATTTCATCAAGCAGGGGAATGTACTCGTGGATGGCGAAATTGCCCGCAAAGCTGGACAATCTCTGGAACGGGGCGCGTTAGTGGAGGTAAGTATTCCTCCCATTGTAGCCTCTGAGTTGATACCGGAACCCATTCCGTTAGATATAATTTTCGAGAACGAGGATTTGATGGTGGTCAACAAGCCCGCGGGGATGGTGGTACACCCTGCAGCTGGGCATTTTGCGGGGACTCTGGTACACGCTGCCCTGGCCCACGCCCCCGAACTGGAAGGGGTGGGAGGGGTGCAGCGACCAGGGGTGATTCACCGCCTGGACAAAAACACCTCCGGCGTGATACTGCTGGCTAAAAATGACCGTGCTCACCACTGGCTGCAAAACCAGTTTCGGGATCGACAGGTAAAGAAAGTTTATCTGGCTCTGGTGGACGGTCAGCCGCCCACGCCTACAGGCCGGGTGGAAGCTGCTATTGGACGCGATACTACCCAGCGCAAACGCATGGCGGTCACCCAGCCTGACAAAGGGCGGGAAGCTATCAGTGAGTACCGCACCCTGGAAAGCTTCGCCGAGCACACCTTGCTGGAAGTCCACATCTTCACCGGGCGCACCCACCAGATTCGGGTACATACGGCCTTTTTGGGCTGTCCCGTGGCCGGGGATATGGTCTACGGGCGGCAGCATTCCAGCATCGCGGTCAGGCGGCATTTCCTGCACGCCTACCGCTTGAACATCGTGATTCCTGGGGAGGCAACGCCGCGCACATTCGAAGCGCCGCTGCCAGAGGATTTGGTGAGTGTCTTGGAAAACTTGAAGACGTGAATACATGAAACCTGATGCGTGACAAGTAACGAGTGATTCACGCCTCATGCTTCACGCCTCACTTTTCACATCAAAATGTTGGGTAGTGAAACAGAGAATCACAACCGGGTTGCTCTCAGGCTTACAGCAACCCGGTTTGTGATTCTTATTAGGGGGGTCTCACTGAATTCGGCTTATTTCTCGGCGGGATCCGGTTCCACCACCAGCGCTTCCACCACAGCCTCGGACGCTGGGGTTTCCTCGGGCACCACAACCATCATGGTCAAGTAAGCCCAGAAAAGGGCTGAACCAGTGATGAATGTCCCAAAGATGAATATCAAACGGATGAGAGTGGGGTCAATATCGAAGTATTTGCCCAGCCCGGCGCAGACACCAGCGATCATGCGGTCGTCTCTTGAACGGTAAAGTCGTTTGTAATTATTAGTCATGCTTATCTCTCCTGATGTGAATTTGAGTTATCTTGCTTTACGCAATTTATCGGGAAAGGTTGCGTTACGACAGCCGACAGCCAACGGACGACGGGCGACCGCTGATGACCGACCGCCGACCGCCGATGACAACCTGCTGCTCCTCCACAGCCATTGCCATGATGAAGTTCACCGGTCAGGGTGTTTATGGTAAAGACCCGGATACTGAAGAGCCGGATGAAGCTAAAGTTTCATCAGCGCAGCAATCCCTTTGGGAAGTCCGGTTCGGGAGTGGCGGGGGGTGGGAGACTGCCTCGCCGACCATAACTTGTGTGGCCCTGTTCTTGAAATATTATCTTTCTTGAGCTTGTTCCAGTACCGCATCAATTACAGATTGGCTAATACTAAAACCTTTTTCGCGCAATTGCTCTAAATCTTCGCGTATTGAATTGACAAGCCCCAATTCATTTGCTTTCAGCAAGATACCTAATGTGCCAATCTTTTGGATTTCCAATTGAGTTAGCTTTCGCCGCCCTTTTTTCTCGTCCATCAATACCCAATCGGCACTAAGTTCTCGTGCGAGTACAATAACTTCTGCTTCTCCAAGATCGAGTTCGTCTAATAATACTTCAACTGCTAACCAGTCTTGTACTTCAACTGACTTCACCCATGATGCATCCGAAACTTCTCGTTTTGCCCCTCCTTCTTCACGCCCAGCGATTACTGCTTCATGATACACAGCTTTTGGAATATGGATTTCCCCAAACAACTGGTGGAGTAGGTCAAACCGACCAATAGTTGCCAAACCGATAAGTGGTGTTGTATTTGAAACGACAATCATTCGGATTTTTCGATTCCCAAAGTCTTTACAGCTTCAAATTCTTCATCCAATTCCTGAGGAGAGTAGTCAATGTACGCTATTCCTCGATTTCGGAGTAATGTTAAAAAATCTATGCGAGAAATATTGAGCAACTTTGCAGCTTTTCCCGATGAAACATGGTTATCTGTAAATAAGGACAGAACAAGCCATTCATTTACGTTTCGCTGCACCTTATCTTGATTAAACCCAAATTGGAGAAGGGTTGGAGGCAAACTTACTTCAAATGTAACTTCAGTCATAATTTTTTCCTTTCACCATCATAAGGCGGTGAAATAATCATACATTACACCCCGTTTTCTGTCTACCTGTTCATGAATTTGCCACACAACGAGGGCATCAGGGGCGGGGCGGCGTAATCCCAGAACATCCTTTGCTCATAATCACTTTCACGTAATCGCGCCGCTTACCCTGGGGCGCAGCCGAGTCGCCTGCTACCAGGGTTGGGCAGCGAAATATCATTTCCTTTTTCTCGATTTTGAATACCTTGTTCTTTTCTTCTTTCTTAAATTTGACACCTTTTCCCGAATTTCCAAGATGGTTTTAGTAATTGTTAGCATTCCGATAATTCCGCTGCCAATTGCTGCCCCAATTGCTAACACTATTGGATTAGTACCGATTAGCGAACGAACATCTAGCGAAATCTCAAATGGCACTTGATGATTATCAATGTATACAGCTACCATCAAATATTGTTCTCCCATAGTTTTATCTTTTGGTGAGATTACCCACCTGTGGATAATTGGAAGAGATAGGGTTATTGGACTAGGTTTTACTTCTTCGTTTTTAGGGGCATAATCAAAATTTGTGGTCTGTAATTCAAAAACAACCTCATGAGAATCTTTTTGGGAAAAAGGAATAGCATATGAATTCTCTGAATATTCATCTGAAAAGTTTACCGAGACATCCAAAAGAGCGCTTTCATTTGAATTAATCTCATCTCCCGAAGATAATTTAATTTCGATATCTAATGGATAATATGGAATACCACTGGTTACAAGAGATGGAGATATTGTTTCTGGGAACTCATAACAGCCCGAAAATATCTCCTTGGCATTAACCAAATCTGGCTGAACATAGTAGAGTGGGCCAGGTCCCGTATATGAAATAATATCAAAAAAGACATTGTGGCC
>JBDRGC010000090.1:0-7734 GCA_043818215.1 Chloroflexota bacterium | reverse complement strand
CTTTTTTTCTGACAACAGGCGTGAAGTCCATTTTATAGGCCGCGGACACTTCGACTTTGCTCCCCACTGCCTTAAATCACATCGAATGAACACTTGCACCTAAACGCAATACCGCCCCGATGTTCTTACGGGAGTGCAGGTGTTCGATGCTGCTATGAAAAACCTGCTGAAGCAGGTTCAACCATGCAAGTACGCCACGAGAGGGAAGCGTGAGACGTGAAAGGGCGCATTTACAAGTTGGGGGAGGGCAACTTTCCAAACCTATTTAACCACGGATTTCACCGATTGCACTGATTTTTAACGCCTTTTATCCGTGCAATCCGTGAAATCTGTGGTTGCTTAACTGTACTCCCCCAACTTATGTATGCGCCCGACGTGAAACGTAAATTCTCTGGTATGCACGTTATCACGTTATCACGTTTCACGTTTCACGTTTCCCACCCCACGACTCATTTGTAAATCCCGGGTGATTATTGCGATATTGCGTTTCTATCAATGAACCTTATCGCTCCCCCTCCCCAGCACAGTGCCATCCACCGGGTAGACGTCGGTGTCGGCGGGCTGAAGCTTGATTCCAGGACCGTAAGCTGTGCGGAGCGCTCTGTTGAGGGCCTCGACAACGTCTGACATGCGGGCTTCGTTTTCCACGTCGCCGCGGAGGAACTTATCTTTGCTGCCATCGGCGCGCTGGACAAAGTGTACCCATTCGCAGGCCCCATCTGCTTTGCGCTTGGCGAGCAATTTATAGAATCCAATTCCGGGCACGGTAGTGGTAACCCAGGCTCCGGCGATCTCTTCTCCCGTTTTGATTTCCATGATTGCCTCGAATGGCTTTCCGCGGAAGGTTGGTTGGCCTTTGTGTTTTCGTTTAGGTGACATGATATTCTCCTGGCGCACTCACGTGCGCGACTACGAACCCTTTCCTCCGAGCAAAGCGAGGTCTGCTTGAAATTGGGTCAGGTTGCCCTTTTCTATCAAATGATTTTTGTAACTACTCAGCCATATCTCAATATACTTGCTTCTGTCATTCCCAAAGGGACAAGTGTGCGAGGCAGCTTTACCGCCGAAGCAATCTCCTGGTTGGAGAGTGAGACTGCTTCGCATACCTATCCCAAAGGGACAAGTGTCCCAAAGGGACAAGTGTCCCAAAGGGACAAGTGTCCCAAAGGGATAAGTATGCAGGCACTGCGCAAAACGCTCGCACATAGAGTCCCCTTCAGGGGAGTGACATGGCTGAGTAGTTACTGATTTTTTTTCATATTCAGATCCATGCCCTACTCAAACCATCATTCCTAATCTCATTGATATTTTTCGGTGCCAGATTTATTTTCGCACATTTCTTGCTGCTTGTCTAATATATTTCCCGATGATTTGACTCAGACCATATTCTTCTTCACGATTATCACCTTCTCAGACTCCAACTCTTGGCCTACCCGGCACTCTAGCGTTTTCGCCGAGAATGCTCCATTTTTGTAAAAAAAGTAAGGGCGCTTCTCTTCTGACTCCAACTCAAAAAATACCTTACAAGGGCCGACCATCCAGCGCATGGTGTGAGGCCGTGCGACCTTGATTTATTCGTGCGTTTGATCTTTGTGTTCTTTATATTTTTGGTTCCTATGAGCCGAACACGATGCGCGCTTTGACCAGGATTCTCTCAAGGACGCGGCAACCTTCCGCAGGCTGCATACAGGCTTTGCGAATCACAATTGTCACTTTGAAATATGCCGTTTCTGATCGAAACAGGAGATGAAGTTTTTTATTGTATCAGCAGTTCATATCCAAATATGGGTCTCTGGGACACTTCGTGCCGGGAAAGGAGGTAGGGGTGGGGGTTTTGGCGGGCTGGCCCGCCAAAACCTCCACCCCTGGGGTCTCACCCAGGCAAATCCAAAAGAACCCCAAATATTGTATAATTATAAGGATAACGGTAACATCAATAAACTTCATGAAGCCCTGGACGGGCACTACGGAAAGAGGTAATTTATGCAGGCTGTACTATTTTCTCCTCATGCAGATGAAGCCAATGTATTACAAGTTATCTTGCAGCAAGCGGGATTCATGGTACGCACAGCGCGCAGCCTGGACCAGGCCATCGAATCCTGGCCAGAAAACCCAGCCGAACTCATTTTGATTGTGTTGTCTGGAGAACATTCCAAATCGCTGATCCAAATAAAACAGTTACGGGCACACACCGCGGTCCCCATATTGCTCGTGTCGGATCTGCTTTCGGACGATTTATACGTCAAATATCTCGAAGCCGGAGCCGACCTAGTTGTGATCCGCCCCTATAGTGTTCGTGGCCTTTTAGCCCAAATCCGCAGTATTTTACGCCGCAGTTCAGGCATGCCCTTTTTTAGCTTGCCGACGTTGACTCAGAAAGATGTCCATTTGGACCCTTCCAACCGGACCGTTCAGGTTGGGGAGCGAGACTCCAAGCGGTTGACCCAATTAGAATTTCGCTTGTTATACACCTTGATGATCCATGTTGGGCAAATCATCCCCACCGAACAGATTGTCGAACATGTGTGGGGATACTCAGGCGAAGGGAACCGGGAATTGGTGCGCGGCTTGGTGCAGCGATTACGTTCTAAGGTAGAAACAGACCCCCGCCAACCGCAATATATACTCACTGAGGCAGGGATAGGTTATTATTTCAACCGATAACAAACAAGGATTTTGTCAGGGGCAATAATAATTCCGCGGGGCAACTCCACATGTCGGCATAAGTTCATCTCGGTTTCGAAGTTACGTCTTCACTTGCCTGAAGTACGGTCAATCGCCCAATAAAAACTGTTGGTAGATTAGAGTCTGGGTATCCTCTCCAAAAGTAAGGGTCCGTAGCCGAGATTTCCACACCTGCCCTCCCAAAGGACATACCACCCCAGAACGGTGGTGCCTGGGGTCGGGACGATGCCCTGTGCCAGGATGGTATGGCGGGCGGTGCCAGGGTATCTCACCTGCACGGGGTATAGAAACCCCGACTACAATGGTTTTTACCCTACAATATGGAGAGGATACTAGTCTGGTTTAGTTACGCTCCTTTTCTTTGCGGGGGAAAAAACTGAGTTGTATAAAAATTCGTACAGGAGGGGAGTTTTTAAGACCCATCTTCAATAACAATTCCATCCATTTAGTATATCGTCTCTGTATACTGTGGTCTGAAAGGAAATCGATCATGGTTAGTGTATCGTGCCCGGAATGTCGACAGCAAATCGATTTAGACTCCAATCCTGAAATTGGTCAGCAAGTCACCTGCCAATCATGTAATGTAGATTTGGAAGTGATCTGGCTGTTCCCAGTTTGTCTGGATTACCTGGAGATCAAAGAGCAGTTTTCGACTTGCCAGGATGTGAGTCTCGAATAATTGTTCGCAGGACCTGAAAATAGATAAACCATAGGGGGGCTCTGGGACACTTCGTGCCGCGGAAGGAGGCAGGGGTGGGGCCTCACCCCTGCAAATCACAAAGAGCCATCATAGGTTTGGTTTGTATTGGGTGCTGCGCACAGGTTGGGATGATTCCGACTGATGTATTCGGAGAATAACGAATGCCGAACAAAAAAGTTTTATGGATTTTAGGTATTTCAATCCCTGTAATCCTCATTATTGGGACTCTGGTTTTTACCATTCTATATCAATTGATTCCTCGTCAAGAAACAAGGCTGGCTCGAACCCTGGATGCTGCCTCGATTTCTACCGAGGCCGCCCAGACAATCATAGCTGAGTTCACAAAGCAGGCTACCGAGGTCACACCCACTAAGACGAGTACTCCCGAACCAACAGTGATGGAGACTCTAACTGCAACGCTCACCCCGGAAGTCATCATCTCGACGAACACAGCTGTTCCACCGACGATGATCGTCCCCACGTTCACGCCAGTTTCATTGGTCTGCGACCGCGCCCAACTGGTGCGGGATGTATCGGTGCAGGACAACTCATCCTTTGCTCCAGGTACCTCGTTTGTAAAAACCTGGCGGCTGAAAAATATTGGAAATTGTACCTGGACACCCGATTACAAATTGGTATTTGATTCCGGGAATGCTATGGAGACTAACCTGAGTGTGCCGTTACCAAAAAATGTGGAACCCAACCAGACCGTTGATGTTTCTGTAACCCTGAAAGCGCCTCAAAACCTGGGGACTTACCGCGGTGATTGGATGTTGAGCAATCCTGCAGGTTCCAGATTCGGCATTGGCCCCAATGGGGATCAAACCTTTTGGGTACTGATCCGAGTCATGAATATGGGGAATCCCAACCTGGTTTATGATTTTGCAGCCAATTATTGTCAGGCTGAATGGAACAGCGGCGTTGGCCGATTACCCTGCCCGGGAACCAGCAGCTCTACCGAGGGATTCGTGGTTTTGTTGGACACCCCTCAGTTGGAGAACCATAATGAAGATGAATGGACGCTGTGGACGCACCCCAATAACTACAGCCGCGGCTGGATTAGTGGGATGTATCCTGAGTTAGTTATCCAACCCAACCAGCATTTCACAGCCTGGGTAGGCTGTCTGGCTGACAGCAAAGGTTGTAACGTCAATTTCCGGCTGGATTTCAAAAATCTCGCGACCGGCATTATCCGAAATCTTGGATCATGGCAGGAAGTCTACGATGGAGAGGTGACCAAGATCGACCTGGATCTCTCTCAGCACGCCGGTAAACATGTCCGTTTTATTCTGACGGTCGAAGTGAGAGGTGGTAATCCTGCTCTGTCAAACGCTTTTTGGTTTGTACCGGGGATTATCCAGGCCCCGCCCCCCGCAGCTACTCCTACATTGGCACCGCCAACCGAGATGCCGACGCTGACTGAAACACCTACAGAA
This sequence comes from Chloroflexota bacterium, assembly GCA_043818215.1. Classification (GTDB taxonomy): domain Bacteria; phylum Chloroflexota; class Anaerolineae; order Anaerolineales; family UBA11858; genus JBDRGC01. The sequence goes on along the minus strand of JBDRGC010000090.1, from coordinate 2,913 downwards.
ACGCCTACAACCCAGCCTTGACCGCACATCATTGGGATAAAAAAATGAGCATATTTCAACGTTTGTCCTGGCTCCAATGGTTTTTGCTAGGAAGTATTGTGCTGATCTTTACCGGAACGACTGGAATCGCTTTGGGTTATGCCTCTGGTATCAAAGATCGAGAAAAGGATCTCGCGATCTCGATTGCGGTGGACACCCAAGTCCAATTCGATCTGGGCCTGAAGGATTTCGAGGCCGGACATTATGAGTTGGCCAGGCAGCGCTTCGAATATGTCATTCAGCAGAATCCCGAATTCCCTGGGGTAATCGACATGCTGGTCGAAACCCTCCAGCGACTTCCTGAACCGGTTATTCAGGCCACCGATACCCTGGCTTCCCCGACTCCCTCCCCCACGCCGGATACCCGCCCGGTGGATGAGTTGTTCGCTTTGGCCGAGGCACAGTTTCGCAATCAGGAGTGGAAAAACCTGGTTCAGACTATCGTGTCATTGCGAAATATCGACCCTTTCTATCACACCAGTGAAGTCGACCGGATGCTGTTCCTGGGGTTGCGGTTCAGTGGGATCGAGAAAATCTTGAACGATGGCAACCTGGAAGGCGGTGTCTATGACTTGGCCCTGGCCGAGCGCTTTGCTCCGCTCGACACCCAGGCCAGGATTTACCAGGAATGGGCCCGCCTCTATCAAATTGGGGTTAGCTTCTGGGGTGTGTTTCCGGATAAATCCGTCTACTACTTCAGCCAACTGGCTTCAGCCGCTCCCTATCTAAAGGATTTCTCAGGGATATTTGCCAAAGACCGATATCGGATGGCCTTGTTACAATACGGTGACCGGCTGTCCCAAAATGGAGAGTGGTGTCTGGCCATAGAGCAATACAACCTGGCCCAAGGCCTGCTGGAAGATCAGGGACTACAGCCGACAATGACTTTTGCTGAGGAACAATGTTTACACGGCAGCGGCTCACCAACCCCCACGCCGGGCCCTGAAATTATTGGAACGCCAACATTGACTCTCACATCGACATTGACGGTGACCATCGATGCCACCCTGACGCCTGCCATCGAGATCACGCTGACTCCCACGCCAACCGAGGTCACTCCGGAACCTTCACCGACAGAACCGGAGATGACACCCACTCCGACACTAACCACAGAACCATAATCTGGGATTTCAAAGATGAGAATGATTCGATTTCTGAAGACCACTCCAAAATCCAGGTCACTGCGCCTTGGGGTTTTGATCACCTTATTGACCGCGGTTGCCCTGACTTTTGGGGGATTCTATTTCATCGCCTACCGCCTGGCGAGCATTCAGGGCAGGCTTCCTGTGCTGGGCGATTTCATTTCGAGCGAAGGTGATACCACCAATCTGGTTTTGCCTGTTTCAGATTTCAGTTTCCCCGAACAGGCTACCATGCCCGAAGGGGTGCTGACCCCCTGGGATGGCACCGGCCGCGTCACCGTACTGGTGATGGGGTTGGATTACCGCGATTGGTTGGCAGGAGAAGGTCCCCCGCGCACCGATACGATGATGCTACTAACCCTGGACCCGCTCAGTAATACGGCCGGGATGTTATCCGTCCCGCGGGATTTGTGGGTCTCGATCCCCGGTTTCGAGAATGGGCGCATCAACACGGCCTACTTCTTGGGAGAAGCCTACCAGATGCCGGGCGGCGGCCCTGGATTGGCGGTTAAGACAGTCGAGCAACTCTTAGGAGTAGAGATCAATTATTACGCCCAGGTCGATTTTGGAGCTTTTATCCGCTTTGTGGATGAGCTGGGTGGTGTAAAGGTCGATGTTCCCAAAAAAATCAAGATCGACCCGATTGTGGGGGATCCCATCAAATTGAAACCGGAGCGCCAAACCCTGGATGGTGAACTGGCTCTGGCCTATGCGCGCGCCCGGAACTCTGAAGGCGGTGATTTGGACCGCGCCCTTCGCCAGCAACAAGTCATTTTTGGAATTCGTGAACGCCTACTCGAACCCGAAGACCTTTCCCTTTTGATCAACAAGGCTCCGGCGCTCTACGCCGAAATCGCTTCTGGGGTGCAGACCAATCTGACCCTGGAAGAGCTGATCAAGCTGGCAGTATTGGCTCAGAAAGTCCCCGAAGAAAGCATCGAGCGCGGCGCAATATCCGCTTCCGAGGTGATTTTTGCAGAGTCACCCGATGAGCAGAGTGTTTTGGTACCCCTGCCGGAAAAAATCCGCCAGTTGCGAGATGAAATTTTCCTGGTTAGCACCGGCACTTTAGGCCCTCTGACACCGGGAAACTCCCAGGAACGCATGGCGGCTGAAGGGGCCAAGATCATTCTATTGAATGGCAGCCTGTCAGAAGGGTTGGCCAGCAGAACGCAGACTTATCTTCAATCGCAGGGGGCAAATGTGGTTGAGACTTCCAATGGTGAATTTACCAATCACACCCGGATTGTGGATTACACCGGCAACCCGCACACCGTCCAATATCTGACGGAATTGTTCGGGGTGTTGCCAGGATATTATGAACTGCAATTCGATCCCAATAGTTCGGTGGATGTTATCGTCACCCTGGGGGTGGATTGGAGTACCCTGGAAATCCCATAGGCTTGGGAACACCTTGCGGATCATGCCCCTAAAATCCGTTCGAAGAAATATGCAAGTGACAGTCACGCCAAATCCAGCTGGGGTTTCTCGTGTATAAAAATTTGTACACCGGGTTATTTCTTGGTACTGGCTTGAAATACTGGGGATACAGAAATTCCACACGGAAATATTACACTTAATTCGAGTCATATCCATATAGAACATCTGGACATCAACTATAGAATCGGAATCGAGTAAAAAATGTGTACTCTTTTGGAATTGCCATGGTGAGGTCCTAGGGGTGGAGGTTTTGGGGGGGCGGCCCGCCCAAACCCCCCCCCGAAAGGGGGCC
>JBDRGC010000089.1:0-11072 GCA_043818215.1 Chloroflexota bacterium | reverse complement strand
GAGCGACGGCTTGCAAGTTCCGCATTCGGTTGTCTGGTTGACAGAAAAGAAGTAAGTTCAGTCCCTTGCTATAATAGAACTCGGACACCTGCACTTTCACCGCAGGTGCAAGTGTGACGCGGATTAAACGGATCACCGCGGATTCTTTAAAAAATATAAAATCCGCGTTAATCCGCTTGATCCGCGTAACACCTGCACTCACCTGCACTTGCCGCAGGTGCAAGTGTGCCGCAGGTGCAAGTGTCCGCGTACTATTGAAACCTCTTTCAGCAACCTCAACGAGTACAAAAGGAAATCCTATGACCCACTTTGAATCCACTTTACAAGCCAGTGATGGCCTTCAACTTTACGCTCAAGGTTGGCAGCCCGATGGCGGCCCCCACGGGGTCGTTTGTCTGGTTCATGGCTTGGGAGAGCACAGCGGACGTTACGCCCATTTAGCAGCCGCGTTGAATCAGGCCGGGTACGCTTTGCTGGCATTCGACCTGCGCGGCCACGGCAAGTCCCAAGGTAAGCGCGGACACACCCCATCTTACGATGCCTTGATGAACGATATTGCCGTCTTTTTAGCTGAAGTCGAAAAACGCTACCCGGGTATTCCCCTCTTCCTTTATGGGCACAGCCTGGGAGGTAATTTGGTCTTGAATTATGCTCTGCGCCGCAGCCCCGGACTGGCCGGAGTGGTCGCCACAGCTCCCAGCCTGAAACTGGCCTTCGAACCGCCTGCCATCCAGGTGGCACTGGGACGCGGGATGGACAAAATCTGGCCGGCATTCGTGCAGCCCAACGGACTGGAAATTCAGGCCCTCTCGCGTGATCCCGAAGTAGCGCGTAAATATCAAGCTGACCCCCTGGTTCATGATCGCATCTCAGCCCGCTTGTTTGTGGGATTCTTCGAAGCCGGACAGTGGGCGCTGGATCACGCCTCACGATTCCCTCTGCCGCTTTTGTTGATGCACGGCAGTGCCGACCGCCTCACCTCCCACGAAGCCAGCCGTGAGTTCGCCGCCCGCGTTGGCGATGAAGCCACCCTCGAAATCTGGGATGGCTTGTACCACGAAATTCACAACGAGCCGGAGCAAGCCCAGGTATTCGATACCTTGATTGTCTGGCTCGATGGGCAGGTAGCTAATGAATAATCGTCAAACAATCAAAGAACGCCGCCGCCACCAAAAAAAACAGCAACGCCTGATCACGATCCTGATTGCCAGTGGAGTGGCCTTGATCCTGGCCGTCTTGCTGGTGCTCCCCACAATCAGGTATGCCCTCACCCCCGTGGGAGAGTTTGTTCAGCCCCCGTTGGTTCCCCGCCCTATGGCAAATGGCAACACAATGGGAGACCCTAACGCCCCTGTCCTAATCGAAGAGTTTTCCGACTTTGCATGTGGATACTGTGGAGTATTTCCTCAGGAAACTGGCGCAGAAATCGAAAATATCTACGTGTCCACCGGAAAGGTTTATTTCATATCCCGCAGTTCGGGAAGCCTGATAGGGCATCTCAATACACCATTGGCTGCCGAAGCGGCTTACTGCGCCGCTGACCAGAATAAATATTGGGAGTACCAGGATATTGTCTTTGCCAACCAACGCACTCTGTTCGCCGATCCGACCGCGAAAATCGATAAATTCCTGGCTGCTTTTGCAGAGTCGCTTGAGTTGGATATGGGGGCTTTTGATGATTGCGTGGATAGCAGAAAATACCGTGACCGGGTTCGGCAGGATGAACTCGATGCCATAAAAGCCAATATCTCAGCCACACCCAGTTTCCTGATCAACGGAATGCTGCTGGAAGGCGCACAGCCTTTTGCCGAATTCGAAAAGATCATCGAAGCCGAACTCGCCACAACTGGCAATTAACGTACAATAAAAGCGGCGCATTGGATATCCCGGTGCGCTGTTTGTATTTATAGGTGCGACACACTTTCTATGTGCGTTGCACCTGATTCCAGTCAACTGCGCAAGTTTTATTCAACCAACCCCCAAAGCAGCCAGAACCGCCACAATCAACGGAGCCACAGCCAGGGCAGGTAAGAAATTCCCCACTCGAATCGGTTTGATCTCTAATAGACTGCTGATGGCCAGCCCCAAAAGCAACACTCCGCCAACAGCACTCATCTCGCTCATCATGGTTGCAGTGATCAGAGCTTGAGCCTGAGCCGCCAGCAGGCTGATGCCCCCCTGAAAGATCAGCACCACCAGGGTCGAAAACAGCACCCCAACCCCCAATGTCGACGCAAACGCCAGCGATGCGAAAAAGTCCAGAATTGATTTGATTGCCAGCAAATTGTAATCCCCCGTCAATCCATCTTGGATCGAACCCAGAATTGTCATTGGGCCGACACAGAAAACCAGGGAAGCGGTCAGAAATCCGCGCACAAAGCGGCTCCCCCCGCGAGATGACGATGGGGCGGACGCAGTTGGGGCATGAGAGACCTCTGCGACGTTAGTGCCACCCCCGGCGAATTTCCGCTCTAGAAAGCCGCCCAGATTGTTGAGTCTGGCCTCGATCCGCCACCATTCACCCAGCACGCCTCCCACTAAAAGCGCCCCCAAAACAACGATGGGATTCTCAGTCTCGAGAAACATCTGCATCCCGATAGCCGCAGTGAACAGCCCCAGGCCGGCGATCACGGTCTGGCGGACGCGCTCTGGCAGCCGGGAACCAAACAGCAACCCCAGCGTACCGCCGATCAGTACAGTTACAATATTGATGAGTGTGCCAGTCATGTTTGCTTGCTCCGAGCGACCGCTGACCGCTGACCGCCATCGAATGAATTCGATGCTGCTACAGAAAACCTGCTAAAGCAGGTTCAGAGAGTTGAATGATCTGGCTGATTCGCTGACTCGCTGACCGCCCCAATTATCGGTAATCAGCGGTCTGCCGTCAGTCGCCGGTCGTCGTCGGTCTGGTTCTCCAGCAATTCCAGCACAAAACACAGCGACGAGAGCCGGTTTAGATAGCGCAATAATTCGGGGTTTTCGATTTCCCCCGCCTGCCACAAGCTGACCGTTCGCCGTTCAGCCCGTCGCGCCACTGTGCGAGCTAAGTCGAGGGCCGCTCCGGCCGGCGTGTCTCCGGGCACGATGAACCCTGTGGGTATCTCCACGCTTGCGCCAATCATGTCAGTTTGCTCTTCGAGCCAGGCAACCCGCTCAGCGTCGATGGCGCGGAAGCGAGCCGCGTTTTCTGGCGTGGCGGCGATCTCGGCCATCAGACCGTACAGGTCATGCTGGACGGTGAGCAATATTTGCGGGCTGCGGGGAGCTTTACAGGCCGCCCGCGCCATCCCCAGGGCTGCGTTGGCCTCGTCGATGGCGCCAACCGCCTCCAGGCGGGGATGATCCTTGGAGACGCGGCCTTCCCCCAAAAGTCCGCTGGTTCCATCATCTCCAGTTCGAGTGTAGAAATTAGTCATGGGGAAATTATACTACTTTGCGAGTAATACGAATTTCCAAATTCGTATTACGGGTTTCAAAACCGAGAACGTGGCGCATAAAACCAAGAACGTGTACAATAGACATCGTGTATAAGTGTTAGCCGCCGTCTGGGTCAAGGAAAAAAACAAACTTATGCATGATGGCTAATAGGAAAGACTTTTTTTTACGACTTGATAGGATGCCACTATGAATACCCTCCCTTGCTGTTTTCCCATCGTTAATCGCTCACTTCGATTGTTGGCTTTGCTGGTGGTTGTTATTCTATCCGGAGTGCTAACGCCTGCGCAGGTCAGAGCTGACGCCAACCCGCCTACTCCCACATTCACGCCGAGTGTAACACCAGAGCCATCTGCAACCCCGGAGCCAAGTGCAACGTCGGAACCAACCGCAACCCCGCTGCCCACTAATACTCCGGGTCCCGCCGCGCCTAATGCTGCTGCCCCAAAAAGCAATGACCCAACTGCCTCATCACCGCCCAAAACAGCGACTCCCTCATCGGTTGTATCTCAAGCCTTTACCGGCAAGAATGCTGGCCTGAACCAATGTTTGATTGGCTTGATTTTTGTGGCTTCTGTAATTGTGATAGGGGTGATTGCGTTTGGGTTGTACCAAAGAATTCAAGGTGAGTGAGGTTCTCAGCTAACACAAAACACATGCACTTCCCCTGGCCCGTGTACGCCGATAGTGAGCGCCATTTCGATATCGGCAGTGCGCGACGGCCCGCTGATCAACGCCACACAAGACGCATCCCGAACCTCCTGCAAGTTTAGAACCTGCGGGAGGTTTTCGTATATATCTTTCTCATCTAGAATAGCAATGTGGATTTCCGGGAGCAGGGAAGGAGTGAGGGGACGTCCTACCCCGGACGTGATAACGATGCTCCCCGTTTCGGCGACCCCGGCGACTGCCCCGGTAAGTCCAGTGCGGATGGCAGGGTGGATACCGTGCCTGATGCGAATCCCGCCCCGGCTGAGTGCTTCCGCCAGCCCGTCTGGCAGATGATCCGCTTCCCAGGCCACAATTTCGGTGATGCCCCTCTCCCGCAGTAAAGCCAAGATACGTTTGGGCAAATCTCCTTGCGTACAGGCGATGAAGGTTCCGCTCAAGGCGGCCAGTTCGGCTTTGAATCGGTGAGCGGGCGAGCCAGCGAGTGGGCGAGTGGGCGAGTCAGCGAATCGGTGAGCGGGCGAGTCAGCGAGTGATTTCGTTGATTGGCTGATTCGCTGATTCATTGACTCGCTGATTCGTTGATTGGTTGATTCGCCGACTTGCTGATTCGTTGATTCGAAACGTTCCCGAAACGGCCTCACCACCGGCCGGGGAAAATCCTTCGAGTAGCCCCAACCTGTGATAGCCGGTAAACGCATGTAGGTTGCCCTGGGAGACAGGATTCGGCTGAAAATGGCGGCCAACTTTTGAGCGAGTCCGAATCGCCAGGGATTTGTGGCAACCCAGGTAAACATCCCCAACCCCCAGCAGAGCACTTTGGGGAGGCCTATGCCAGGTTCGCCGACCGCCGACCGCTGACCGCTGACTGCTGACTGACCATTTACTGACGACTGAACACTGAACACTGAACACTGAACACTGGACACTGAACACTGGACACTGGACACTGTCATCCCCGCCCGCACTCGCAGCAGCATCCCCGGTAAGTCAATATCAATTGGGCAGGCCTCTTTGCAGGCTCCGCACAGGGTCGAGGCTTGGGCCAGATGCCCGAACTCGGCCAGACCGAACAACCCCGGCGAGAGCACCGATCCGATGGGCCCGGGATAGGGAGTGCTCTGGCCGCGATCCCCTACATAGGCATGCCCGCCAATCTCTCGGAAAATGGGGCAGGCGTTCAAGCAAGCCCCACAGCGGATGCACATCAGGGCATCGTTGAGCGGCGAGCCGCGCAGGGCCGAGCGGCCATTATCTAAGATGATCAGATGTCGCTCTTTTGCGCCATCGAGTTCACCCTCGCGGCGGGGGCTGTGAAGAAGTTGTGTATAGACAGTGATCTTCTGCCCAGTGGCCGAGCGGGGCAGTAAGGTAAGCATCAAGGCCAGATCATCTAGGGTGGGAACCAGGCGTTCCATACCCATCAATGCGATATGCACCCGCGGCACGGTGGTTACCATGCGGCCATTGCCCTCGTTGGTGAGGATGCACAACGAGCCGGTTTCAGCCACACCGAAGTTGACTCCCGAAAGCCCGATATCGGCATTGAGAAAGGTTTGGCGCAGGGCGACACGGGCGGCGTCGGTGAGGGTGGGAATATCGTCGGTGTAGGGGATGCCCAGCTTTTCGTGGAAGGTCTGGCCTACTTCCTGGCGGCGCAAGTGTACGGCCGGGGTGATGATATGAGATGGTCGCTCGCCGCGCAGCTGCACGATATATTCGCCCAAGTCGGTTTCTACTACTTTTATGCCTTCGGCTTCCAGAGCCTGGTTGAGTTCGATCTCCTCGCTGACCATGGTTTTCGCTTTGGCGATCAATTTTCTACCACTAAGGACACTAAGGGGCACAAAGGATTCCTTTGTCTTACTTGGTGTCTTTTGTGGTGAATTGCGAGTGATGTCGATGACTATTTGCCTAGCTTCTTCAGCGTCCGCGGCGCGGTGGACGGTGATGCCATTTCCCCGGACCTTGTCGATGAATTGATCCAGGTAGCGGTCGAGGTTTGCAATCACATCAGAGCGTACGGCATGGGCGCGTTGCCGCAGGGTTTCCCGGTCGATGGGCAGGGAGGCGAATGCCGCTATGCGGGCGCGAATGCGGCGCTCGGCATTGGCGTCGAGGGCGGCTTGCAGGGTCTCGTTAGCGAGTGCGGTGCGGATGTGGGTGTGGAAGGGGTTGTGTGTCATGTGATTAGGCAATCAGGTATCAGGTGGTCAGGGACTAGGGGCTAGGTGACAGGGATTAGGTGACTAGGGGCTAGGGGACAGTGATTAGGTGACTAGGGATTCGAAAATGCGACGTTCCCACATTGCCCAATCACCAATATACCAATACACCAATATACCAATTTACCAATATACCAACTCCCAATTTACCAACTACCATTCGCCAACACCTCCGCAATATGCACCACCCTCTGCGGTTTCCCCTGCCGGTGCAGCCCGCCGCCAATATTCATCAGGCATCCAGTGTCGCAGACGACCACGGTGGGAGCGCCGCTGGCTTCGACATTGGCGATCTTGCGTGCGAGCATCTCGGCGGAAATTTCGGGATGTTCCACCGAGAAAACCCCGCCGAATCCGCAACACTCTTCGGCGTGGGGAAGTTCGATAAATTCAGCGTCGCGCACGTGGGCCAGCAGGGAGCGCGGCTGACGGTCAACGCCAATGCCGCGCAGCAGATGGCAGGAGGGATGGTAGGTTAGTGTTCCGGGGAAGTGCGCTCCAAAATCGACAACGCCCAACTCATCTACCAGGAATTCGGTAAACTCATAGGTACGCTCGGCCAATGCCTGGGCGCGCGGCAGCCATTCGGGGTCGTCGGCGAAAAGTTCGGGGTAGCCGTGACGGATCATGGCAGTACACGAGCCGGAGGGAATCACCACCGGGCCAGGAGCATCTTCAAACACCCGGATGGTGTGCTCCGCAGATTGGCGGGCTAAATGCCTCAGTCCGGCGTTGAAAGCCGGCTGCCCGCAGCAAGTCTGTCCACGAGGAAATTCAACCAGTACGCCAGCACGCTCGAGAACGCGTACCACCGCCTCGCCAATTTGGGGCTGCAAAGTGTCGATCAGACAAGTGACGAAAAGTTGGATGGTTGGGGGCATGGGAGGGCTAGGGACTAGGGATCAGGAACTAGGAATCAGGAACTAGCCCCCAGTCCCTAGTCCCTGCTCCCTGTTCACTTTCTTCCCTCAATTGTATCGCCACTGGAGTGCAAGGGCAAGTCACCCAAATCACAAGCTATTCCTGGAATCGGTTCCGCGCCTGCCCGGTTGTGGTAAGATTAACGCCGCTCTGTGGATAGTCCACACTTCGACAAGCTCTGTGCAAGCTCCGGTGGACTTTGTGCCTTTCGTTGCTGCGACTTGAGTCGCCCCGTCGCCCCGACATGGGTTGTTACTTACAAGTGAGGAACAAAATCTAAAATGGAATTCTTCAAAGCCGAAATCCCTAATCATTTCAGTTTACCGCGCCGGATTCACCGCCTGGGGGAGCTGGTATATAACCTTTGGTGGGTCTGGAACCCCGATGCACAGCGTTTATTCTTGCGCATCGATCAAGATCTGTGGGAGCGCACCTATCACAACCCGGTGCGCTTTTTGCGTCAGGTCGAGCGCGCCCACCTGAACGCCGTCACCCACGACCGCTTCTACCTGGATTTTTACGACCGCACCTTACGGACTTTCGACCGCTATATGCGCTCGGAAGATACCTGGTTCATGCGCAACCACGCCGACCGCCGAAATCATCCCATTGCCTATTTCTCGACGGAATTCGGCCTGCATGAGACCTTGCCCATCTACGCCGGCGGCCTGGGTGTGCTTTCAGGCGACCATATCAAAGAAGCCAGCGACCTGGGGCTGCCAATAGTAGCAGTGGGCTTTCTTTACACCCGCGGCTACTTCTCGCAACATATCACCGAAGATGGCTGGCAAGAAGCTCGCAATGTCCGCTTGCAATTCGATGAATTACCGGTCATGCCGATTGTGGACGAAGACGGCAAGCTGTTGACCATTTCCGTAAATTTACCGGGGAGAGAAGTGCAGGCCCGTCTGTGGGAGATTCACGTGGGGCGGATTCCCCTTTATTTGCTGGATACCGACGTGGATGGGAATACTCCTGCCGACCGTGAGTTGACATCCCGCCTCTACAGCAGTGACCCGGATTTGCGGATTTCCCAGGAGATCGTCCTGGGGGTGGGGGGTGTGCGTGCCCTTCGGATGCTGGGTTACAACCCCGAGGTCTGGCACATGAACGAGGGACACTCCGCCTTTATGGGGTTGGAGCGCGCCCGGGAGATGGTCGCCGCGGGGCGTTCCTTCGACGAAGCCGCCGCAAAGGTACGCGAGACCTCGGTTTTCACCACCCACACTCCGGTCCCCGCGGGCAGCGACGAGTTCCCCCTGTGGCTGATCGACAAATACTTCTCACAACTCTGGCCGAAGCTGGGCCTGGATCGAGAGCAGTTCGTTGATCTGGCCCGCCATCAAATGCCCTGGGGTGAAACCTTCAGCATGCCTGTTTTGGCTTTCCGCTTCGCTCAACGTTGCAACGGCGTTTCGGAGTTGCACGGGCACGTGGCCCGCGAGATGTGGAATTTCTTGTGGCCCGAGCGCAAGGCGGATGATGTGCCCATTAGCTATATTACCAACGGTATCCACACCGGAACCTGGCTGGCCCGGCGTTCGCGGCATTTGTTCAACCGTTATATGGGCCGAGATTGGATGGAGCATGTGGACGATCCCGGTATCTGGGAAGGTATAGAGAGTATCCCCGACGCCGAATTGTGGACAGTGCGGCGGCATCTCAAACGCAAACTGGTGCTATACGTGCGGGACCGTGCGCGTCAACAATGGCGGCGTGGGCAGGTGCATCCGGTGCAGGTGGTTGCTGCCGGCGCGTTGTTGAATCCCTATGCTCTGACGATTGGATTTGCCCGCCGCTTTGCAACTTACAAGCGCGCTAACCTGGTCTTGCGTGATTTCGATCGTTTGTTGGATATCATCAACCGGCCCAATATGCCGGTGCAGATTATTTTTGCGGGCAAGGCTCACCCCGCTGACGAACCAGGCAAGCTGCTGATCCAGGATGTGTACCGGGCAGTGAAACGAGCCGAGAACGGCGGTCGCCTGGTGTTCATCGAGGATTACGATATGAATCTGGCGCGTTACCTGGTGCAGGGCGTGGACGTATGGCTCAACACCCCGCGCCGCCCCAACGAGGCCTCCGGCACCTCGGGGCAGAAAGCAGCCCTCAACGGAGTCCTGAATTTCTCCGTTTTAGATGGCTGGTGGCGCGAAGGATACAATGGACGCAACGGGTGGGCCATCGGCGACGAAGTCGATCTCGACGATCACGAAATGCAGGATCAAATAGATGCCGAAAGTCTGTACGATACTTTGGAAAACGAAATCATCCCGCTGTACTATCAGGAGCGGACGGCGGATAACCTGCCTGTGGAGTGGATTGCCCGCATGAAAGAATCCATGCGCACCCTGGGGCCGCAGTTCAGCATGCGCCGCATGGTCAAGGAATACACCGAACAGATGTATCTACCCTCGGTGGAGAGTGGAGATTAGAGACCGGAGACCGGAGACCGGAGACTGGAGACTGGAGATTGGAGATTGAGCAATCTCCAATCTCTAATCTCTAATCCCCAACCTCACTATGGAAAATATATTTACACTTCAAGCTCTCACAGGAGCGGCTATAATTTTCGGCCTGCGCGTCATCGAAATGACTGTAGGGACGCTGCGGGCACTGTACGTCATGCGGGGGCGCAAAGCCCTCGTCTGGATTTTGGGATTCCTCCAATCGGGAATTTTTGTGGCAGCCATCAGTTCTGTGGTCACTAATCTGGATAATCCGCTGAATTATATTGGTTACGCGGCGGGGTTTGCCACCGGCAGCGTTGTGGGAATGTGGATCGAGGCGCGGCTGGCGGTTGGTCATATCCATTTGAGCATCATCAGCCCCCGGCGTGGAGCAGCTATTGCCGAGAGTCTGCGGGATGAAGGTTACGCCGTCACCGAAGTACCTGCCCGCGGCAAAGACGGCATGGTCACCATGCTCAGTTGCAGCGTGCGGCGCAGAAACGTGCCGCGTGTAGACAAGCTCGTCCGCACAGTGGACGAGAGTGCCTTTATTACCGCCGAGGAAGTGCGTCCCGTGCGACGGGGTTTTTGGCGGGCGTGAGAATGGGCGTTGGGGGCCAACATAGGAACGGGGATTAAATAACTTACACATTTCCGAATTTGGGCGTAGCGCCGGTTGAGTAGGCTCGGAGGTACGGGGAGCCGTACACCTGCACCGAACGCAGGTACGGTGTCGAAACCAAGCGGGGCTTGAAAATGGGCTAAGTGACCGTAATCCGCTGGGTTTCGACACTTGCGCCACACGCAGTGCAGGTGTACGCTACGGCACGAAAAGCGTGTGCCTCCGCTACTCAACCGGCGCTCGCGTTAGGATACAAACGCGCAAGTTATTTAATTCTCATTCCTTAGTAGGGTGTCATTTGTTTGGTAGGGCATTTCGTTTATCCCCTTTCAGTATATGCTGGAGTTGGGCGCATTTACAAGTTGGGGGAGAGCTACTTTCCAGACCTATTTAACCACGGATTTACCCTGAAGGGCACGATGTCACCGATTTCACTGATTTTTAATGCCTTTTACGCCGTACCGGCACGGTGTCCGTGCAATCTGTGAAATCGGTGGTTGTTTCTGTCTCCTCCCCCAAGTCGTAGATGCGCCCGCTGGAGTTACATAGCGACGGAATCCAGGCGTAATGTAATGCCTTCGTTCGAAATCGTCCGGTAAAGCGGATACCTGATCTGCTCCATCTTGTTCCAACGATACTGGCTGACTACAAACAGGTTGAAAAGCACCTCATATTCCAGGGATGGGCGCCCCGCGCCTTAGAACCTGATGCCTGAATTCCCAATCTTCTCGATCGGTCACGAGCAGCAAA
>JBDRGC010000088.1:0-4927 GCA_043818215.1 Chloroflexota bacterium | reverse complement strand
CTAAGGACTGAGAATTAAATAACTTGCGCGTTTGTATCCTAACGCGAGCGCCGGTTGAGTAGCGGAGGCACACGCTTTTCGTGCCGTAGCGTATCGAAACCCAGCGGATTACAGCAAATTAGTCCATTTTCAAGCCCCGTTTGGTTTCGACACCGTACCTGCGTTCGGTGCAGGTGTACGGCTCTCCGTACCTCCGAGCCTACTCAACCGGCACTACACCTTAATTTGGAAATGGGCAAGTTATTTAATCCCCGTTCCTAAACTACAAATCTTCCGGCATTGGTTCGATGTAATCGATAACCTCTTCTTCAGGTTTGTTGCGCAGCATCATAAAACCTACCACGATGGGGATAGCAATGAAAATGACACTTATGCAAAGCGTGACGATTCCCATAGTGATAGCAGAACTTGGGTCACTGCTGCCAAACACGTCAATTTCGGCTCCTGGCATCATCCCTGCCAAAGCAGAGGTGGCACCGAAGCACAAACCGAACAGCCCGGGGCAACCACACAGTAAACCGGTAACGACAGTGGCAACAATTCCAGTGGTTTTCTTGTCCATAATTTTTTACTCCTTTTTGGGTTGATCTATCGAGTTATCAGTATCTCCTCGAAATAAAGGGGGAGCGGGTTCGAACTGCGCCGCGGGCGCAATTCGAACCCGCCTTTTTCCTCTCATCGAGATGATACGCTTATCATTGCTAAAAGTATAGAGCAAAAGCTGCGAATGTGCAAGTGCTTTAATTCTTTCCTGCTTTGATTCTTTCCCCTAACCTCGCAACTGCGCGCCGAATTCGGCCTCCAGGCGGCGGACTATTTTGTTGCGCAGTTTAGCGGCATCCTTGTCTGTCAGAGTACGGTCGGGGGATTGGTAGGTCAGGCTGTAGGCCAGACTCTTTTTGCCAGCCCCAATCTGCTCGCCGCGGAAAACGTCGAATAAGCGCACACCGGTGAGAACCTGGCCGCCGGTTTGACGGATCATGGCTTCGATCTGGGCCGCAGGCAGGGTCTCGGCGACGATGATGGCAATATCTTCCAATATAGGTGGCTGGCTGGGGATGGAAGTCACGTCGAAGAGGGGGGAGACGCTTTCGATGAAGGCTTCCATGTTGAACTCAGCAGCCAGCAGCGGGGTTTCGGGGAGATCATAATTTTCGCGCACCTGGGGATGCAGCTCCCCCATCACGCCGATTTGGTTTTTGCCAACCAGCACACGGGAACATTTGCCAGGGTGGAAACTGGGATACGTGGCTGGTTCGTAACTCATATCCATCAGATGCAGGCCGCGTAGAGCCGCATCCACCACGCCTTTCAGGTCGAAGAAATCCATCGGGGTTGTGTCGGCGCCGCTCCAATCAGGCAGGGCGCGTGGTCCTGTCAGAGCGATGACCAGCCGCTTTGGCTCATCGGGGAGATCGCCATTCTCAGACGAAACGTAGACCGGCCCGATTTCGAAGAGCGCGATATGCTCCCGAATGCGGGCATTGCGCGCGACGATTTCCAGCACGCTGTCCAGCAGGCTATGCCGTAACACTGAGCGGTCGCCGGAGATGGGGTTCGCCAACTCGAAGTAAGGCTCCAAACCTGGCAGGTCTTGCTTCTCCATTGATTGGCCTTGTTGAAGCCCGGAGACCTGCCAGGTTTTTGGCAAAACCCGGGCTTCGCGTTCGGGGGAGGTCAAGCGGTGAGTGATGACCTCCTGCAAGCCGAGATTCACCAACAGGTCACGCAACCCCTCCTCAATTTCAAGTCCGGGGTTCCCTTTCTGGGGCGGCAATTCGGCGGACATACGCGTCTCGGGGATGCGGTCATATCCGTAGATGCGGGCAATCTCCTCCATCAAATCGGCCACGCCAACCACACCGGGGGAGATGTCCAGGCGGTGATCGGGAGTTTTGACGGTAATTAGAGATTGGAGATTGGGGATTGGGGATTGGGGCCTGGTACCTGATTCCTGATCCCTAATCCCTAATTGGCACTCGAACTCCAGCGATTCAAGAATGTTAACAATCTCTTCGGCGGAGAGGTCGATGCCCAGCCAGCGGCGCACGTCGGCGGGGGTGATCTCCACGCTGGGGGCCTCAGGTGGGAGGGGGTAGTTATCCACCAGGCCTTGGGCAACTGTCCCGCCTGACCATTGGCGCATCAGGTCGAGGCCGCGCCAGATACCCTGAACCGCCAGTTCGGGATGCACACCGCGCGAGAAGCGGTAGGCCGCCTCGGAGGGCAGGTTTTGGGCCATCACAGTGCGGCGAGTGTTGATCATATTCCAGGCCGCGCCTTCGAGCAGCACGCGGGTGGTGTTCTCGGTGACTTCGGATTCGAGACCGCCCATCACGCCTGCCAAAGCCAGCGGGCCGCTTTGGTCGCAAACCAGCACGGTGAAATCATCGAGGGTACGCTCGACTTTATCAAGGGTGATCAGCTTTTCGCCCTGATTTGCTGAGCGGGTGATGATGGTGGGTATGTGGGACGGGTTGGACACCCGTCCTACGAGCACATCGTAATCGAAGGCGTGCAGGGGTTCGCCCACTTCGAGCATGGCGTAGTTGGTAGCATCTACGATGGCGTTGATGGGGCGCACGCCCGAGAGTTTCAGCCGCAGTTTGGTTTTGTAGGGGCTGGGCCTGATTGCGACGTTTTCGATCAGCCCGAGAGCGAAACGAGGATTGAGGGTAGGGTCTGTGATCTCGATGCTGGCAAATTCAGCGAACGCAGACGGTTGACCGCGGACAGCCGCCGCTGCATCGGTCGTCGATCGTCGGTCGCCGGTCGTTTGGCCGGTGAGAGCCGCGATCTCGCGCGCCACGCCAATGATATTAGCATCCCGGGCCATGTTGGGCGTAATGGCGATATCGAAGACCGCGTCGCCCATATAATTCACCAGCGGCATACCTGTGGGAGCATCGTCGTCGAGGATGATGATGCCCTCGTGCTCATCGGAAATGCCCAGCTCGCGTTCGGAGCAGGCCATAGAGAATGATTCGACCCCGCGTATCTTTTTGCGCTTGAGCTTTGTGGGCTGGTTGCCGGGGTTGTAGGCGTCGATGATTGTGGCGCCTTCGCGGGCGTAGGCCACTTTGAGGGGTTGTTCGAGCGGTCCAATACCTTTGTACTCGAATAGATTCGGCGCGCCAGTAAGCACGATATGTTCTTGCTCGCCATCATCAAGTTTGCAGAGCACCAACCGGTCAGCGTCGGGGTGGGGCATCACTTCGTGGATGGCGCCCACCACGATTTTTTCGGGTTCCCACGCAAAGCCGGAGATTTTAGTTTCAGGACGGGCATCCCCCACGGGAAGCGGCAGTCCCACATAGCGGATTTCTTCCACCTCCAAACCGGCCAGAGTAATACGCCTGGTCAGTTCTTCGATGGGTATGTCAATTTCGACGTATTCTCTTAACCAAGAAATTGGTGCTTTCATAATTCAGTCCAGTAGTTTTGATAGTTGGGTAGATAAGTACTTGGGTGACTAGGGGCTAGGGACTAGGAACCAGGAATCAGGAACCAGGAAACCAGGAACTAGGAATCAGGAAACCAGGAATCAGGAACCAGGAAACCAGGGACTAGGAATCTGGAAACCAGGAGCTAGGAACCAGGGACTAGGAACTAGGAATCAGGAAACCAAGTACTTGGAACCAGGAAACCAGGAACATCTGCTCTCCACTCCCTCACCCCTAGTCCCTAGCCCCTAGTCCCCAATCCCCAATCCCCAATCCCCAATCCCTTATCCCTAATCACTTCCCCTTCTTCATCTTCGCGATGGTGGCAAAGATGAATCCAAATGCGGTCAGGGCTGTCAGGGCGATCTTGGTGGGATCTATAACTGGCTCAACGCGCACGCCCTCGGGCGAGGCGATGATGACGGCCACCGGGCGGGCGAAGGTTTGTCCACCGCCGCCACCGCCGCCCCCGGTTCCGTTCACCTCCTCGTCGGAGCCGCCGGAGCCGAAGCCAGCCCCGAAGCCCATCGCAACCACCACTTCCGCTGCGGGAATGATTATGGTATCACCATGTTCGATTGGCTCAGCATAAACTCGGTTGACATCGGCGGTCTCGAGAAAGGTTTCGATGGTCTCTTGAATCATATCGATGGCCTGACCGGGGTCGTTGACAGTGATTTCGATTTCTTCAGACATGTTTTATCTCCTTGCGTTTGCGTATGGCATGTTTGCATGTTTGCACGTTTAACGCATCACGTTTCATTGTTTCTATTGAATAACCAGATGAGTAAAGAACCAAGTATTCCGATAGCCAACAGGATGAATTGGGCTTGACGAGTGACGTCGCGGATAGGGAGTACGTGTTCCTGCCAGTCGGGGGTTTGCACAATCACCGCGGTAGGGCGACTCCAGCATAGGAATCCCCAGTATCCCGGCGGCTGGACTCGCAGAGTTTTGGCAATGGGGGTGATGCGAATATCACCCGCGTGGACAGGTTTACTAACCCGTGTTTCTACGTTTATCAGCCTGTTGGACATCTCATCCCTCATTGCCGGTCCGGTGTTGTTTCTCCCGCTTCTGCGGGAGATTCAAACCACTGGGCAGCAACTTTCTCCAATTCGGCATTGATGGTTCGAAGTGCTTTGAATACTTCGCCGCGGGCTTTGGTTTCGACCTCTCCACTCTCGACGCGGGCCTTGAAGTCCTGAACATCAGACTTGAGTCGCTGGCTAGTCTCGCTGGCGTTGAACTCATTCACAGCTTCGGTGGCGGCTTTACCAAGGTCGGAAAGACCAGTTTTTAGTTCTTGCTTAAATTGATGTGCTTCTTCGCTTTCCCAGGCGGTTTGTAGGATATTCTTCAAGTTTTTGCCCAGTTCACGAAATTCGGATGCGATGTTGGGGTGAGGGTCTTGGGTCATAACATGTTCCTCCATGACGGAATATTGATGGTTGATGATTGATGATTGAAGATTGAAGCGAATC
>JBDRGC010000087.1:0-2684 GCA_043818215.1 Chloroflexota bacterium | reverse complement strand
ATAGACAATCAAATCTGGTGACGACACTAAATTCTATCATACCAAAAAACTGAGATGTGAAATGAGCAACAATCCTGCTGAACGAGAAAAAATCCTAACCTTTATCCAAGCTTTGTCTACTGCCTTGCGACGAATATCCGGCAGAGTCGAAGAAGAACCATTGCCCACATTACCGAAACCACTTCCAGACCAGGACAAAGATCCAAATGACAACGATTCAACAGCCCAACAATGAAAATATCCAGATTCCTCGCACACTCGAAGAAATCGAGATACTACTCAACGAATTGCGTTCCCTTCGCCCCGATATGGATGCCGCGACTAATAACCATACCAGAGCAGCCATCTATACTCGCAAGTCCAGAATCGAGCCAGGCAAGGTACATTATTCTATGGAAATCCAGCCTGATCGGGCAGAGGCGTACGCTCGCTCCCAAGGCTGGGAAATTGTCAGTTTGTATGCTGACCCTAACAAGACAGGGAGAAATAGCAAACGCAAAGAATTACAACGCCTGATCCGAGATATCAAATCCGGCAAGATCGATGTGATCGTAATCCATCGTCTCGACCGGCTTTATCGCAACCTGATTGCTCTCCTGAAGTTCATCCAACTCATCAATCAATACAATGTGCGTCTTGTCTCCGTAACCGAGCAAATCGACACCGAATCACCCTGGGGACGGCTGGTGATGTATGTGCTGGGTTCACTGGCAGAGATGTTGGTCTTGCAAACCAGCCTGCGCACCCGGGAAAGCAAAGCCGCCCGTGTGCGCAAAGGACTACCTAATGGAACTTTGCCATTGGGATATTGCAACGGTCTGTGTTCCCAGTGCGTGAATCCAAATGGAGAGGGGTACTGCCCGGAATATGCTCATCCCGATCGTGGAGATGGTCGTATTTCCATCTGGCATCCCGTTGACCACCATGCAATTCGGTTGATTCACCATCTCTATCGCCAGGGACTGAGCCAACGGGAGATTGCCAGCTATCTCAACACCCATCGTTTCGAGTTGCCGGATGGTATGATTGTTCAGTTTCGGACACAGGGTATCCGGGGGTTGATGGGACCAGACAACTTCAAGCGAGACAGTATTCGGGAAATCATAAGGAACCCCTTCTATGTTGGTTTGGTGGCGCGTTATCCTACTACTCCGCTGGACATGAATGATGACCCCGATATTCCGCAGCCAGAGAAACGCCAGACGAAACCATATGTGCCCAATAAGCGTCAACCCTTAGAACTTCAACCCGGCCAACATCAACCGATCATTTCTTCCAGTCTCTGGCAACATAATCAATATCTCCGCAAAGCCAGGGCCAGAACGCCTCAATCAGCTGCGCGAAACAAACGCATCTACATCCTCACCGGCATTGCCAAATGTTGGGAATGCTGGCAGGCAGAAGGCAAGTTGGTTGGATTACGAGGCTCGACCGGAGGGCGGCAAGGGCACCTTACATACTATCGTTGTGCTGCCTTACATGACCGCTATAGAAAGCAGCGAAACACAACCGATCAGATCAGCTCTGGGGTTGATCTGCAGGCTTACGAAAATCCTGGTTGGGATATATTGATCAAACGGCATCGCAATTTACGGGCCGATGTGCTCATTCCCCAGGTAGAAGATCTGCTCAACCATTTTACGATTCCTGCGGACTGGCACGAAGAAATTCTTGCTTCTTATCTCAACGATGACGGGATGGCTGCTTTCGAGCGCGAAAACTACAATTTGCATCAGGAGTTGCTCCGCCTTCGCAATCTGTACAGTCTTGGCTACATCACTTTAGCTGATTTTCAGGTTCGCGGTACCGTGATCCAGCAACAATTGAACCAATTGCAACTCTCTACCCGGTCAGAAGCATCCGAAATTCTCCCCCTCTTGGAAGATTTTTCTGCCTTGTGGGATAAGTTAGATGCCTTAGAGAAACGTCTTATATTGGGGACGATCTTCGCCAATTTCTTCTTCGACGGCCAGGGAAAACTACGTTGGGTACAAACCCACACCCCGTTTGACCGTCTACTGGGCTTGCCTGAGGGTGGCGCGATGTTCGAATAACAGCTGTTTTCCCCAGAGAATCGCGGGCCGGGAATATCCCTTAATCGAGAATGTATTGCTTGAGCAAGATACGGATAGCTTCTGCTACTTGTTTGCGGGTACCAGAATCAGGAATTTTGGCAATATCCAATGCCACATCAACCGCTTCTGGTGGCAGGTGTTCGGCGCTTTTAGTTTCGATCTCGAACACCTTCAAGGTTGGCCAGGATGCCAGTTCCAGAAATTCATTGGGGTTGACCTCGAAATGATTGGCCAGCAAGATACATGTGACCATGCTGGGGCGTTGTCCCGTGAAAACCCGGTAGATCGTTTGATGATCGAGGGAGGCTTTGAGTGCTGCTCCTCGTCCTGTTTCGTTGCGTTGTTCTAATAGCGATTTGATTCGGGTGACGAACGCTTCTGCATCATAGGGTTCTTTTACCGCCTTTAGTCGTCTCTTTCCAAAAGGTTCTGTCATTTTATTCGTTGGCTACCTCCATCATTATAGGCTAGAATAGTCTCTCAACACATTAACCCGTCTAATTTGCACATATTGCTCTAGACGGAGAGATTATACACAATGAAGGAGGTTTATCCAAATGAAACAATTACACCTGCGTGCTTCCGGTTACCGGCGAGTATCTATGCGTG
>JBDRGC010000086.1:0-5780 GCA_043818215.1 Chloroflexota bacterium | reverse complement strand
CGCATTTCGCAACCCCCCATTTTCCCCCATTTATTAAAATGCCTTGTGGGTACTACAGTGCCCCATGGGTGTCGAGATGATACGGTGACACTCACTTTCGGGAGTAATTGTCACCTGCACGTTATCCATCTATTGTATGCTGACCGGTTACCCCGCATATTTCGCCGGAAAGTATGCTGTTTATGGTCGCTCATGCCCTGATAGGTAAAGTCACCGTCATCCGCCGCACCTGGCTTTCACTGTTAGGCATCATCACTCTCAAAGCAACCACGCTGGTATCGTCTACCGGACGGTTCTGATCTAATTTCAAAGCGTATTCCAACAGGGTATCCGCAATATCCTGTGGAGCAGGGTTCCCGTCATCTAGCAATGATTGCAAACAGGTAACTGCATTCATGGATTGCCCGTCACGAGAACCGGCGTGTACAATTCCATCGGTGTATACCACTACGGTAAGCCCGGCTTCGAGGGCCACTTGCGTGATCATAGGGCGAGTGTCGCGGTAAAAACCAATCGGCTGGCTTTCTTTGTCCAGGCAGGTAATTTCTTCGTCGCGGGCCAGCAGCACAGGGGCCGGGTTGTTGCGGGTGATCACCAGGGTGCTGGTTTGTAGGTCCACCGAGAGGATATTCAGCGTGGCCGATACCTTACCTCCCCGCTCGGTAAATAAAGCGTCTGAGGCTGCCCTGGCTGCGGCCCCATCCCGCACACCTTCTGCCAGCAGCGAGATCACTTTGCGTACCACAAACGAGGAAACCCATTTTGCCCCCCGCCCCGAGCTTTGCCCGTCCGCCATTACGATCGAGACTCCGCCATTGGGCCGCTCGACAACTTCGACCGTATCGCCGCTGGTGGAGGTAGCATATTTTTTGACTTTGGAGACCGCTATTTGTACTTCCATGCCTGAATTGTACAACAGATTGATGCCGGGGTAAACACATTTTCTACTGTTCGGCCAAAGTCGATAATGAATCGTTCGATTGCCCTGCGAAGCGTACCAATGAACAACTCGTTCCACTGCTCTGCGGTGGAACGCTTGCGAGGACGTTCTACGTCCCAGAACGCCTATGCGGGGGGGAGCGGCTTATGAGCAACGATGATCAGCAGCGTCCATGATTTGCGAGTGATGCGCTTGATGTGAGGCTGGAATCCGGCTTTGTAGAAGGGGGCTAGCCATCCCGCGTCCCATTCTGGAGTTTGTCCCGTGACACGAAAAAGCGAGGCCGCGATCCGCTCCATCCATTTTTGACCTGTGATCCAAATGGTGGGCAGCACCACCAACGCGCCCCCCGGGGCCAGTACCCGGTAAGCCTCTGCCAGCGTGCGCGCATCGAGAATATACTCGGACGGAAAAGTTGACGCGATTTGATGAAATATCTCACTCCGATACGGCAGCGATTGTGTATGGCCGTTCGCGAGCGAGTAGGGGGAATTCCCCCTGAGACGCCGGCGCGCTAACCGTCCCATCTGGCGGCTTTCGTCTATGCCGTGGGCCGCTATTTCCCCTGCCAGCAGCGCAGCTTGCAAGTGGCCAGGCCCGTGACCCAATTCCAGCACGCGCGGCCCCTTCAGGTAGGGGAGCGTACTCATCACCCAATCGTTCCACATCCCAATCGACACCACTGCGGCCACAAAATCGTAAGCCCAGGCAAATGGATGGTATAGCAAATAGAAGAAAGCCTGCATCAGGCGGGCTATGACGCGTAAGTGGATGGGTGGTTTGTTCACTATTTGGTAGTACCGCAAAAATAACACCGGAGATACTGAGATGACCACCGACCACCGACCGCTGACCGCTGACCGCCGACCACTGACAGCCAGCCGCAGGCCTCCGGTCGACGTCCCCCGTCTCCCGTCCCCTGTCTCCCGTCCCCCTGCACTATTTGAGCAAAATCGGCACCCGCCCGGGGTGAACGCGGTATTCCACATCCTGAATAGCCAGATCGAACACCTCGCCATCGGCGTGGACGGGTGTGGTGGGTTCGGCGTGGATGCGCAGCCAGGTGCAATGTTCCTCATGTATGTTGGGGTGCTCGGTGTAATTCCCATCGCCGGGCTTCATGATTTTTGGCAGCGTGCGCAGAATCTCGCCGCGAGCGGGAATAGAGCCGTAAACGAACGATAGTTTCCCATCGAAGGGGTTGGCATTGGGCACGGTGTAGAAAATGCCGCCAGTGCGCGGGTTGTTTCCCACGGATACCAACGTTACCGGCCCGTGGTATTCACTGCCATCCCATTCGATATCCATCCTCCACTGCGGGTTGCGGTAAATTGCCACCAGAGTTGCAAGCAAGTATCGTATTACCCCATGTACCCTCTTCATCCCCATTTGTATAACCGTGACGGTGGTTTCCAACCCAATCCCTGAATTATTGATGAAGTAACGTTCGTTGACCTGGCATACATCCAGCGGACGTGTGCGGCCGGCGGCGATCACTTCTGCGGCTGCGGTCAGGTCTTTGGGGATACCCAGGTTATCGGCCAAATCGTTGGCAGTACCCATAGGCAGGAGGCCAAAGGCTGCTTCGACCTTTCCTTTTCCGGCTGCCTTGACCAGCCCGTTGACCACTTCGTTATAAGTGCTGTCGCCGCCGGCCGCGATGATGGGATCGAAGCCCCCCTGGGCGGCCTGGGCAGCTAACTCGATGCCGTGACCGGGATGTTCGCTCACCACCAATTCAAAATCCACACCCGCGGACCTGAGAGCAGCCTCGGCCTCGGGTTGGCGTTTAAGTGCCTCCCAGCGAGCAGCGTAAGGGTTCAAAATCACTTTTGCAGGCATACTTCCTCCGTTTGATTAGGATTGCGAAATGACCGCCGACGGCAGACCGTTGACGGCAGACTACAGACCGCAGACCGCCGACGGCAGACCGCCGACAGCAGACCGCCGACAGCAGACCGCCGACGGCAGACCGCAGATGGCGGACCGCGGAAACCGGGCAATTGGAGACTGTGTCACATCGCTGTGCCTGCCTCCGTCGTCGCATCCCCGCGGCGATCGGCGGTCAGCGGTCGTCCGTCTGCCGTCGTCCGTCGTCCGTCTTCCGTCGCCCGTCTGCGCCTCTACAGGTAAAGTTGAATATATGGCAGAAAAACCTTTGCCAGACTCAAAAAGATCAAAAATCCAAAACTATCGGTAGCCGCGGTGACCAAAACCGTAGATGCCAGCGCTGGGTCCTGCCCCAAAGATTTTAAGGCCAGGGGGGTCAGAGTTCCTACGACCCCAGCGACCAACATATTGCCAACCAGCGCCAAACCGAGCACCAATCCCAGGTAGGGATTCTGTTGCCACAAGCCCACGCCAAGTCCCACGATCAAACCGATGATGCTTCCTTGCATGAGGCTGACTGCCAGTTGGCGGAAAAAGATCGGCCAGACTTGTTTGGCGGAAACCTTCCCAAGCGCCAGCGACCGCACGATCATGGCTACATTTTGGCTGGCCGCGTTGCCCCCTTGCCCGGTGACCACCGATTGGAAGAATGCCAGGACAGCCACCTGGATAAATAAATCGCCAAAATTACTGATGATCCAAGACGCAAACAACGCTGTTCCGGTGTTGAGCAGCAGCCAGGGCAGGCGGCCTTTCAACTGCTCGTAAATGTCGCTTTCGAGTTCCAGGTCGGTGTCGGCGACGCTCGCTAAACGGTAGATATCTTCTGTGGCCTCGTCTTCCAATACATCCAGAATATCGTCGTGGGTGATCACGCCCACCAGCCGCCCCTGCTCGTCTACAACGGGGAGGGCCGAGAGATCGTACCTGGTCATGATCCTGGCGGCTTCTTCCTGATCGCGGTCTGCGGTTATGTGGATAACATCGGGTTCCATGATGTGATCCATGGTGGCCTGCGGGCTGGCGATGACCAATTCGCGCAGTCCCGTGACCCCGATCAGACGTTTCTCCCGGTCGATAACGAACAGGTAATAGGGGACATCGTTTTCCAGGCTGACATCGCGTAGAAATCGAATGGCTGTTTCCGCGGTGGTGTGAGGGCGGAGGCCGATGAAGGCGGTGGTCATTCGACCGCCGGCAGTCTCGTCGGGGTAGCCAAGCAGGGGGATGACGTCTTCGGGGTCATCCATCTGGGCCAGGGCCTCATCGGCTTGTTTGGGAGGCAGGTCACCCAAAAGGTCGGCAGCCTCGTCGGGGTCCATCTCGTCCAGCACGTCCGCCAGACGTTCCAGAGTCAGATTCTCGGCGGCATCCAGGGTATCCTCGTCCTCCAGCTCGTCGAAAAGGTCGGCAGTGGCTGGAATGTCCAGATGCTGAAGCAGGATGCCCTGTTCGTCATCGTCGAGCGTGTTGAAGATCTCGGCCTGATCAGCGGGGCGCAGTTCGAGGAAGGCAGTTGTAGCCTGACCGAAGCGCTGAGTTTTCAACGCTTCACGGATATATTCTACGGTGAGTTCGAGCAGATGTGGATTACTCATAGGGGTAATGAACGTCGCAAAAAAAAAGTGCCCCAGTTCCGTGAAACGTGAAACGTGATACGTGATATGTGAGGCGTGATATCTTTACTTCTAGCGTTTCACGTATCACGCACATCGTCCTGATTCTCCTGCGGGATCGCGTTTCACGGAGAGTTTGGGGTGATTAACTGCTAAAGGATTTACGCCTAACTGTACTATAGACTTTGAGAAAAAGATTTTGACTCAGCCTGTCATTGCGAAGCAGCTTTACCGCTGAAGCAATCTCATCCTTGGCGAGAAGGAGATTGCTTCACCGAAAAGCGTCGGTTCGCAATGACATCTGAGTAAGCGGAGTCAAAAACATTATCTTAACATCTATAGCGCCGTGATGCTACGCCAATCGCTGGATTTCGATGCCCTGGCCCGAAAGCCAGGTTATCGCGTCTTCGATGGCCGCGGCGCTGCCAGCGAGTTGAATATCTACCCAGCCCTCTTTGGGTGTGACTTCGGCGCGCAGAATATTGAATGTCAGTTCGTAGCGGCGGATCAATTGATTTATTACGGGGACATCCATCAAATGGGGAGGGTAAATCAGGCGGACGACTTGATCGGGCATGCGAAACTCCTTTCACCTCTTGTACTGCGATTTGGCAAAATCGCAGTACAGGTGCAACAATTCTCGGTTTGACCAAAAATGTAGCTGAGATTTCCAAATCTCGCCTCTTGTACTGCGATATTGTAAATCGTTCAGGTGGAATTTGCAAAATCGCGCTACAGGTGAATTTTAGCACGAAAACGCCGGCTGAGTGCTAGAGTTTATCCCCACTGGCAAATTGCCCGCCTCCGGCCTGGATGTCGATCCCCTGGCCGATGCTGCCGGGCATTTGTAATCATAAACAAACTTTGCTTATAAGACTGCACTGAAAAAACTCTCTTACCGCGGAGAACGCAGAGAAAAACCTAAAACCAGGTTTAAGAATACATGCCAGAATCTGAGCATAGTTCCGAAATCTTAAACTGATTTTCAATAATCTCAGCGATCTCCGCGTGCTCTGCGGTGAAATAACCTTTTTTCAGTGGACTCTTATAACTATTCTAGAAAAATCGCCCCGCTCAACTACCACTAAAGCCGAGTCCGCTTAACGTGGGGGTGCGATCCGTTTGACCGAAACCCTGATCCCTAATCCCTGATCCCTGATCCCCAATCCCCAATCCCCAATCCCCAATCCCCAATCCCCAATCCCCAATCCCCAATCCCCAACCCCCAATCCCCAATCCCCAATCCCCAATCCCCAATCCCCAATCCCCAATCCCCAATCCCCAATCCCCAATCCCCATCCCCATCCCCAATCCCCAATCCCCAATCCCCAATC
>JBDRGC010000085.1:0-3082 GCA_043818215.1 Chloroflexota bacterium | reverse complement strand
CAGGTCGTGTGCGTTGGTGGCATAGATGTTTGGGATGCCCATGCCATCGCGATAGACATCCACCGGGCCATCCAACCCCGCGAGATGGATGTCGCCATCCACCCGTGGGAACGATTTGGGCGCGGTGACCTTCACCCAGGTAAAGCCGAAGGCGGTCAGCAGCAAGGCCAGGATGACCAGTACGCTCACCACCCAGATCAAAATACGAATGCCCTTCTTTGGTTTGGTCATTCCTCCTCCTTTGGCGAGTGGGATGAAAGGATTATACCCAAACAACTCGCACACGCCACACCTTGCCCTTCTGTTATTGGCCGTGACGATCAGTCGCACCACCGTGCCGTGGGTGTACTTGCCCCCCGCGCAGTTGGGCAGGGGACTGGCTGTAACTGTCCCGCCTCCGCTGGGGTTGGCGCTCTTGGTCAGGGTGTAGCACGTTCTCCATCCCTGGTGCCCCGTTTTGTGCTCAGCCCCCTACCGCAGAATCAGCGGCAGGTAAATGCTTAGGACGTTGCAGTTATGAATTGTCGCAGTAGCCGTATTACTGGTATTCGATTCGACACCTTGCCTGACCGTTTTAACGAAGAAAAAATATTTTGTATTGCAGGTCAAATCTGGGACAGAATAACCTGTTGTATTATTGGGGACATTGGCAATCTGTGTTCCATTGCTATAAATATTGTAGCTATCCACATCAGATGGTTCGTCACTCGACAGACTCCAATTCAAATTGATCTGTGTTGATGACGCTGCTGCTGCGTTGAGATTAGTTGGCGCAGAGGGGAGAATATTGAAATGCCATACCGGCCCAGTGGCGGGTTCTCCATCGGAATTGCTCGCAGTAACCTGCCAGGAATAGGCTCCGCCACGTTGTGAACCGAGTTGGAGACTGGAACATCCCTCCTCTCTTGTGATGTCGATAATTCCACCCCACACATGCACGCTGCATGACGTACCATTGGTACTCCAATACAGCCAGGTATCGTTGGTGTGACCCAGGGTGGTTCCATCCGAGGGATTTGGACTGGAGGGTTCTAATACACCGGCGCAACTGCTATCAGAAAAAACCTCCATAGACGAAACTTGATCATTAATAGATATGCCGGTCCCAGGGAAATCCCAAGTTCCAAAATCACTAATGTTGGTGTCGAAGCATACTTTACCGCCGCCCTTATCTGCGTGCTCGTAAAGCATCACCGACCACTCCAATGGAACCATCACCGAAGAGGCTTTGTCGTCGAAAGACCCGTCGGTGACATTTTGCCATCCCGTGCTTGTCCGTTGGCGGTAACCCGCATCCCCTGAACTGTTACTGCAAGTGTAATTTGGATTCCAGTACAGAATGACCCCTCCTGATTGCGGACAATCACCTTGTTCATCATGCAGCCAGCCACTTACTGGAACGTAGGCTAAGACATACCATTCTTCAACGTCTAACGTTCTGCTACCTGATACTGAGCTATTCTCTTCGATCACCGTAATTTTTCCGTTGCCATTTCCATCTACATTCGACGAAGTTACAACAGATACGTGTCCGTAGGTAGTAGTGGGGCCATAGCTCATTACATCACCGGGCTGTGGCAATTTACCAGGAGTACCATTTGGTATTTGGACAAGCCGATCGCCTGAATAATTCCAAACCACTTGAGAGCCATTCGCCTGGTATGGGGGTATTCCATACATTAAGTAGAGGAAGCGCATCCCTAATTCAACACATTCCCATTCCAATACCCCCCGGCTACCCTGAAAGAAATGTACCAGAACATCCGGCGCATCGTCAAACCAAGGACGCGGGCCGCATGCAGGCATGCCTAAATATACTGCTCCCAGTCGATAGGAACCGCGACCGCCAGACTTCTGATAGTATGTGTTGTAGTCACAGTCGCCATCCCACCAAATAGGCGAGGGAAGGTTAGCGGTCCCCACATCTGGGGTAAAGTCTGTGGCAAGGTTTTCTGTCGGCTGATCGCTAATTGTAGAAGGATTACCGAGTGTGCTGCTTCTGAGAACAAGATCTTCGAGAAAATTCACTGATTGTGAAGCCAGGTCGTTTGTAAGTTGCTCTTCACTTGCCCGTACAATCCACAGACGATTTCCTGCCTCTACTACCCACTCCTCAATCGCTATGGGCTTTGGAATGGGACCGTCAATGGGGAGTTCGACAACAGTATGTAATCCAGTTATCTGTTTGCCAAAGAGTGTGACGGTAGGGCCATCCTGCACTTTGCCACCCTGCTGGACGCGATAGTTGCGAAGCAAAATATCGTAAATGTCCTTGCCCCCCGATAATGCGCCTGGCAATGCCTCAGTTCCGGGTTTGTATCCATATGGGATAGCTATAACAGAAAACTCCCGAAAAGGCTTCCAAGTAACCGATGTCGCCACTTGGCTTTTTGCACCAGGTTCGGAGACTACGAAGTCCGCAGACGGCAGCGAGGAAGTCTGGACATTAACACTAACACCATCCAGTGTAAAGGAAATCTCTTCCGGTGGTGTTAGAATCCCCTGCTCGGTAGGTATCAGAGTCTTGGCGGGGAGCTCGGTCGGCGGATCCGTTTGTACTACTATTTCTGTCGGTGTCTCCGTCCACGCCTCCTGGGCAATGGCCGCGAACGTGCCCGGGCTCATGCTGGCGGAAAGCAGGCAGGCCAAGATGAAGACACAAAGCATACGCGCACTTGATCGATACATATTGATGTTATTCATGGCAACGTCCGTAGGCCTGGTGCACCAACCACAACAAAGCTGAACCAGCCACGATCAGCAAAAGACCACTGAGAATTTATTTCACCACTCCCAACATTCTCGGATACCAGTACCACAAAATATCCGCAGCCGGTTTGCCGTGGATCGAAGCCGATTTATCCTGCAAGATGGTCGGCGGGTAATAGCCGCGGCTGACGAAGCCCGTGATCCAGGGGCGCGAGTTGACGGCGCTAAACAGCGCCTGGTAAATATCCGCCTGGCCTTTCATATCTACACTGAAAGCCGGATTATCCGGGTTCGGCTGGCTGAGCGCTGTCCAGGGCATACATCCACCTTTGCCATCCGGCAGGCAGGCACTCGCTGCTCCGTTGACCGAAGG
>JBDRGC010000084.1:0-2776 GCA_043818215.1 Chloroflexota bacterium | reverse complement strand
CATTATCATCAAATGATACAGTGCCCCATCCGGCAGCGTGAAGACCGAATGATGGTATTTCGCTCTCGGTAACTCTGCTAATTTCTTCTGCACCCACTCATATTGTTCCGCCCATTGACACTTTGGGCAGTGCCGGTTTTGACACGAGTTGTACATCCACTCTTGGTACCCGCAAACCTCGCACTCTCTCAGATGATATCCCATCTGGTGCGTGCGACAGTTTTCGATCGCGTTCAGCACCCGCCATTGGTGGGCCGAGATATTGTGCGTCTTTAGATAGCCTGGCAAAAACTCCCGCAGGATATCTGCTATTTCCAGTCCTTCAGCTGCCTGCTCTACGTTTATTATTTCCCCTTCTGCTTGTTTCTTCTTCCCTCTTCTCCTTCTCATTCCCTTTCTTCCTTTTCAGCGTATTTCTACCCGGAATTTCTTCAACACTTCTTTCTCCTTCCCCTTCCTCACTTCTTTCTCCTTCCTCTTACTCTTTTACTCATCACCGTCTACCCTGCACGAAGTGCTTCCGTCCAACCCATAATTAGCTGGCGAAAAAGCCGCAAAATCAACCGAATGGTGACTTTTACAGCCAATTCGCCGCTATACCGCCGACTTGGGATTTTTTACGGCACAAATGCCGTATATGACGATTTATAGGATTTTATACGGCCAAAACGCTGCATATTAATTCCTTCTTCCCTGCCCGATTACTCATCAAAGTATAGTTCATCCCCCCTTTTAAATCAATTCGCTTTTGATTCTTCAATTACTCAACCCCTTCTGCGACGAAGCAGCCTGACACGGATTTAGCGGACACTTGTACCTGCACTTGGAGGCAGGTACAAGTGTCCGCGTTCTATTGAATCAACTTTCAGCAAGCGAGATTTGGAAATCTCGGCAACATTGCTGGTCAAACCGGGAATTTCCGCTTGAACAACTTCTTCCCCTATTGATTGAGATGCTACGGTTGCGGTGTAATTGTGTTATGGGCAGGCAGAAAACAGAGCATTGAATGGCGGGGTGCAATACAAATTAAGCATATCGAAGGCAATCACGCCGACCACAAGCACGCACAGCACGATACCCACACATCCCAATCCAGCCCATAACCAGGTTTTTCCCTTGCCCTCATCGTCAGGCATTGGATCGGCTGAAAAAACAGGCCCCGCGGGAACCTGCCCCGAATAGACTGGTGCATTTGGCTGAAATGGCTGTGGTATGGGAGGCGGGGGAGGAGAGGGAGAAAAAGTGCGAGGAAGGGGAGTCACTGGCTCTTGTGCAAACATAGTTGCGGCGCTGCTGGAGGCTGAAATCACTGTTGCGTCGGGATCGAACTGGATGCCACCATACATCAAAGCCACGGTTTCGCCTAACATGATGGTCTCGCCTGGACGCATAACGCGGGGAGCTGTCAGACGCTGCCCGTTGACGAATGTGCCGTTAGTCGACCCCAGATCCTCGAGAATATATCCCCCGTCTCCGAGACGGAGTCTAGCGTGTCTTCGCGATAGCTCGGCGGTATTGATCACAATATCTGCATTTATATCGCGCCCGATGACGATCTCGTTGCCGGAGAGTGTAAAAGTCTTTCTCGGCGTCGGGCCAGCCTGCATGACAAGTTGAAAGGGTTGAGAGGCCATTGTTTTTTCTCCTCGAAAATATGTGAACCTGAAAATTCAATCGGTTAGAGTGTACTCACTTTTGAGGCCAGAGTCAAATGGTAGCCATTGGGCGCATTTACATGTTGGGGGAGAGCTACTTTCCAGACCTATTTAACCACGGATTTACCCTAAAGGGCACGATGTCACCGATTTACCCAAAGGGCACGCTGTCACTGATTTTTAACACTTTATTTCCGTGCAATCCGTGCAATCCGTGGTTGGGGTCTACGCCCCGTACCCGTTCGCATTATACCCCATCCCGAAGCCGCCAATCCAGGGCGGTAAAGCGGTGAGCAACTTTATTATTGCGCACCGCGATGCCGATGGCGCGGTGGTTGCCCACCAGCACACAGAGTTCCCGGGCGCGGGTGATGGCAGTGTAGAGCAGGTTGCGTTGCAGCATGAGATAGTGCTGCGTCACCACCAGCATCGCCACCGCGGGGAATTCCGATCCCTGGGCTTTGTGTACCGAGACAGCGTAGGCGAGCATAAGCTGATCGGCTTCGCTCCAATCGTATTCCACGGGACGGCCATCGAAGTCCACGGCTAGAGTTTGATCGATGGGGTCGATGGCGCCGATAAAGCCAATATCGCCGTTGTACACATCTTTGTCGTAATTGTTGCGGGTTTGCATGACTTTGTCGCCGGGGTGGAAAGTAACGCCGAATAGTTTGCGCTCCGGCTGGTTGGGTTTCGGTGGATTGAGAGTTTCTTGCAAGCGTTGATTGAATGCGCTGACCCCCGCGGGGCCGCGGTACATGGGAGCCAGCACCTGAATTTGGCGGAGGGGGTCGAGGCTGAACTTGTGGGGGATGCGTGCCGTAACCACGTCCACGACCCAGCCGGCAGCTGCGGCGGCATCTTCGGCGGGGAATAGGAAGAAGTCGCCCCTCACCCCCAGCCCCTTATCATCCCCGCAAGGGACTCCCGTTGGGAGTGGGGGCGGGGTGGGTGACTGTCCCGCCGAACATACTTAGTACCTTAGCCTAAATTTCGCACTTTAAAAAAAACGAATAAATAAGATGAACCAGTCTATCTGGGTAGCGTTGGTCTCAAAAATGGCGACGGCAACCCGCCCGAGGCCGCGAACTAAGTTGTATCCTGCGCCATTTTAGAGCAGC
>JBDRGC010000083.1:0-15472 GCA_043818215.1 Chloroflexota bacterium | reverse complement strand
GCGTGATCTCCACGCCCTCAAGCCCTTCGCTCTAGCACTGGTCAGCGAAAACGGACAGTGGACTGTAGCGGAGTAGCGGAGAACACTACAACGAATTTGGAATGAAACGAATTAGGAATGGAACGAATATTGGGCCGGGAGAAATTCGTTCGTTTCTGAATTCGCTGTAGTGGTGTGGCCTGCAGCATACCGGTTGGCGGTCTGCGGTCTGCGGTCAGCCGCTATACACTGGTATAATCGGTGTGACCGCCGACCGCCAACCGCCGACCGCCGACCGAACACTGAATACAGAACACTGAACACTGAATACTGAACACTGAACACTGAAAACTGAAAACTGAAAATGACCTCCATTGACGAAATCAAAGCCCGCCTCGATATTGTAGACCTGGTCTCCGAAACGGTGCAGCTGCGCCGGGCGGGGAAAAACTACACGGGGTTTTGCCCCTTCCACGCCAACACGCGCACGCCTGCTTTTGTGGTATTCCCCGATACGGGAAGCTGGCGCTGCTTTGGCGAGTGCAACGAGGGCGGCGATATTTTCAATTATGTGATGAAAAAAGAGGGCTGGGATTTCCCCGAAGCCCTGCGCGTTCTAGCCGAGCAGGCCGGGGTGGAGCTAAAGCCGCTCACGCCCCAGCAGCAGGAGCAAACCGAGGAACACGAACATTTGCGTGCCCTGCTGGAAGACGCGGTCACTTTCTACCGCCATAATCTGCTCAACACGCCCGCCGGACAGGACGCTCTCGAATACTTGCACAAGCGCGGACTGAGTGACGAAACCATCGAGGCTTTCGGGCTGGGGTACGCTCCCGATTCGTGGGACGCGGCCACAAACCATTTCAAATCTAAGAACTACACTCAAAAGGATTTGATCGACACCGGGTTGGTCTCGGAGCGGGATTCTGGGGGCATCTATGACCGCTTCCGGCAGCGGGTCGTGCTCCCCATTCGGGACGAACGCGGCCGCATGACCGGCTTTGGCGCCCGCACCCTCGACCCTGAGGGCCTCCCCAAATACCTCAACTCCCCTCAAACGGTTATTTTCGACAAAGGCCATATTCTCTTCGGTTTGGACCGCGCCCGCAAGCCTATCCGCGCCCAAGACCAGGTTGTGATTGTCGAGGGCTATATGGGCGTCCTGGCCCCGCACCAGCACGGTTTCACCAACGTGGTGGCGACCATGGGAACCGCCCTGACGGATAATCACCTGCAACTGATCAAACGCTTTACCCGCCGCATTGTACTGGCTATGGATTCGGACGCTGCCGGAATCAAGGCCACCCTGCGGGGGTTGGAAGTTGCCCGCCAAACCCTGGATCGTGAGGGCGAGGTGCGCTTCGATGCCCGCGGCTTGCTGCGCCACGAGGCCCGCTTGCAGGCCGATATCCGCGTCACCACCCTGCCCCCAGGAATGGACCCCGACGACGTGGTCAACCGCGACCCTGCCGAGTGGGAGCAACTGATTGGCGAGGCGCAGCCCATTGTGGCGCATGTCATGGGCACCCTGGCCGCGGATCGCGACCTGGATGACCCCAGGGTCAAGACCGAGATCACAGCTCAGGTCATGCCGCTGATCGAAGACCTGCCCAGTTCTATCGAACGGGATACTTACCGCCAGCGGCTGGCCCGCCTGCTGCGCGTGGACGAACGCTCCCTGCTGGGAGCGGCGTCAACCCGCCTCGGGCGGAGGCCTTCGTACCGGTCACGCCGGCCACGCCCCACCGAGGCAGAGGTTCCGCTGGAGGCAACGGCCCAACGGGTCGCCACTGCAACCTACAAGCGCGAAGTCCACATTCTCGGAATCCTGGTGCGCAATCCTGATCTCATCTACCATATCGACCGCAAGCTGCAAGAAGACGGTCTGGACCGCATCAGCACTCAAGATTTTCAGCACACCGATCACCAAGTGCTATTTCAACTGACCGGCAAATCGCTGCATCAAAATGATATCGAACCCCTCGACCATCTGCTCAACCATCTCCCTGAGCCGATGATGAGCCTGACCGATGGTGTGCTGGTTCGAACCGGAGATGTTGACCTTGAGGAGGACGATGTTTTGGAAGATGTGCTCCGAGCCTTGATTGTGCTGCGTGAGAATACTCTGAGCCAGTGTTTAGACCATCTCCGTTATATGCAGGAGGCGGCCCAGGAACAAGGGGACTTGAAAGCCAGCGAATACCAAAGTGCAATGGTGCAGTACGCCATTTTACGGGGACGGTTGCACAGGGCTAAAAACCGCTACACCAATCACTCGCCCGCCGATAAATAGAGAATTCTCCGTGACACAATCTGACGCCACCCGCTTGTTGAAGACATTGTTCCTTGATGCCGTGGGAGATGCGCCTGCTGCCGCCGAGGATAGTCCCCCTGAGAACGACGTTGGTGGGGTGATCACTTCGATTGTTGAGGCATCTCTGGCCGAGGACTTGGATGACAACCCGCAAGAAAACCGCGAAATCGAAGCAGACGCCCAAAACGCTTCCCGCGACGATGTGCTGACTGTGGCGAAAATTCTGGCGGCGTCAAGTAACGACCCTATCCAGCTGTATCTCAAAGATATCGGCGAGATAGATCTACTGGAGGTCAATCACGAATTCTGGCTGTCGGCCCGCATAGCTGCCATGCGCCGGTTAGACATCATTGGCCGCCAGCACCCCATTGCCAAACGGGGGATGTCTCCGCCCAGCAGCGTATTCCGCGCCTTGTTTGTAGAGCTGGCTGCCGCCTGGCGCCGGGTGAGGGAGGATACCCACCGGCTGAAGTATGCGCGCCCCGATTTGCTTCCGATGCTCTCTGAAGCCCGTATGCTTCGTCAGACCTGGGAATGTACTAAGCCATCTTATCTGCGAGCTTACCTGGACAATGGGCTGTGGGGTAAGGACCCTTTCTGGGACGATGTGGCCCGCAGCGCTTTTACGGTTTTTATTTCTTTTTACGCATTGCCCGACTCGACTGCAGAGCGCATGAGAATATATATAGAGAAACGCAATAAGCTGCCCACGGGGCGCACCTTCTCGCACTACCTGCCATCTGATGATGAATTGAGGCTCGATATGCAGCACCTCCGCTGCCTATCTTCCGAGGCGCATAACGCCATCATCCGCGCCAACCTGCGCCTGGTGGTCAGCGTTGCCAAGCGTTACGCGGGACGGGGAAACGCCTTCCTGGATTTGATTCAAGAAGGAAATGTGGGGCTGCTACGGGCCGTGTCCAAGTTCGACCCCACTCGCGGGTACAAGTTCAGCACTTACGCTACCTGGTGGATCCGCCAGTCCATCAGCCGCTCCATCGCCGACCAGGCGCGCACGATCCGCATCCCCGTACATGTTTTCG
This sequence comes from Chloroflexota bacterium, assembly GCA_043818215.1. Taxonomy (GTDB): domain Bacteria; phylum Chloroflexota; class Anaerolineae; order Anaerolineales; family UBA11858; genus JBDRGC01. The sequence goes on along the minus strand of JBDRGC010000083.1, from coordinate 12,136 downwards.
AGGCCATCAACCGCCTGCTGCGTATCCAGCGCGAGCTAACCCAGGACTTGGGCCGCAACCCGACCCATGAGGAGATCGCCCTGCAGACCAATTTCATAAAAGATAAAGATAGGCAGATCATTCTGCGTCTGCGTGAGGAAAAGAAACCCCTGCCCCAAGATATGCAGCGTTGTCTGAGGCAGGCAGTGTCTCGTGTGACCAGCTTCCTGTGCGCGTCTGAAGAACCCCTATCGTTGGACAGCCCGGTAGGCAACGAGGACAACAATCAATTGAGTGATTTCATCAAGGATGAGGATGCGCTTCAACCTATGGACGCTGTGGCCCGTGAAATCCTGTGCGAGCAGGTCAAAAACGCCCTGGCGGTACTCTCGGATCGTGAGCGTCAGGTATTGGAACTGCGCTTCGGTCTACTGGATGGCAAAGATCACACTTTGGAGGAGGTCGGCAAGTATTTCGATGTCACCAGGGAGCGCATCCGCCAAATCGAATCTATGGCTCTCCGCAAGTTACGCCACCCTACTCACAGCCGCCATCTGAAGGAATATCTGCGAAGTTAGGCAGTAGCAGCGCAAAAACCCCCCGGGAATGACAAATGCACCGTGAAACGTGATGCGTGAAACGTGAGGCATGAGGCATGAGGCAGCCCCCAATCCCCAATCCCCAATCTCCAATCTCCAATCCCCAACCTCCAATCCCCAATCCTTAACCCCCACACAGTCTTGCCAAAATAGTGCTTCGCAAATCCCTCTGAACCTGCTCAAATGATTGATTGGCATCGATCACTACCCAACGGTCGGGTTCGGCTTTGGCCAATTCGTGGTATCCGGCCCGCACTCGGCGGTGAAATTCGAGGGCGAGGGCATCCAGCCGGTTGACGTCCCCATCTTTTTGCCGGCGTTTGAGTCCCACTTCCACATCTACATCTAACAGCAGAGATAAATCAGGTTTCAGCCCCCCGGTGGCGAAATCGACTATGGCTCGCAACTGCTTCAAATCGACCCTGTGTCCGTAACCCTGGTAGGCAATCGTCGAGTCGGCGTAGCGGTCGCAAAGCACCACCTCGCCCCTGTCCAAGCGCGGTAATATGACCTGCTCTACAAGTTGAGCACGCGAAGCCTGAAATAACAAAATTTCCGTCCGGGGGTGCATTTCGGTATTTCTATTAGCCAGCAGAATCTCACGCACTTGATCTCCAATGGATGTCCCCCCCGGTTCGCGGGTGCAGAAAACTGTGTGCCCGGTTTCGAGAAGATAATCTCTCAAAAGGGGTACATGACTGGTCTTCCCGCTGCCCTCAGGGCCTTCCAAGGTGATGAACATAGAGGAGATTGGAGATTGGAGAGGGAGATTGGAGAGCGGAGATTGGAGAGCGGAGATTGGAGAGCGGAGATTGGAGAGCGGAGATTGGAGAGCGGAGAGTCGTGAAAGTTTACGACTCTCCAATCTCCAATCTCTAATCTCCAATCCCTAATCTCCAATCCCTAATCTCCAATCCCTAATCTCCAATCTCTATTCCCTATAAATCCGCACCCGTCTATTCGGCTCTTTCCCGTAAGAATACGAGTGCAGATTCGATTGACGGGCCATTTGGTGCTGCAAGCGCCGAATATACGATGATGCTGGCGACAGCTCTACCCAGCGCTCGCCGTTGAGCACCGTTTCGATAGCGCCTTGGGTCTGCCGCATGGATTCCTCCTCGCTTTGGACTCTCGGCTCCGCGGGGGTCAGGTTGAACAACCCTTCCAGAAAACTCTCCATCTGGATGATGGTGTTCGAGCGCAGCACATAAACGGGCGTGCCGCGGTTCTCCGCATCCACAATGGTGCGCTGCCGCTTGCGGAAATGCGTCCGCAGCGTGACCACAACCTGAGCCTCGCTGGTATCTTTCTCGATGATGATGGGGACACTAAGCCGTTTGGCTGCCTGGATCAACCGGTTGCGGGCCACCCCATAAGGAAAGATACGAATGACTTCGTAATCTTTCTTGCGGCGGAGCGACTCTCGCATGGGGGGATGTTCCGCATCTTTGGATTCGCTCTCCCAGGCGGGTTTATCGCCGGGGCGGCGTAACCCCTGGGGATCACGGCGGACTCCGGCTGGTTGGCTGGCCTTCTCGATGCGAATTTCGCCATCCTCATCTCGGGAGCGAATCTCAGGGGGCAGAGGGTTGCCGCGTAGCAATACATCCACCGCCCCGGCCACATCGGTGTGAACCGCCAGCTGGTCGCGGGTCTGGATTTCGATCAGCACATCGAAGGTCGGGGGAGAGCGGCGTTCGAGCACGGTCTTCTGCGTGCCGCGGCGGCGGGCTTCCTCATCCGACAGGGTGACGGACTCGATGCCGCCCACCAAATCAGATAGAGTGGGATTGAGCAGCAGGTTTTCCAGCGTGTTGCCGTGGGCCGTGCCGATAAGTTGCACGCCGCGCTCGGCAATCGTGCGGGCGGCAGCCGCCTCCAGCTCGCGCCCAATCTCGTCGATCACGATCACTTCGGGATTGTGGTTTTCCACGGCCTCGATCATCACCTCGTGCTGCTGTGAGGGGGTGGAAACCTGCATCCGGCGGGCGCGGCCAACTGCGGGGTGAGGCACGTCGCCGTCGCCGCCGATCTCGTTGGAGGTGTCGACGATCACCACTCGCTTGGTGTCGGCTAAAATGCGGGCTGCTTCGCGCAGCATCGTCGTTTTCCCCACGCCGGGACGTCCCAGCAGGAGCAGGCTTTTGCCGCTTTCGATCAGGTCTTTGATAATATCGGTTGTGCCGTAAACCGCTCGCCCCACGCGGCAGGTCAACCCTACGACATCGCCTCGCCGGTTGCGAATGGCAGCAATACGGTGCAGGGTGCGTTCCAGTCCGGCGCGATTATCGGTGTCGAATGTGCCTATGCGTTCAGCCACGTGGTCAATCTCGGCGCGGGTGATCTCCTTTTCGCCAAGCGCTGATTCCCCTTTCAGAAAGCGGGCTGTGGGCACACGTCCCAAATCGAGGATGACTTCCAGCAGGTTGCTGCTATCGTTGACCGCGGTGACGGACTGTGCAATTTTAGGAGGCAAAATGCCCAGGAGGGCATCTAAATCGTCTGTGATTCGTTGTTGTGTCATGTTTTTGAGAGAGGTTAAGAGTTGCGCTTTGACTGTGCGACGGGAGCAGAAGCCTCCGGCTGCACTTTGAGCTTAGGAAGAGCAAAAGACCGTGCTGCTTTGTAATGGATTGCCAGCCGTTTAACCATTACAGCTTGCAGCGGGCTGGATTGCGCACCCAGGTCCCCAAGGGCTGATTCCAACCAGGACTGATAAGAGCGCACGCAAATATACAGCGGGCGCGAACGCCGGTCAGGGATGCTGCGGATCATCTCGTTTAGATGAATATCGATATTCTCCACGTCAGGGTGGATGATTGGTTGTGCCCATATCCCGCGGTGGCCGTATTTCAGATATATATATCCAATCAATGTACCGTTTTTGTAGCATACCAGCCCATGCAATTGATCAGTCGAGTGTGGTTCTATTTGCTGCACCAGGCCGGGAACCACGTTATTGCATAAGGACTGCACTGCAAAAGTATCTTGGCTCTCCGCCGTCTTCCAGTAAATCTCGGTGTCTGGCTGATGAGCATTATCCAGTAGCCTCCAGATGCGTTGCCGGGCATAGATAGAAAATCCAGCTTTGCGGAGAGCTTCGAATGCGACCGAACGCTCGTCGATTTCTGCCAACAGGTTGAAAGCGCCGCGCATACCAGCTTGTTGAACAAGGCCTTCCAGCAATTCCTGGATTTGTGGGGATTCTAGCGCGCTTTCCGGGGCCAGAAACGCTATGCGCGCAAAGGGGGAATCTGCTGAATGAGTGATCTGCCCCATGAGGGGGTGCTCATCCCGGTTTTCGAAGCACATCCATGTGAATATGCCGGTAGCTGGCGAGAGATAAGATAACAGCACTCCTTGAATCAACACCTGCCCGCGGGTTGCCAGCAATGTACTATCAAGGCACAATCCCTGGCCATGGTAACGACGCAGAGTTGGCAGGTCGCGTAAGTCGAAGGGACGGATCATGGCTTTTGAGCAGCTTGTACTAGAGTGAGAAAATATCTGTGAAAACGGTCGTCATCTGTCAATTCGGGGTGGAACACAGTTGCCAGCCAGTGTTCCTCTTGAGCAGCCACGATACGGCCATCCGGGAGGGCTGCCAGGGTTTCGGCTTTTCCGCTAATGGATTCGATCAACGGGGCGCGGATGAAAACCGCGTGGTAGGGAGAACCTGCGGCATCTACCTGCTGGAGGGCGGGGATATCTATATCGACCTCGAAGCTGTCCACCTGACGCCCGAAGGCGTTCCGCTCCACGGTGATATTCATCAATTCCAGCAGAGGCTGGTCACGCCGGGCATCTTTGGAGAGGAAGATCGCCCCGGCGCAAGTTCCCCAGATGGCCTTCTTCCGCCCGAATTCACGCAGCGGTTCCATCATCTCGAAGTAGGTTGCCAGCTTGCCGATGGTGGTTGATTCTCCGCCAGGGATGATCAACCCATCGAGGTCTGCCAGTTTCTCCGGCAAGCGCACTTCCACGGCCTCGACGCCGATGCGCCGCAGAATGGTGATGTGCTCGGCGAAATCTCCTTGTAATGCTAATACACCGATTTTCATGTTCCAGTTTTTAGTTTTCAGTATTCAGTATTCAGTGTTCAGTAGTTTTTTTAATTGAACTGGCTGGCAACTGAACACTGAATACTGAATACTGTCATTACCAGCCTCTTCCAGCAATCAGCTCAGACTCAGGAATGTCAGTGACCTGCTGTCCGACCATTGGCTCACCCAGGTCACGGCTGATCTCGGCCAGGATGCGGGGATCGTTGAAGTGAGTGGTAGCTTTGACAATAGCATCGGCTCGTTTGGCGGGGTTGCCAGATTTGAAGATGCCGGAGCCAACGAAAACACCGTCCACTCCTAGCTGCATCATCAGGGCTGCATCGGCTGGTGTGGCAATGCCGCCAGCGGCGAAATTGACTACCGGCAAGTGGCCCAAGTCTTTGACTTCTTTGACCAGTTCGTAGGGCGCGCCGATATTTTTTGCGAAAGCCATCAGTTCTTCGTCGGGCATGTTGTGTAAGCGGCGGATTTCGCCAAATACAGCCCGGGCGTGGCGCACAGCTTCGATCACGTCACCGGTGCCGGCCTCGCCTTTGGTGCGGATCATGGCCGCACCTTCACCAATGCGACGCAAAGCTTCGCCGAGGTTGCGGCAGCCACACACAAAGGGAATCTTGAAATCATGTTTGTTGATATGATGTGCTTCGTCGGCAGGTGTAAGCACCTCGGATTCATCGATATAATCTACGCCCAGAGCTTCCAGAATCTGAGCCTCGACGAAGTGCCCAATACGCACCTTCGCCATCACGGGGATGGATACGGTTTCCATAATCCTGGCGATCAAGCCCGGATCGCTCATACGGGCCACGCCGCCGTCGGCGCGGATATCGGCAGGGACGCGCTCCAGGGCCATCACGGCCACTGCGCCAGCGTCTTCGGCAATGCGGGCGTGTTCGGGGGTCACCACGTCCATGATCACCCCGCCCTTCAACATTTGGGCTAAACCTTTCTTAACTGCAAATGTACCAATTTGTGTTTCCATGTCAACCTTCCTCGTATTCGGAGAGCGTATCCAGCGATACGTCTGAGGTAAGAAAATCAAATGAGCAAATCTGCTCTCTTATGTTTCGATTCTACCACGCAGGAGAGGGCAGGGCAAACCAGGCGAGCCAGAAAAGGACATTTCTCCGCGGTACAATCTCCCCCATGATTGAATCCACACTCTTTTCCAAAACGGGTTGCCCACCGCTCATCTCCCCTCTCTCCCTATTTACGATATTGGCAGTAGCCCAAAAGTCACCCGGGAATGACAAATGCACCGTATACCTTTGCGGGATACGTTTCCCACTCCGCTACGCTTCGGGGACTGCGTTACGAGATACAAGCAGCCTGCCGACTTTTGCTCAACTGCCTATATTGTCATTGCGGTAAAACAGTGATTAAATACTAGTAAAAACTAATCGGTTATCAGTTGACCAGCATCTGATAACCGATTATGATTTTTTGCGCTACCACGTTTTTTTGATTAGAGCTGTACATCATTACTTGCTGTAAAAATTTGGAGGATCATGTTATGCCAACGAAAACCCCTATAAATATCGATGAGCTTCTGGAAAAAGCAAAAAAGCCAGCAGCCGATGCGATGAAGTTGCATCCCTTTTACAAAGGGAAGATGGAAACCACGCTTAAATGTACCGTGCGTGATGTCAATGATTTCGCTATATGGTACACCCCAGGCGTAGCCGCTCCCTGCCGCGATATTGAAGCCAATCCTGAGATGATCTATCAACACACCAGCAAAGGGAATACCATCGCAGTCGTCAGCGACGGGACCCGCGTGTTGGGCTTGGGCGATATTGGCCCCAAGGCCGGTTTGCCGGTGATGGAAGGGAAAGCCCTGTTATTCAAGTACCTCGGCGGCGTGGACGCAGTTCCCATTATGCTGGATACCAAAGACCCGGACAAGATCATCGAAACGGTGCTGATGCTGCAACCTGCGTTTGGAGGCATCAACCTCGAAGATATTTCCCAGCCGAAATGCTTCCGCATTCTCGACGAGTTGCGTGAGAAATGCGAAATTCCCGTTTGGCACGATGACCAACAGGGCACGGCAACCGTTACGCTGGCTGGTCTTATGAACGCCCTCAAAGTGGTGGGCAAAGACAAAAAAGACATCAAAATTGCCTTTATTGGATCTGGGGCTTCCAATGTTGCCATTTCCCGCCTGATCTTTGCGTGGGGCGTGAACCCGGCCAAATGCTTCATGGTAGACAGCAAAGGCATTCTGGGAATGCACCGTGAAGACCTCGCAGCCAAGAAAGACCAATTCCCTCAAAAATGGCACCTCTGCGAGATAACAAACACAGAGGGGCGTCAGGGCGATATTGCCGATGCCATGAAGGGCGCTGACGTTGTTATTGCTCTCTCGAAACCCGGCCCCGGTACGATTTTGCCGGAATGGGTCGCACAGATGAATGATGATGCCATTGTGTTTACCTGTGCAAATCCCATTCCCGAGATTTGGCCCTGGGAAGCCAAAGACGCCGGAGCCAGAATCGTTGCTACCGGGCGGTCTGACTTCCCCAATCAGGTCAACAACTCGCTCGGATTCCCCGGCATTTTCCGCGGCACGCTCGATGTGCGCGCCTCCACTATCACAGACGAGATGTGCTTCGCGGCCTCCGAGGCCCTGGCCGACCAAATCGGTGACAAGCTCGATGAAGATCACTTACTCCCCACCATGGATGATTGGGATGTCTTCCCCCGAGAAGCTGCCGCTGTAGGCATGAAAGCCCAAGAGCAAGGTGTCGCCACCCTCACAAAGAGTTACGATGAACTATACGAGCATGCCAAAGAAATCATTGGCCGCTCCCGCAATCTGACCGAAATGATGAAGAAAGAAGGCTTCATCGCCGCGCCGCCGGAGGATTAGAATACATCCTGTCGGAAGATTAGAGTTGTTCCTCAATAACAGTGGCAGATTTTTGTACACGGATTTTCGCGGATTTCACGGATATAAGCATAAAATTAAGAAAATGAATCCGTCTTATCCGTGAAATCCGTGTACCATTCCTTGCATCGGTTATTACGGAACAACTCTATTGATATAATACGGGGTACCGTTGTGATAAAGACAATGGTACCCTGTTTTTTTTAGCGAGGCTTAGCATGAAAATAAAGAACTGTATGTTTGGGGAGAACCCAAGCCCGCTCGAAGGCCGGGCAGATGAACTGCGCACCGAACTGCGCAGTGAAGACCCTAATGCTCTGGCTATCCGAACTGGAGCGATCTATACTCCGGCAGGAGATTCACGCGGGGAATTCGAGTTGGTTCTCTGGAACCGAGAGGTGTTTCTCAGCTTTCCAGATTTCATAGCCAGGGACGCTCACGGCGAGAAGCCGTTGAATCCCTTCGATCAGGCACTACTGCTTTATTATTTTCACATCTCGGATGGCACTCCCCAATCTGGTAAATGGATTTCCTTTACCGAACTGACAGACGGCAAATTCTACACCCAGGCCTTTCAGGGATACACCGGGCAAGAGTTAACCACGGCCTTCGGTAACGACTTGGATGCTTTCGTACAAGCCGCAGAGTGTCTAAATGGGCGGCGCGAATTTTTCGCCAACACAGCTTTTTCTTTCCAGGTGCTGCCGCGTCTGGCCTTGATGGTGGCCTGCTGGTTAGGCGACGAAGATTTTCCGGCATCTTTTCGAGTACTCTTCGATTCCGCTGCCGGATACCACCTCTCGACGGATGGGTGCGCGATTTTGGGTGGTCAATTGGCTCGGCGTTTGATTAAGGCAAAGGGATTTGAGTCGTGAGCCTGTATACCCTGTATACCGGTAAACCAGGTATGCAAGGTACACAGGGTATACAGAATATCTCATCTTGTAAATAAGGAGTCGGAATGAAACTTGCTATTAGCGGAAAAGGCGGCGTGGGCAAGACCACGCTTTCAGCGTTGTTGGCGCAGATTTACGCCGACGCGGGGCGGGAAGTGTTGGCAGTGGACGCTGACCCCGCACCATGCCTGGCGGGGGCCTTGGGCTTCCCCGGGGATAAACTGTCCAAGTTGACACCCATCGCCGAGATGGATAAATTGATCGAGGAGCGCACCGGGGCCAAACCGGGAACTGTGGGCGGATTCTTCACCCTCAACCCGCGCGTGGATGATATCCCCGAACGTTTCAGCGTGGTTCACCGCGGGGTGCGCCTGCTGGAAATGGGGTCGGTAGATTTGGGCGGGTCGGGCTGCATCTGCCCTGAGAGCGCCATGCTGAAGACCCTGTTCACTCACCTGCTCTTCCGCGACGAAGACGTGATGATTTTGGATATGTACGCCGGAGTCGAGCACCTGGGCCGCGCCACGGTAGATTTTGTGGATGCCATGATAGTAGTGGTCGAGCCGACCCGCCGCAGCCTGGGCACAGCCCGGCAGATCAAAAAACTGGCTAACGATATTGGGTTGGAGCGTCTGTGGTTGGTGGGGAACAAAGTCCGCAATAAAGACGAGTCCCACTTCCTGGAAACGGAATCACCCGGCATTCCAGTTTTGGGCTTCCTGCCCGCGGACATGGCGGTTCAGGAGGCGGATAGGCTGGGCATCCCGGTGTACAATCACGTTCCATCTTTAAAAGTGTCTGCAGAAAAAATGGCAGAAATTTTGAGACAGGAGATTGGTAATTAGAGATTGGAGATTGAATCTCTAATCTCCAATCGCCAATCTCTAATGAGCGGAGCGAATTATGACAACAACAATCGCATTAGCCGGCAAGGGCGGTGTGGGCAAGACGACGATTGCGGGGATGGTGATCAAATATCTGGCGCAGACGCAGCCGGGCGCTATTTTGGCGATCGACGCCGACCCCAGTAGTAATTTGAATATGGTGCTGGGCCTGGATTTGGAGTGGACGGTGGGCGATATCCGGGAGGGGATGCTGGCCCAGGTGCAGAAATCGCTGACCGCGGGCGGCGCGGCCATGGGTACGATGCCGGGCGGGACGAGCAAGCAAGAATATCTGGATTACGAGGTGCGCGCGTCACTCTCGGAGGGCGATCACTTCGACTTGATCGCTATGGGGCGCTCGGAAGGGCCGGGCTGCTATTGTGCAGTCAATCACAACTTGCGGGAGGTGGTCGACAGCATCAGCGGCAGTTACCGCTATGTGGTGATCGACAACGAGGCCGGCATGGAGCATCTCAGCCGCCGCACGACGCGTAACGTGGAACACCTACTGGTGGTCAGCGACCCGACCCAGCGGGGCATTGTGGCCGCGGAGCGCATCGCAGCCCTGCGCAACGAGTTGGATATCAACGTGGAGAATGCTTACCTAATCTTGAACCGTCTTCTGCCCGGCGAAGTGCCACCCCCGCTGCAGGAACGCATCGACGCCATGGATATTCCCCTTTTGGGCGTGATTCCCGCCAATGATGAGTTGACCAGCTTCGAGTTCAGCGGCCGCCCCCTGGTGGAGTTGGGCGACGAGTCGCCGATATATCAGGCTGTGGCGAAGATGATGGGGGAGATTTTGGGGTGACGATTGTCAGGAACCGTGTTCCTTCAAGGAACACGGTTCCTGAGAAATGTGGCACGAGCTCAAATAGAACTCCGTAGATTTAGAGAGATCGGCGTATTCGCCGCGGTAGGGTGGGGGCAGGAGGGCGGCCATCTGATACATGATTTCGTCTGTCATTTTCTGACGCACTGCGCGGGTCACTTTCTGGCCGCGTTTATCCAACTCGAAGGGCTGGCCGACAATTACGTGAAAATCGGTGCGGCGCAGGCGGCTCAGGTTTTGCCGGTATTGCTCCCCGCCGTAGTGAACCACCGGTAGCAGGGGTGCGCCGCTGAGCAAGGCCATCATGACCACGCCGGCGCGCCCCTTTTGCAAGCGTCCATGCCCGCTGCGGGTTCCCTCGGGGGCAATGGCTAGAATCTGCCCATCTTCGAGGGCCGCCACCCCGCGGCGGATGGCAGACATATCGGCCTCGCCGCGGCGGATAGGGATCATCCCCCACACATCGAACAGCCAGCCCAAGAAGGCGCTATCCCAGGTTTCGATCTTGGCGAAGCCGGTCACCGCTCTAGGCATCAGGCGGGTGTAGATGACGGGCGCTTCCAGGAAATTGACGTGGTTGGTGACGATGATCAGTGGCCCCCGGGCCGGGACTCGCGCCAATTGTTCAGCATCCACGCGGCAAATCAGGGAGGTGATTCCCTTTATGGTGGTGTTGACCACTCGCTCGGTCAAAGTCATCTTTCGCAGTACCGCAAAACTAACATCGGATACCCTGAAATGACGGCAGACCACCGACTGCCGACCACCGTCCACCGATCGCTGACCGCTGATCGCCACTCCCCTGCTGTCTGCCATCTGCCGTCTGTCGTCTGCGGTCTGCCGTCTGTCGTCTGCGGTCTGCAGTCCGCCGTCAGATTGATGGGCGGCTTTTGCAATATTGCCATCTTTCTATTCCAGCGGGTCACAAATTAATTCAATTTGGCGCGGCAGTAATTCGATAGTCAGTTCGGTGCCCTCGGTACACAGGGTCTCGCCGTCAGCGTGGGCGGGCAGTACGCCCTCGACCGCGGTCACGGTAACGTGCTGCGCCTGCGCGGTCTGGATGGCCGCATGGGAGGCCTGCGTCCCCTGCATGAAGCGGCCAACGAGGGCGAAAATCTGGGGGCGGCTGACTTCGCGGGCAATGATAAGGTCCAGCACGCCGTCATCCGACAGTCCCTGGGGGGCCATCATAAACCCGCCGCCCATGCGCCGTCCATTCATAATCGAGACCATCAGTGCAGGGAGGGTGATGCTTTCACCGTTGTACTCGACGCGCACCTGCGGAGCTTTGAAGTACAAGAAAATGGTCTTGAGGGCCGCGACGATATAGGATGCAAAGCCGTGGAGACGCTTCATCTTGAGAGCTTCGAAGCCGACCACAGCGTCGAAGCCGACGCCTACGCCGTTGCCGAAGTAGCGGCCTGCGGGGTAAAGTCCACCGGTGACGCGGCCAATGTCGATACTACGGCGGTGATCTCGCACCAGGGTCTGGCAGGCAGCTTCCAGCCCGGCGGGGATGCCCATGCTGAAAGCGAAGTCGTTACCGCGGCCCACGGTCAGCACTGCCATAGCCGCCGTACCAATGCCAGCCTCTTTGGCGCGCATCAGGCCGTTGATTATCTCGTTAGCAGTGCCATCCCCGGCCGCCGAGACGATCACATCGAAGCCATCGGTGACGGCCTGTTGGGCCAGTTCGGCAGCGTGCCAGGGCCGCTCGGTGCGCACCAGGTCGAAATCCAGGCCGGCCGCGCCTAGAATCTGCTCGATGCGGGGGATGGATGCCTCCCCGGTGCCCCTACCGGAAATTGGGTTGACGATGATTTTATAGCGTGTCATATATGAGTCCTTTGGGATTGGAGATTGGGGATTGGAGATTGGGGATTGGAGATTGGAGATTGGAGATTGGAGACTGAAGACTGGTTGAATTAATCTCCAACCTCTAGCCTCTGACATCTACCCTCTACCCTCTGCCCTCTACCCTCTACTCCC
>JBDRGC010000082.1:0-13968 GCA_043818215.1 Chloroflexota bacterium | reverse complement strand
GTGCCTTTGTGCCTTAGTGGTAAAAAAATGAAGGAATCAGCAGAGCCAGATATGTTTCAGCCATTGATAATCACCACTAAGACACCAAGGTACGAAGAAGAATAAAAAACTTAGTGACTTGGTGCCTTAGTGGTGAATAAGTATTTTCTTCAATTTGCTGCATTCCTGGCTCGTATATTACCTGCTCCTGTCAGGCGAGCCTTTTATATTTTTGCCCCCCTCGCCCGCCTGATTCGAGTCGCCCTCAACCGCGCCGCTCCAACTGGCCTCACCGAAGTCACCGTCGCCGCAGGGGAGTTGGCCGGGGCGCGGCTGAGGCTCGACTTGCAGCTCGAAAAGGATTACTGGCTCGGAACTTACGAAACTGACCTGCAAGCCGCGGTCCGCGAGTTCGCCCAACCAGGATGGGTGGCCTATGACGTAGGCGCCAATATCGGCTACATCACTTTGCTGCTGGCGCGTGCCGTTGACGAGGGGGGGCAGGTATTCTCCTTCGAGGCCCTGCCTGCCAACCTGGAGCGTCTGCGCGTCAACGTGGGGCTTAACGGCCTCGGCCATCGGGTTGAGATAATCCCTGGGGCGGTCGCGGCAGCCTCAGCCCCCGTCCGCTTTCTCGTCGGGCCGTCCGGCGCCATGGGCAAGGCTGAAGGGTCGGCGGGCCGGCAGGGTGGTCACATCGAATCGTTGGAAGTCCCCGGCATCGCTTTGGATGATTTCATTTATCGAGATGGGAATCCGCCCCCGCAGGTAATCAAAATGGACATCGAGGGAGGGGAGGTGCTGGCACTGCGAGGCATGCCCCGCGTGTTGCGCGAAGCCCGCCCGCTGATTTTGCTCGAACTGCACGGCCCCGAAGCGGCCCGCGTGGCGTGGGAGACTCTCACCGGCGCTGGGTATTCCCTTCACCGCATGGAGCGCGGTTATCCCTCCGTGCCCTCGCTGACTGATCTCGATTGGAAGGCGTATGTGGTAGCAAGTCATAAATTGAAATCGTCTGGTGATTCGGAAATTTGTCTTGTATAATCAGGGCGGAGGTTGATATGCAAATTACACTGACAAAACGCGGGCAGACCGTTGTGCCTGCCTCAATTCGCAAACGTTATGCTATGCGCGCCGGTGACCGCCTCGCCTGGATCGATAATGGCGAGGTAATCAAGGTCATCCCCATTCCGGCTGACCCGATTAAGGCGCTGCGCGGTTGTGCAGAAGGTGAGAACTTGCTCGAGGCATTGTACCGTTACAGGCAGGAGGAGCGTGAGCGTGACAACTCCTGAGCAGTCTGTGCTGGATACATCGGCAATTATCACATTGCTGGAGGACGAAGACGGGGCCGACCGGATTGAGCAGGTTTTGCAAGAGTGCCGGGTATTATTGCCTGGACTGTGTTGCTTGAAGTCACATATATCAGCCGCCAGGAGCGCGGCGAAGCGGAGGCCGAATACCGTTACGCTGCAATCAAGGAATTACCCGCCGACATCATTTGGGAGATGGATGAACCCACATTGTTGACAGCCGCGCGCTGGAAGGCCAATTACCACATTTCCTTTACCGACGCAATCATCGCGGCATACACCCTGCGGCAGGGCGCGACCCTCTTGCACAAAGACCCGGAGTTCGAAGCCCTCGAGGGGCAGCTTGCTGTAGAAGCCTTGCCTTACAAAACTACCTCCTGATACCATGCACACCCTAACTCCTAACCCGAAACCCGCCATTCGCCATTCGCCATCCGCCATTCGACATTCGCCATCCGCTATTCGACATTCGCCATTCGTCATTCATCTCGCCCTCCAGCAGCGTGTCCTCCCTGCTTATCGCGCCCCGTTTTTCGACATGCTGGCTGATGCCTGTGATGGCGGTCTGAGCGTCTTCGCCGGACAGCCGCTCCCGGTGGAGGGTATTGCCACCGCTGATCATTTGGAGTTAGCGCGCTTGACTCCGGCGCGCAACCTTCATTTTCGCGATCCTTCGTCTTCGGCGTATCTGTGCTGGCAGCGTGGGTTGACGCGCTGGCTCGACGAGTGGCAACCCGATGCTCTGATTGTGGAGGCCAATCCCCGCTACTTGAGCACCCGCCTGGCGGTGAGGTGGATGCACGCCCGCGGTAAACCCATTCTGGGTTGGGGGCTGGGTGCCCCACCCCTGGGCGGATTCCTGGCCCCGCTGCGGCGATGGAACCGGCTCTCGTTTTTGCGCTCCCTGGATGGGGTGATTGCCTATTCCCGCCGCGGAGCTGAGGAATACCGGACATTGGGATTGCCCCCGGAGCGGGTGTTTGTGGCCTGCAATGCCGTCGCTCCTCGCCCGACCACGCCACCCCCGGAGCGATCGCTTCCCCTGGGTGGGCCTCCCACGGTGCTTTTTGTGGGTCGCTTGCAAGCCCGCAAACGGATCGATATTTTGCTGCACGCCTGCGCTGCTTTGTCGGAATCGCTTCAGCCTCAGCTGATCGTTGTCGGTGACGGCTCAGTAATCTCCAATCTCCAATCTCTGGCGCAACAAATATATCCTTCGACTGAATTCACTGGCGCCAAACACGGCCCTGAACTGAAACAATATTTCGCCGCCGCGGATTTGTTCGCCCTCCCCGGCACTGGTGGGTTGGCAGTCCAGCAAGCCATGACCCACGGGCTGCCGGTCATCGTCGCCAAAGGGGATGGCACGCAGGATGACCTCGTCCGCCCGCAGAATGGCTGGCAAGTCCCGCCCGGGAATCAGGAAGCCTTCACCCAAACGCTGCGCGCTGCCCTCGCAGATATTCCTCGATTGCGGCGCATGGGAGCGGAGTCATTTCGCATTGTGACGGAGGAGATCAACCTCGAAGCGATGGTGGGGGTGTTTGTGGAGGCGATTGGCGCGGTGAGTGTGAGATGTGGAGCGGCGAGTGTGGAGCGGCGAGTGTGATCCCGTAAGACCATCGGGACGATGAGCGGCGAGCGTGAAGCGGCGAGCGGCGAGCAAGCCACTTACCACTTGCCTCTTGCCCCTTGCCCCTCGCCTCTTGCCTCCTGCCCCTTGCCTCTTGCCCCTTGCCACTTGCCACCTGCCACCTGCCTCTTGCCTCTTGCCTCTTGTTCACTCGCCCATGCTATAATATCTACAACTCCCCTTTGTAGATGGAGGCAAAAATGAGTAAACAGATAAAAGAAGTGGCTCTGACCAGCACTTATACCCGGCGTGACGAGCACAGCCTGCGTCAGCGTCTGTGGGATGTGCTTCAGACCGAAGAAAAGCCGCCGCGAGTCAGCTACGAAGAATTCTTAGCCCAAATCGACGAAGATACCCTGACCGAATGGGTGGATGGAGAAGTGATTATGACCAGTCCGGCAAGTATGCGGCATCAAGATATTGTGTGTTTTCTGATTGCGGTGTTAAGTACATTTGTAGAGGAACATACTTTAGGCATTGTCCTTCCGGCTCCCTTCCAGATGAAACTGATCGATTCGGGCCGCGAACCCGATTTGCTTTTCCTTTCCCAGTCGCACCGCGAGCGGCTCGAAGAAACTTACCTGGACGGCCCGGCTGATCTGGTGGTAGAAATCATCTCGCCGGAAAGTATCGGGCGCGATCGCGGCGACAAATTCTACGAGTACGAGCAGGCCGGCATCCCCGAGTATTGGCTGATTGATCCCTTGCGTACCCGGGCCGAATTCTATCAACTCGACAAACAGGGTGTCTATCAATTAGCGTCCCCGGACGCCGAAGGCGTGTACCACTCCGCTCAACTGCCTGGCTTTACCCTCCCCGTCGATTGGTTGTGGTCCCCGCCTCGGGTTTTGGATGCGCTGCGATACTTGAATCTGATTTGAACGTTCGTATGTCGGCGGTCAACATCGCTAATTACAAGGAGTAGGTTATGGGTAACCGTTATATTGACTGGTTCCGTCAGGCTCAAGCCGACTTGCGCCATGCCCACAATGCTTTGGGAACCGATGATTACGAATGGAGTTGTTTCGCTGCCCAACAGTCTGCTGAAAAGGCCATAAAGTCTCTCTTTCAGAAATTGAGCATGGAGGCTTGGGGGCATACTTTGATTGTACTCTTAGGCAACCTGCCTCCCGACCGGCAGCCTTCTCCCGAATTAATGGACTACGCCCGGTCACTGGATAAGCACTACATTCCAACGCGCTACCCTAATGGTTTCGATAGTGGCGCGCCGACCGATTTTTATACTCGTAAGGAGGCTGAGGATGCTTGCAACTACGCAACAGCCCTACTCGAGTTCTGTGATCATCAAATCAGTAGATCGTGAAGCGATTGCCAGGGCTGTGTGGGAATACGCAACAGAACTGCGCCGCCGCTATACTGAAATAGAGCGCATTATCTGGTTTGGCTCTTGGATTACTGGGTTGCCATCACCGGGCAGCGATGTAGACATCTGTCTGGTGGTTACAGATTCATCCAAACCGCGTCACATTCGATCAGTTGATTACCTGCCTTTCGGTTTCCCAGTTGGGATGGATGTGCATGTTTACACGCGAGCGGAGTTCGAGCGTTTGACTGAGACCTCACCGCATTGGTTCTGTGCGATTTCAACTGGACGAGAAGTAGGGGGAGAATCTAACTCGGTGGAGGCATGAAACTCCTCTTCGTCGCCGATGGGCGTTCCCCGATTGCCCTAAACTGGATGCAGTACTTCGTGGACGCGGGTCATGAAGTTCATCTTGCTTCGATATACCCTTGCCAGCCTGATTTGGAATTGGGCTCGTTGACGGTTATTCCTGTGGCGTTTTCGAGTTTTGTGGGGGGGCGGGGGGGCGGGGGGGCGGGGGGGCGAGGGAGCGGGGGAGCGGGGGAGCGGGGGAGCGGGGGGGTGGGGGGGCAGGTGGGCGAGGAAGCGGGGGGGCAGGTGGGCGAGGAAGCGGGGGGGCAGGTGGGCAGGGGGGCGGGGGAGAAAAGGAGCGGGGGAGCAGGGGAGCAGGGGGGCAGGGGGGCGGGAGTGCAGGGTAGCAGGGGGGTGGTGCGTAAAATCGCTACACCGCGGGTGCGGACCTGGCTGCGGCATCAATTCGTGCCCCGCAGTTTACCCAAAGCAGCCGCCAATCTCCAATCTCTAATCTCCAATCTCCAACCCGACTTAATCCACGCTATGCGCATCCCTTACGAGGGCATGTTAGCCGCGCTGGCTCACGCCTCGCTTCCTGCTTCCTGCTTCCCGCTTCTCGTTTCTATTTGGGGCAACGATTTTACGCTGCACGCCTCGGCCACCCGCAAACTGACACAGCTTACCCGCCTGACATTGGAACGAGCCGACGCTCTGCATACCGATTGTCAACGGGATATGAAATTGGCTGAGACATGGGGTTTTGACCGAGAAAAACCCAATATTGTTTTGCCGGGAGCTGGAGGTATCCAAACGGATATTTTTTACCCCGTTGATGAAACCCCGAATCCTGTCGTCATCAACCCGCGCGGCCTGCGTGCTTACGTACGCAATGACACCTTCTTTCAGGCAATTCCGCGGGTGTTGGCGAAGTGCCCCGAGGCCCGTTTCCTCTGCACGATGATGGCGGGAGTACCCGAAGCCGAACGCTGGGTGCGCAACCTCGACATTGCTCATGCGGTAGACTTGTTGCCACGCCAAACTCGCGCCGAGATGGCAGACCTGTTCCGCCAGACACAGGTACTTGTCTCGCCCAGCACCCACGATGGGACGCCCAACACATTGCTCGAAGCCCTGGCCTGTGGCTGCTTCCCTGTGGTGGGGGACATCGAATCCCTGCGTGAGTGGATCACCCCCGGGGTGAACGGCCTCTTGGTGGACCCTGCCGACCCCGAAGCGTTGGCGGACGCGATTGTGGGCGGGTTGGAGAACCTGGAGCTGCGTGCCCGCGCCCGAGAGCACAACCTCCGCCTGATCCGCGCACGGGCCGAGTATCAAAAAGTGATGGGGGAAGCGGAGTCGTTTTACCGGCAACTGTGAGCGTCACAGACTGGGGACAACAAAGCAGGGGAAAACGGGTGATTCAATGACAAACAACCGGTAAAATTGCTTGGGATTTCCCAAAATCGTGTGGTGATTATGGGAAATTCGTAGATTTCACTGGATTTCGCGGCGTACAAGCTAACTACCCCCCCCCATATGTACGAGAGGGTTTCTGTGAACCTGCAGATATGTTGGGCAGCAGGCACGATCCCGAAAGAGTCGGCCCATCCTGTACCCTGAAAAGCTTGTCCCCAACTTGTGACGCTCGCGAGATTGGAGATTTGTCATCTTATGCTATAATTACATCACTTCTGGAAAAGTGATTACAGTTATTGGAGCAAGCTCATGATTCGGACACAAATTCAATTGACAGAAGAACAGCACCGGGCATTGAAAGAGTTAGCCGATTCTCGGCAAGTTTCGGTGGCGAAGTTGATTCGAGAAAGCGTGGCAACATATCTGACCACTGCTAACAAACCAAGTATGGAAAAGATACAGCAACGAGCAATGTCGCTTGCTGGGAAATATCATGATATCGATGGAGCCACAGACGTCTCAGTAAATCATGATAAATACCTGGCAGAGATTTACGCTGACGAGGTAGATACACCACATTCGGGAAAGTGATTACAGTTTTTGGAGTAAACTCATGATTCGGACACAAATTCAATTGACAGAGAAACAGCACCGGGCCTTGAAAGAGTTGGCTGCCTCCCAAAAGGTCTCGGTGGCAAGGATAATCCGTGAAAGTGTGGCTCAATACCTAAACACTTCCGAAACAAAGGAAATGGATGAATTACGTCAATATGCCATCTCTATTGCCGGCAAATATCATTCTGGAAAAACAGACATTTCCATCAACCACGACGAATATCTGGCTGAAGCTTACGCTGATGCTCTTCATTGACACAACTGCTTTCTTCGCCGTACTCGACGAGGATGATCAACAACATGCGCCAGCCCTGAATCTCTGGGTTAACTTGTTGGAGCAGAAGTCAAAACTCATCACTAGCAACTACGTTCTCCTTGAAACGAGCGCGTTACTGCAGAGGCGAATAGGCTTAACAGCCGTGATGGATATCTGGAAAATCACCCCGCTCCTGCAAGTGGACTGGCTAACCGCCGACCAACACCGTATAGCGGTCAACTATTTGATAACAACCAACCGCCGCCGACTCAGCCTGGTGGATTGCACCAGCTTCGAAACCATGCGTCGGTTGGGTATTCATCAGGTTTTCACCTTTGATAAGCACTTCACCGAGCAGGGGTTTGAGGTGATTCCATAGTTAGGGGGGTAGGGAAGTTAGGGTTAGGAGTTAGGGGGTTAGAGAATGATGATTCGCTGCCTACTCCCAGTTACCAAATTACCTAATCCCTGGTCTACTGATTCCTGGTTTACTGATCCCTACTTCCCAACTCTTCGAGCAACTCCGCGTACAAAGCCTCATAAGCTGCGGCGTTAGTGTGGGGATCGAATTGCTGCACCACTGCTTCGGGATCACCGGCGTATTTCTCAGGATGGTCGAATATTCGCAACATAGCATCCGCCAGGGCCGCGGCGTCGCAGATGGGGACAACTTCGCCCATGCCGGTCATTTGAGGGGGCTGGCGCACACCGGGCAAATTGGAGGCCACCGTAGGGACACCATTCATCATGGCTTCGATTTGCACGAGGCCAAAGGTTTCAGTCGAATTCAGGCTGGGAACAACTAGCACATCCAGGTTGGGATAAAAGGCTGCCATCTGCGCCAGGGTGAGATTACCCAAGAATTTCCAATGTCCCTCGGCCTGGTATTTTGCGATGGTTGGCATCAGGCGCGCCAGATATGCTTCCTCGCCCCACACCCCCTCGTATTGCCCGGCAAAAAGCACCAGCGCGTTGGGATAACGTTCCAGCACCCGCGGCAGGGCATCCAGTAAGATTCCGACCCCTTTCTCGGCCGCGAAACGGGTTGCCATACCGATGATGGGACGCCTGCCCCCCCGGTTGTGCTGTTCCCCAAAAGCGGCGATATTCGCTGCACTGGCTTCCGGCAACTCCACCGGGGGCAGGATGACGCGCACTTTATCAGCGAAGCGTTTCAAATACGGCGAGTGACTGGCGAAATCCTGGGTGTAGGCCGCAATTCGATGAGCGAAGATGGCGGCCAGATCATTGGCCCGAAGCACAACTTGATTGACGAAACGATTGAATAAACCGGGCGGCAGCAACAAATCACTGTGGTACGAAATCACTGTGGGTTTGCGCAGTATGCGCCCCCGCAGGGCAACCCCGGCGGCGTCGAACTGGGGCAGGTGCAGATGAATGATGTCATTTTCCAGCGTCAACTTCCAGGCCAGGTAACCGAAGGTCGGCATGATGACACCTTTACTGACCCGGAACCAGACCGGGGCGCGCACGATGTGGACGCCATCCTGAATTTCTTCGCGCGGCAAATCAGGCTTGTATTGCGAAGTCAGCACAGTCACTTGATGGCCGCGCTGGGCCAGTGTGCGGGCAAGCCGCTCGACGTAAATGGTCAGGCCGGAAGTGTGGGGACGGTAGTAAGTGAGGGCGGTGAGGATTTTCATGGGGGGAGCAGGAGGCAGGAAGCAGGAAGCAGGAGGCAGGAGGCAGGAGGCAGGAGGCAGGAGGCAGGAGGCAGGAGGCAGGAAGCAGGAAGCAGGAGGCAGGAAGCAGGAGGCAGGAGGCAGGGAGCAGGAGGCAGGGAGCAGGAGGCAGGGATCAGGAAAACAAGTCTCGGTTGGCGGTCACCCACTCGAAGAGGCGCTGAATGCCTGCTTCGACGCCAATTTGCGGTTTCCAGCCTAATTCTTGTCCGGCTTTGCGGATATCGGAGACGTAGATGAGCTGGTCGCCGGGGCGCCAATCATCTTCCCAGGCAACGGAGATCTTCTGCCCTAGCAGTTTCTCGAGGATGGGGCCGAACTGCTTCCAAATGGAGATGGTTTTCTCCGGGCCGCCGCCGATGTTGTAAACTTGACCGGCAACTGTGTCGATCCGCTCGATGGCTGCATCGTAGGCATCCAGCAAGTCTTCGATATACAGGGCGTCGCGCACTTGTTTGCCATCGCCAAAGATAGTGATAGGCTTGCCTGCCACAGCCGCAATCACAAACCAGGCCACCCAGCCCTGATCTTCGATGCCAAATTGACGCGGCCCGTAGATGCAACTCTGGCGCAGAACCACCGTCGGCAGGCCGTAGATGCGCTGATAGTCGCGCAGGTACTGATCTCCAGCCCCTTTGGAGTTGCCAGAAAAATAAGCACGTCCATTTTGCCGAACCATCACAACAGAATTGGGCACTTCTACACAGTAAACCATTCCATCGTAATCAATCCACTCACTGCGATCTTCACCCAAGTTGCACAGGGTTGTTTTGGTTGTATTAATGTAAACCCGATAAAAACCTTCTTTATCCAGTGTGAGCGAAGATGCCAAACCACATTTAATGGTAATTTCCTGAACATCGTTCGCCAGTCTGACCGAAACAGTTGTATACTTCCAGTTATTCTTGCTTTGTTTGTTTCCATCACCATCAAGCAGAGAGTTCAGCAGAATAACAAGCTGCATACCCGGCAAGCTTTTTATATTTTCAGGAATATATTTATCATGACTTTTACCTAAGTGTTTTAAATATTCGAATAATTGTCGAGAGGTCGCCGTAATATGATGGTTGTCTAATACGGGCGATAACCCAATCGCCTTCATGACGGCTATAGCTTCATCTGCACGATAGTAACTTGTCAGCGTAACCGTGCAGTTTCCAGTCTTTTTGGATTCGTAACAATGCCCCTCGGCTATATACCAACCTAAAAATCGGAGCCAATCATTCATCAGAATTTTTCGGTCAGGAAAACTATGTTTATGCTTTCCCGCTTTAACCGCGGGCAAAACAAAGTATTCCTGCTCATCTCCCCCTACCACATTTGCTGCGAGCAGGTAAGCCATTGGCTTTCCCGCAATCTCTTGTGCCTCCATCAATTGCGGCCTTTCAAGTTCATCATGGTTACAACCCCACGAAACAAGCATTTTGTGCTTAGGTGTTACACAAGTTTTGAGGCGACAATTATTTTGCACATACATTTTGCCTTGATAAAGATATGCAAAATAATCCGTAGGGAGTTGATACTTTGCAACCTTGCGCTCGATATTGTACGTTAGAACTTCATCTTCAGGGGTTAGCTCATAAAAACGTTTCCACCCAGAACTTGTCAGAATATCTGTGTCTGATGAATAACAACATCCGTATGGCGAGTGGAAATCTAATGGCTGCGTTTCGGGAATCCCGTGGGGGAAGTCGGCGTACTCGTAGCAGGTCTCCCGCTCGACGAGGCGGACGTCTTCCATGCCGCCGTAAACTTTGTTGGTGGAGGCGTACAGCACAACCGGATTGCGACCCGATAGGCGGGCGGCTTCCAGCACGTTGAACGTTCCCAGGGCGTTATCTTCGAAATCTTCGCGGGGGTGGAGTACCGAAGTGGTCACTGCGACCTGCCCGGCCAGGTGGATGATGACGTCGGCGTGGCGGGCAGTGGCGGTCAACAGGGAGGCGTCCCGCAGGTCGCCGACCACCAATTCGAAGGAATCCCGTCCGTGGGTCTGGCGCAGCCACTCGATATTGAGGGGGCCGCCAGCCCGTGAGAGATTATCGTACACTGTGACACGCTCACCGCGCCCCAACAACCGATTGACATAATTCGACCCGATAAAACCAGCCCCGCCGGTCACCAGGTAATGTTTTGACATGTTTTCTCTCCTAAAAAATAGGGCGTCAGGCATTTCCCAAAATAATTACCGCAGAGTACGCGGAGAACGCTGAGAGAAAAACAAAGCAAAAACTCTGCGCTCTCTGCGAACTCTGCGGTGAATAACCGAAGAGGTACCGCGGTGAAAGATTTCAAATAAAACTTCTCTTCCGAATACCCTGATACACCTGACTCAAGGTATCGCCCTCGCGAGTCAGGGCGTAGACGCCAAAGATGCCGGTAATAATCACTTGAATCACATGCCCCACCAGTGCATAAGCCAGGGCAGTCGAGAAGGGCACACCGAACAAGGCCAGCGCGCCAATCCAGGCGGCTTCGTAAACGCCGATATAGCTCGGTGAAGACGGGACAGCCACCCCCAAAGCGGAAACCGCCAACCCGAAAGCCGCCCACAGCAAGCCGGCATCCGGCACAAATGCCAGTAGAAGCAAATATTGGTAGACAACCGCCAGCGTCCAACCGAACGTCATCCACCCCAGAACGCGCAAAAACCGCCAGAAATCGACCAGCACAGACAGACCATCGAAGAAGGCAGGCAGGCGTTCGGCTCCAAATTTCCGCACACGCTGCCAACGTCCGCCGAGTTTCTCGAACCGGGCCATAGCCCAATCCCGGTAGCGGGCCAGCAAATGCAGAGCAGCCAACCCAATCAGCACCCCTCCCCCCACAATCAGCGCCACCTGGCGGGACTGGGGCGCACCCCACACAAAGGGCAGAGTGCCCAATAGCAGGCCGGCCGCCAGGATCATATCAAAGGCGCGTTCGATCACAATGGTGGAGAACACCCTCCAAAATCCGAGTCCGTGGCGTCCCAACAAAAAAGCGCGTCCCAATTCGCCCAAACGGAAGGGCAAAATATTATTCAATAGATAGCCCGCGCTCATGGTCAAAAATGTACGCTGAAAGGAGACTTCTTCCTTCAACAATGTACGCCATGCCAACGCACGAGCGGCATAAGCAACCAAGTAGACGGGCAACGCCAACAAAAGATAACGGTAATCGGCCTGCTTAAAGGCCGCAACAACATCCTGCCAGTCGACAAAATAAAAAACAATGGTCAGCGCAATCAGGCTGACCACCAATCCCGGCAAAATGCGCCGCAAATCTCTCCGGTCTGTATCTTCTGTTTGGTTCTCAATCATCTTGTAACCGCAGCACAGACAGAAAGGCCTCTTGGGGAATTTCGACATGGCCCACCATTTTCATGCGTTTTTTGCCTTTTTTCTGTTTCTCTAACAATTTCTTTTTGCGGGTCACATCGCCGCCGTAACATTTTGCCAGCACATCTTTGCGCAGAGCTTTGACATTGGCGCGCGAGATCACCCGCCCGGCAGCCGATGCCTGAATGGGAACCGCGAACAATTGGCGCGGGATCAACTTCTTGAGTTTCGTTACCAGGGCCTGACCTTTGTGGTAAGCATTATCCCGATGGACGATCATCGCCAGGGCATCGACCGGCTCTTTGTTGATCAGGACTTGCAGCTTGACCAAATCGTCAGGGCGGTACTCGGCGAATTGATAATCCAGGGAGGCGTAGCCCCGGGTGCGGGATTTAAGCTGATCGAAGAAATCGATAATCAACTCAGAGAGGGGTATCTCGAAGTTGAGCTGGACGCGGTTTGGGGTGGGGTAATCCTGATCGATAAAAATTCCCCGCCTTTTTGTTGCCAATTCCATCACGGCCCCATAATAATCCGTGGGCGTGAATAGCTGAATCTTCATCCAGGGTTCGCGGACTTCGTCAATTTCACCTTCATCGGGCAATTCCGAGGGGGAGTCAATTCGGATGGTCTCTCCGTTTCGCATGAGTACCTCGTATTCCACAGATGGCGCGGTGATGATGATGTCGAGGTCGTACTCGCGTTCCAGCCGTTCCTGGATGATCTCCATGTGGAACATACCCAGGAATCCGCAGCGGAAGCCGAAGCTGAGGGCCTGGGAGGTTTCCGGTTCGTAGACCAGGGCAGCGTCATTGAGCTGCAATTTTGCCAGGGCATCTTTGAGGTCGTCGTAGTCTTCGCCCTCCACAGGGTACAAACCGGCGAAGACCATCGGCTTGACCTGTTGATAACCAGGGAGCGGTTCCGCCGCGGGCTGCAGGGCATGAGTGAAAGTGTCACCTACGCGGCATTCGTGGACGGTTTTGAGTCCTGTGGCAATATAGCCGACCTCGCCGGTCGAGAGACGATTTATGGCTTTCATCGCCGGGGCAAAGATGCCAATTTCCACCGGTTTGAGATCGGCCCGGGTGGCCATCAATTTTAGAGCATCCGTGGGGTTGGTCTCACCGTCGAAGACGCGCACGTAGGCTACCACTCCTTTGTACGAATCGTAATGGGAATCGAAAATCAGGGCGCGTAGCGGAGCCTTCGGGTTTCCCCTGGGCGGAGGCACCTGCTGAATGATAGCTTCCAACACAGCTTCCACGTTGACCCCATCCTTGGCGGAAATCTGTAAAATCTCGCCGGCGGGAGTTCCCAACAGGCTGCTGATCTCCTCGGCGACCTCGTCCGGGCGGGCGGAGATCAGGTCGATCTTGTTGATCACCGGGATGATCTCCAAATCGGCTTCCAGGGCCAGGTAAAGGTTGGCCAGGGTTTGAGCTTCCATCCCCTGGGAGGCATCCACCACCAACAGTGCGCCCTCGCAGGCATATAGGGCGCGGCTGACCTCGTAACCGAAGTCCACGTGGCCGGGGGTGTCGATCAGGTTGAGTTCGTAGGGCTGGCCGTCGGAGGCAGTGTAATCCATGCGCACAGCCGAAGCTTTGATAGTGACCCCTTTCTCGCGCTCCAGGTCCATCGTATCGAGCACCTGAGCGATCATCTCGCGGTCGGAGATAGTGCCGGTGAGTTGCAGCAGACGGTCGGCCAGGGTAGATTTGCCGTGGTCGATATGGGCGATGATGCAGAAATTGCGGATGTGGTCGAGGGTCATAGCGGGGTGTAGTATAACAGCGACTCGGCGAATCAGCGAATCAGCGAATCAGCGAGTCAGCGAGTCGGCGAGTCGGCGAGTCAGCGGGTCAGCGAGTCGGCGAGTCAGCGAGTCGGCGAGTCAGCGAGTCGACGAGTCAGCGATCAGATCAACCCCCGAATTAATTCGGGGTTGGTATCGGAAACATGCTAAAGCATGTTAAGTCTCGCTCTGAACATGCTTTAGCATGTTTCCTGTAGCAGCATCGAATTCATTCGATGTCGGTCGGCGAGTTGGCGAGTTGGCGAGTTGGCGAGTTGGCGGTTGGCGGGTCAGCGGGTCAGCGAGTCAGCGGGTCA